>DASQBG010000115.1:0-23869 GCA_035635335.1 Myxococcales bacterium | reverse complement strand
GCGTTCGTCGCCGGAGCGAGCGGATCGTCCGGCAGCGTGCTGCCGTCGAGCAGCGCATTGAACGGCAGCGGCACGGTGCCCGAGCCCGGGTCGATGACGACGTGCGCCGCGGGCGCATTGGTGCCGACCGGCGCGATCTTGAACGTGGTCATGACCGCGATGTCCGTCTTCGGGAACGCCGCCGACGAGACGAGGCCGAACGGTCCCGGCTTGGCCACCGTCCCCTCGTATTGCTGGCGGAGCGCCTCGAGTTGCAACGCGGTCGCTGCCTTCTCCGCGGCCGAGTTCCCCGGGATGAGGCCCTGGTTCTCGGGCTTGGTCAGGTCCTTGCCCTGCTCGATGATGAACATGGCCGGCTGCGGATAGATGAGCTGGCCGCCGTTCACGGTGATGCCGTTCGGTCCTCCGCGGAGGGCCGCGACGTACTGCACGCCGGGATCCCAGACCCGACTCGTGCTGCCCGCCGGCGGCGTGCGGCGGATGTTCAGCGTTCCGTGGTCGGTGCCAGGCACGTAGTCGGTCGCAGCGGGCTGGTCGACGGTGACGAACAGCGGCATCGACGGGGGAACCCTCATCACCGCTACGTTGCAGTTCGGGTTGGTCCCGTTGCAGATGCGGATGCTGGACAGGTCGAGGTCCGGCTTGCTTCGCACCTGGGCTCCGGTGGCCGGATCGACCACGATTTTGACCAGGTCGATCGAGAACGGCACCTCCTGGTCGTTCGGGAACCCGCCGGCGGCGACGAACAGCCGCAAGAGCTCGCCCTGCGCGCCCGGGACCGAACCGGCTTGCGCGAGCGCCAGATCGTTCGGCAGCGGGATCTGCGGCGGAACTGCGGCCGGATCGAAGGCGGCGTAATTCGTCTGCTGCGGGTTTCGGGCTGCGTCGAAGCCGACGCCGGGCTCGCAGGCGCAGATAGCGGCGGTCGCGAGCGCGGCAGGGAAGACACGTCGAAGCAGCATTGACTGCCTCCTCGGCGAGGTGATGTGAGCGCGGGATGAAACGAGCGGGCATTTCGTCTAGCTTCGGCCCTCGTGTCAAGGCGCTCCTGTCCTCCATTTGACGGAGGCCGCCGGACGTGCGCACGGGTCGCGCGGCGCGGCCGCGCCGGAGGACGTTTGGCACCCACGCTCAAGCCCGCGGATCCCGCCCTGTTCTACCGGGGCACCCCGGACGACTCTCGCCTGGGTGAGCGGATCGAGCGCTCGGCCGACCTCCGGCAGGCCCGTGACGGCACCACGGTCGCCCTGATCGGCTACGCCGACGACCGCGCCGTGGTGAACGGCCGCGGGAGGCCGGGAGCGGCGCTGGGCCCCGCGGAGCTGCGCCGTTTCCTTTCGCGACTCACTCCCGGCGACCACGGCCAGCTGGACCGGCTCGTGCTGCGCGATCTCGGCGACGCGACGCCGGTCCTGGGCGGCGTCGAGCAGGTCCACGCCGCGATCGAGGAGGCGGCGCTCGCCGCCCTGACCGCGGGCGCGTGCGTGGTGCTGCTCGGAGGCGGCCACGACGGCGCATACGCCAGCCATTCCGCGCTCCTGCGCGCGGTCAACGGCCCGGTGGCCGCGGTCAACGTGGACGCACACCTGGACGTCCGGCCGATGCCCGACGGGCTCATCACGAGCGGGTCGCCCTTCCGCAGGCTCGCCGAACGCTGGGCAGAGCGGTACGCGCTCACCGAGCTCGGCGTGCAGCCGCAGCACAATGCGCGGGCACACCGCGAATGGGCCGCGGCGCGTGGATTCGCGGTGCTCACACTGGACGAAGTGCGCGGCCGCGTCCCCAAGGCGTTCGCCGAAGCACTGCGCATGCCGGGCGAGGCGCTCGCGATCAGCCTCGATCTCGACGCCGTCGAGGCCGCGACCGCCCCCGGCGTCTCGGCGCCGTGCCCCGACGGCCTCACCGCCGCGGACCTGTACGCCTGCGCGCGGCTTGCCGGCCAGGAGCCGCGCGTGCGCGTCCTCGACGTGATGGAGCTTTCGCCGCCGCTGGACGCCGACGGCCGCACCGCCCGGCTCGGCGCCGCCGCGATCTGGCATTTCCTCGCCGGCCTCGCCGCGCGCTGACCGCGGTCAAAACAGCTCGAGCTGCCGCTGGTGCTCGCGGATGGACTGGGCCCGCACGCCACGTTCGCGCAGCGCACGGGCGAGGTCCTCCGCGTACCCGTGGACGGTGAGCACTCGCGGTGCGCCGCTGTGGACGGCGTACTCGACCAGGTCGGGGAACCCGGCGTGGTCGGAGAGCGGCAGCGCGAGATCGACGCCGATCTGCGCCGCGTATCCGGGCTCGACCGCCCGACCGGAGAGGAGGCACAGCCGGTGCGGACCGATCTCGGGCAGGTAGCGGCGGCTGCGCGGGTGCGCCGGCAGGACTACCACCTGGCCGGGCCGGATCGCCCCGAGCGGGAGCAAGGCGGGCAGGTCGACTCCTTGCGCGCCGTACACCTCGGCGAACCGGAGGGGCGCGGGGTGCAGCCGCAGCTCGTGCGCGGCGAGGTGCCGGACGGCTTCCTGCGCGCCCCCGAGGGGCGCCGCGAGCACCACCGGCGTGCGCCGCTCGGCGAGCGCCGCGGCGACGAAGCGCGACAGATCCTCGAGCACCTCGGCGCGCGGCGGGAACGAGTAGCGCGGGTGCCCGTAGGTGGCGCGCAAGAGCAACGCGTCACAGGGGACCTGCTCCTGCCGCTCGGCCGTCGCCGGCGCCCGTTCGCCGGCGCCACCCAGGTCACCGGCGTAGAGGATCGAGCGCCCGGCAAGCTCGCAGCACAGTTGCGCGCTGCCCAGCACGTGCCCGGCCGGGTAGAGCGTCAGCGTGAGCGAGCCGAGCGCGAAGGGCTTGCGCCAGGCGGCGGGCAGCGGCGCCGCCTTGCGCAACGCGCGGGGCTGGGCCGCTTCCAGCAGGGCGACGGTCGCGGGGGTGGCCACGGTCCGCTCGGGCAGCGTGGCCCGCGCGCCGCGGGCGTGCGCCAGGAAGCCGAGCTGCGGCCGTCCGACCGGATCCAGGTATAGCTGTGTCCCGCGCAGCCGCAGCCCATGTGCGGCGCGCTCCACCTGCAGGTCGGGCGCGGGGTCCTCCGGCACGGCGGCCATGCGCACCCAGGCTTCTAACAGCGGGGCGGACCGGCCTCCACAAATCCAGCGCCTCGTGCGTCCTAGGCGGCGGGCCGGCGCTGGCGTGAGAGGAGCGCCGTGCCCGCCTCCCCCACCGCCACCCCGAGGACGATCAGCGCCCCGCCCCACAGCTCCAGCCGGCTGAGCCGCTCGCCGATCAGCACCGCGGCCCAGACCGCCGCGAAGGCGGGCTCCAGCGCCGAGAGGAGCGCCATCCGCACCGGCGGCAGCCGCCGCTGCGCCCAGGTCTGCACTCCGAACGCCAGCAGCGTGGCGAAGACCGCCAGGTAGGCCACCGCCGCGAAGGCGCGCGGATCGGAGGTGAAGTGCTGCCGCTCCACGAACGGCCCCGCGACGGCCGCCAACGCGCCCGTCCCGAGCAGCTGCACGAGCAGCAGCGGCAACACCGGGTGCCGATCCGCCACCCGTCCCAGCGCGATGATGTGGCCGGCGAACACCACCGCGCACCCGACCGTGAGCAGGTCTCCGACGAGCTGTGCGTGGCCCGAAGCGCCGCCGCTGGAGAGGAGCGCCATCCCGCCGAACGCGAGCGCGATGCCCGCCGCGGCGGGACCGGAGGGGCGCTTGCGGAAGAGGACCAGCTCGAGCAGGGGCACGAAGACGACCAGGAGCCCGGTGAGGAAACCGCTGCGCGAGGCGGTGGTGCGGTGCTGCCCCTCGATCTGCAGCAGGAAACCGCACCCAAGCAGGGCCGCGCAGATCAGACCGTCCCGCCAGACCGACCGGCTGAAGCGCAGCTCGCCGCGAACCGCCAGCCAGACGACGAGCGGCGCCGAAGCGAGCGCCATCCGGACCGCCACGAGCAGCAGCGGCGAGACCGGCGCCTCGCCTCCGCCGACCAGCGCGCGCACCACCGCGAAGGTGCTCCCCCAGATCGCCATGATGGCGGCGAGCGCCAGGTCGGCCATCGGTCAGCCCACGAACCAGAAACCGAGGCCGAGCACCGCGTAGACCGCCAGCAGGAACGCGCCCTCCAGCCAGTGCGTTTCCCCGTCCAACCCGATGAGCGCGGTGGAGAGCACCGCAACGCCTACGGCGACCGTCTCCAGCGGGCGGAAGGCGAGGTCCATCGGCGCGCCGAGCAGGAGGCCGGTGAACACCAGGACGGGCGCGACGAAGAGCGCGATCTGCTTCGAGGACTCCCAGGCGATGCCCAGCGCGATGTCCATGTCTCCCCGGCGGCCGAAGAGCACCGCGGTGGAGTGCTCGGCAGCGTTCCCCACCACCGCCACGATCACCACGCCCACGAACGCCTCCGGCAGGTGCACCGTCTGGAGCGTGCCTTCCAGCGCGCCGACCAGCAGCTCGCTGGCGACCGCCGTCGCGCCGGCCGAGAGCGTCAGGGCGACGACCGCCATCCAGAGCGGCCGGTGCTCCCGCTCCGGCGCCGGGCGCCGCGCGGCGGCGGCTTCCGCGGGCGTGGCCAGGAGCAGCGTGCGCGCGTTCTCGGGGGCGTCGAGCAACCCCGCGTGCGTGCGGAGCTGGAAGAGCAACGAGAGCGCGTACATGGCGATGAGGACGACCGAGATCTCCTCGGAGAGCAGGTGCGCGCGCTCCGGCACCTGCCCGGCCGTCGCCAGCATGGTCGGGACCGCTAGCGCCACCACCGCGAGGAACAGCGTCGAGACGTGGGCTCCCGCCGAGGTGCGATTGAACCGGAGCGTGGGGAAGCGGACCCCGCCGGCGACGATGGCCGCTCCGCCGACGAGGAGGAGGTTCGCGACGATGCTCCCGGTGAGGCTTCCCTTGACCAGATCCACGTGCCCGCGCGCCAGCGCCGAGATGCCCAGGATCAGCTCGGCCGCGTTGCCGAAAGTCACGTTGAGCAGGCTGCCGAGGGTGGGCCCGACCCGCTCGGCCAGCTCCTCCGTCGCGTCGCCGATGCCCTTCGCCAGCGGCATCAGCGACAGCGCCGAGAGCACGAACACGGCGGTCGGATTGCCGGGCCAGAGGAAATGCGCCGCCACGGCCAGGGGGAGGAGCAGGAGCGATCCGCGCCAGAGCCAACGCGTCATGCCGAGGCGCCGTCTCCGGGAAGGAGCAGCCCGCCCCGCAGCATCTCGCGCACGAACTCCGCCGCGTCGTGCTCGGCGGTGGCGAGGTCCACGTCGAACTCCTCGACCACGCGAGCGGCGATCTCGCGGACCGTCCGGCGGCCGTCGCAGAGCTCCCAGATCCGGCTCGCCACCTCGTTCAACTCCTGCGACGCGGCCGTCTCCCCGGGAAGGACGAGGGTGGCCTCTCCGCCGATCTCGCGCCACTCGACCGCGGGATGGCGCAGCGGGCGCAGGTGCAGCACCTCGTCCACGGCGCGAACCCTACCCCACCTCGCGCAGGAACACGATGCGGCCGGACCGCTCCTCGCGTCGCACCCGGCCTCCGTCCTCCAGCACCTCCAGGTTGCCCATCACCTCCGAGAGGGTGAGGTAGAGCTGCGACGGTTTCGCGTGGGGAAACACGCGGGGCGCCAGCTGCGCGGGCGTCTGCGGTCCGTCCGCGAGCAGGTCCAGGATGCGCGCCTGGCGCTTCTCGTAGAATGCGAGGAGCCGGTCGATCACCCCGGCGTGGCCGGTGAACGGCTCGCCGTGCCCGGGCGCGACCAGGTGGGCCGGCAGCTCGCGGGCGCGCCGCGCCGAGCGGACGTACTCGACCAGCGCGCGGTGGCTGGGCTCCGCCCCGCCTTCGAGATCGAGCAGCGGGTTGGGGCTGACGCGCTCGAGCAGGTGGTCGTCCGAGAACAGCACTCCGTCGTCCTTTGCCCAGAGGCACACCAGGCCCGGCGTGTGCCCCGGCAGGTGCAGGACTTCGGCGGAGAAGCGCGCGAATCGCAGCCGCGTGCCCTCGCCGATCGCCTCGACGTGCTCGACCGGGCGGGCCATGCGGCCCAGGTCCTGCCAGTACACGCGCACGTGCCCGAGCAGCTCGCGCGGCGCACCCAGCCGATCGAGGTACGCCGCGTACAGGTCGAGCCTTTGCGCCGTCCGGTCCCGGCCGGTCAGCTTGTCGTGGTCGCGCGGGTGCGCGTACACCGGCGCGCCCGACTCCTCCTGCGCGGCGCGCGCATAGCCGTAGTGATCGATGTGGCCGTGGGAGACGAAGATCCGTCGCACCTCGCCCAGGCTCCGTCCCAGCGCGCGGAACCCGGCCAGCAGTGCATCGCGTCCCTCCCGGGTGCCGATGCCCGCATCGAAGAGGGCGAGCCCACCGCCGTCCTCCTCGATCACGTAGACGTTCGCGGGCCCGCCCGCCTCGGCGAACGGCACCGGGACCGGGACGCGATGGACGCCGAGGGCGGCGAGGCCGCTCACTGCAGCTTCTTCACCGCCTCCGCCATCTCCGGCAGCGCCTTGAACAGATCGGCGACCAGCCCGTAGTCGGCGACCTGGAAGATGGGCGCCTCCGCGTCCTTGTTGATGGCAACGATCGTCTTCGAGCCCTTCATGCCGGCAAGGTGCTGGATGGCGCCGGAGATGCCCGCGGCGACGTAGAGCTGCGGCGCGACCACTTTGCCCGTCTGACCTACCTGAAGGTCGTTGGGCTGCCAGCCGGCGTCGACCACCGCGCGCGAGGCGCCGACCGCGGCGTTGAGCACGTCGGCGAGCTGCTCGATGGGCTTGAAGTCTCCCTTGGTCCCGCGCCCGCCGGAGACCACCACCCGCGCCTCGGTCAGCTCGGGCCGCGCGCTCTTCACCTCGTTGAACTCGACGAACCTGGTCTTCGGCTGCGGCGCCGCCACCTGCGCCGGCGTCACCGTCCCGGCCCCTTGCGCCTTCTGCGGGGCCGCGAACTCGGTGGCCCGCACGGTGACGACCTTGACGGGCGTGGTCACCTCCACCGTGGCGATGGCGTTACCGGCCCACATGGCGCGCTTGAACTGGTTCGCACCGGCGATGGCCAGAACGTCCGAGGCGAGCCCGGCGCCCAGCTTCGCCGCGATGCGCGGGGCGATGTCCTTGCCGTACGCGGTGGCGGCGATCACCACCTCGCCGGCGCCCGCTTTCTTGGCCACCTCGGCGGCGGCGGCGGAGTGCGTCTCGGCCAACGCGTGATCGAAAGCGGCTCCCTCCACCACGTGCACGGGGATCCCGTAGCCAGCCAGCTCCTTCGCCGCCTCCCCGGCGCCGACGCCGACGAGCACGCCGATGACCTGCCCCCCCGTCTTCTGCGCGATCTGTTGCGCGGCGGTGAGCGCGGAGAGCGTCGCCTTCTTCAGATGTCCGTGGGCCTGCTCCCCCACCACCAGGATCGTCGCCATGTCAGATCACCTTCGCTTCCGAGTGCAGCTTCTGCACCAGGGTCTGGACGTCGGGCACCTTCACGCCGGCCGTGCGCTGCGGCGGCGGCTCCACTTTCACCACCTTGACCTTGGGGGCCACGTCGACGCCGAGCTGCTGCGGGGTCATCTCCGCGATCGGCTTCTTCTTCGCCTTCATGATGTTGGGCAGCGAGGCGTAGCGCGGCACGTTCAGGCGCAGGTCCACCGTGACGATCGCCGGGAGCTGCACCTCGAGCACCTCCAGCCCGCCGTCCACCTCGCGCGCCACCAGCGCAGACATCACCGGTGCTGCGCCCTTCGGGCTCCGCCCGTCGCCGGTCAGATGGATGCCGGGCTTCTTGGCCTTCTCCTCCGGCGACTCGAGCGACTCCTTCTTCGAGGCGAAGGTGGCCTGGCCCCAGCCGAGGTACTCGGCGAGCAGCTGTCCGGCGACGTTGTCGTCGACGTCCACCGCCTGCTTGCCCATCAGCACCAGGTCCGGCTTCTCCTGGTCGATCACGGCCTTCAGCACGCGCGCCACGCCGTCGGAATCCACGAACGCATCGTGCTTCACCAGGATGCCTCGGTCGGCGCCCATCGCGAGCCCGCTGCGGATCTCGGCCGCCGCGGCAGCGGGGCCCACGCTGACCACCACGACTTCGGAAGGCATGTTCGTATCGCGCAAGCGCAAGGCCTCCTCGACCGCGATCTCGTCGAAGGGGTTTGCCCTGTAGTTCACGCCGTCGGTGACGATCCAGCTGTTGTCCGGCTTGACCTTGATCTTGGACTCGTAGTCCTCGACCCGCTTGATGGTAACCAGGATCTTCACTCTCTACCTCCGGTGTCATGCGGGACGAGCCCGCGAACCAGCCACTCCGCGACCTCGTGCCCCGTCTTCTTCAGCGACGCGCGCCGCCCGGAGAGGAGCCATCCCAGCGCCAGCTCGTCGAGGGCGCCGAAGATGGCCCGTTTGGCCGTGCCGGGCGAGACCGAGGCGGTCAGCTCGCCCCTGTCCTGTCCGTCCTTGACCACTTGGGCGATGAGGTCGAGGTACGCCGCCCCGAGCTTCTGCCGATCGGCCGACTTGAGGAACTGCGCGCTCTGCCGCAGCTCGACCACCAGCACCGAGGCCAGATCGGGGTTCCTCTCCACCAGCGAGAAGTGCAGCTGGATGAAGCGCTTGAGGCGCGAGGGCGCGTCGCGCTCCTCGGCCAGGGCCGCCTTCGCCTCCGCGAGGAGTTGCGTCATCTTCTCGTCGAAGAGGCGCAGGAGCAGGTCATCCTTGCTCTTGAAGTACAGGTAGATGGTGCCGTCCGCGACGCCGGCCGCGCGGGCGATCTCGGCGACGGTCGAGCTGAAGTAGCCGCGCTCCGCGAACACCTTCACCGCCGCGTCGAGAATCCTCGCGCGCTTGTCGTTCCGCTCTCGCGCCTGCACGGTGGCCGTCCCGCGCTCCCTTGGGTCCCTTGCTGCAGCCGGGACGCCCCGGCTGAATGAGGGCTCATTCAGATAGGGCCTGGGGCGCGCCGCGTCAAGCCGTGTCACAGAGAGGTGACGAACCCGCACTGGCGTGGTAAGGCACGCGCGCTCCCCGATGGCATCGAACCCCCGCAGACGGCTCGCCGAGGTGGAGAAGCGCAAGGCCGCCTCCGCCGCCGATCCGGCCGAATACGCGCGCGGCGTCCTGCGCGCCGAAGCGGCCGCCATCGAGCAGCTCTGCGCCCGCATCGACGGGGACTTCTCCGAGGCCGTGGAGCGGATCCTGGCCTGCTCGGGACGCGTGGTGGTCACCGGGATGGGAAAGCCCGGGTTCATCGCGCAGAAGATCAGCGCGACCTTCGCCTCCACCGGGACGCCGTCGCTCTTCTTGCACCCAGCGGAGGCGCTGCACGGCGACCTGGGGCGGCTGGTGCCCGGGGACCTGGTGCTTGCGCTGTCGAACAGCGGGGAAACAGAAGAGATTTTGCGGCTGCTGCCGGCGCTCAAGCGCTTGGGCGCGCCCATCATCGCCGTCACCGGCGGACAGAAGAGCTCGCTGGCCGCGGCCTCGGACGTGGTGCTGGAGATCGGCCCGGTGCCGGAGGCGTGCCCGCTGGGCCTCGCGCCGACGACCAGCACGGTCGCGCTCCTCGCGCTGGGCGATGCGCTGGCGATGACGGTCCTGCACCGGCGCGGCTTCTCGCCCGAGCAGTTCGCCGAGCTGCATCCCGCGGGCGCGCTGGGCAGGCGGCTGCTCCGCGTGCGCGAGGTGATGCGAACGGGCGCGGCGAACCCGACCGTCAGCGAGGACACCAGCCTCCGGGAGACGGCGGCGGTCATGAGCACCGTCGGCCGGCCCGGAGCGGCGAGCGTGGTGGACGATTCCGGGAAGCTGGTCGGGATCTTCACCGATGGCGACCTGCGCCGCCTGGTCCAGCAGGACGACGTGGACTTCACCCGGTCGGTGTCCGCCGTGATGGGCCGCAACCCGCGTACCGTGGGCCCGGACGACCTCGCCGTCACCGCCGCCGAGATCCTCCGCGAGGGCCAGATCGACCAGCTCCCCGTCGTCGACCCTGCGGGCCGCCCGGTCGGCCTCCTCGACGTCCAGGACCTCCTCTCCGCCCGCCTCCTCGGCTAGCCACAGCAAACGCCCAGAAGCGTTTCGCGCGAAGCGCGGAAGATAGGAAAGCGCGGAAGATCTGTCGGTTGATTCGCGCCTCGCGCCAGGTGCCGCCCCCCACACCAAATCCTCCCGCGCTTCCGTCCCTTCCACGCTTCGCGTGAAACGTTTCTAGCCCGATATCGCGGCTTGCTTGGCGAAGCGCGGCACGATACAGGCCGCGCATGGCGCGCGAGCGGGTCGGATTCGTGCGGGGTGGGGCGGGGAAGTTGAGGGTTTCGGATGGTGGGGAGGGCGGCGTGCCGGTCGTGCTGGTGCACGGGCTCGGGTCGGAGCTGGAGACCTGGAGGCCGGTGCTCGATCGGCTGCGCGGATCGCGGCGCGCCGTCGCGTACGATCAGCGCGGGCACGGGCAGAGCGAGGCGGCCGGCGAGTACAGCATCGCGGCGCTCGCGGAAGACCTGGGCCGGGTCGTGGAGCAGCTCGCGCTGCCGCAGTTCTGGCTGGTGGGGCACAGCTTCTCGGGAACGGTGGTCGGCGCCTACGCGGCGGAGCATCCCGAGAAGGTCGCCGGCGCCGTGTACGTCGACGCGGTCGGCGACGCGAGCCGTTCCGCCCCGGAGATGAAGGAGTACTTCCGGAGGCACGACGCGGACATGACGCCGGAGCGGCTGCAGTCCGCATACGGCGAGATGCTCGGCCCGAAGGCGGCACCGGCGACGCGGACCGCGGTCCTCGCTTCGGTCGCGCGCATGGACCTGAAGGCCTTCGCCGCCCTGCGCGGCGACATGGGCGAGTTCGACGGACTCTCGGCCGCGCGGAAGTACCGCGGGCCGCGCTTCGCGGTGGAGGCGGACGGCGAAGACAATCCCTTCCGCGCCTCCCACCTCCCCGGGACGAAGCGGATCGCCATCCCGGGCGTCTCACACTGGCTGATGCTCGACGACCCCGGGGCGACCGCCCACGCACTGGAAGAGGTGCTCCGTTGAACCGAGCCGAGACGTTCAAGACGGTGTGGACGAACCCGATCGGCATCCGTGCGATGCTCTGGGCCAAGCTGCCGCTGGCGGCGTTCGCGGGGCTGAGGGTGCGCAAGCTCGACGGCGGCGGCGCGCAAGTCTCGCTGCCCGCCGGCTGGAAGACGCAGAACCCGTTCCGGTCGACGTACTTCGCCGCGCAGGCGATGGCCGCGGAGATGTCCACCGGCGCGCCCGCGCTCTACTTCATCGAGCAGTCCGGAGCCCGGGTATCGTCGCTGGTCACGGGACTGTCGGCGAAGTTCACCAAGAAGGCCACGCAGGACTCGACTTTCACCTTCGCGGACGGCGCCGCGATGAAGGCCGCCATCGAGAAGGCCGTCGCCTCGGGCGATCCGGTGGTGTTCAAGGCCCGCTCCGTCGGCACCCAGAAGGACGGCGCCGTCGTCGCCGAGTTCGAGATCGACTGGTCGTTCAAGCGCCGCTGACGCGGGCGCGAGCAGCTACTTCAAGCGGGCGAGCTCCTGCGCGACGCCGTGGGACCGGGCGAACTTCGCGTCGGCGGCCTGGACGGCGTGCATCTTCTCCGCGGCTCCCGCCTTGTCGCCGCGCGCGGCGAGCAGCTTGCCCATCTCGTAGAGAGCGCGGGGCTGCCTGGGATCCAACTCCAGAGCGCGCGAGAGCGTGCGCTCCGCCATCTGCTCCC
This sequence comes from Myxococcales bacterium, assembly GCA_035635335.1. Classification (GTDB taxonomy): domain Bacteria; phylum Myxococcota; class Myxococcia; order Myxococcales; family 40CM-4-68-19; genus VBKO01. Next base: position 12,198 of record DASQBG010000115.1, on the reverse strand, counting down.
GGCCGAGGCCGCGCATCGCGGCGCCCATCGCTGCCGCCGTCCGCGCGTCGTTCGGCCGCATCGGCATCACGCGGACGACGCTGTCGCGGGCCTCCTGGTACTTGCCCTGATCGAGCAGCGCCTCCGCCTGCGCGGTGAGCTGGTCGAGCCCCTTCTCCAGCTCGGGCGTACGCTCGGTGTTCTGCGCCGCCTCGGCGACCGCCTGGAGCTGCCGGGGATCGATCGCCGGGAGCTCCTCCGGAGCCGCTCCGCGGTGCGCCATCGGCGCGGTCGGCGCGTTCCCGGCGACCGGCGGATGTCCCGGCGGCAGCTGCCCGGAGACGTCCGGATGGTCAGCAGGCATCGCCCCTCCCGCCGCCTGCGCCTTGGGCGCGAAGATCTCGTCGGCGCGCGGCAGGCTCTCCTTGACCAGGGGCGCGCGCGGGCTGTCCGGCGCCACCACGAGCAGCTTGCGCCAGTACTTCTTCCCCTCCTCGAGCTGCGCCTTCTCTCCGCGGCTCTGCTCCAGCAGGATGGCGCCGACGAAGAAGAGCGACTCGGCGTGGTCCGGCGACTCGGCCAGCACGCGCCGGTGCTCGGCGAGCGCGCCGTCCGGGTTCCCCACCAGGTAGAGCGAGTCGCCCCGGCGCGAGCGGGCCTCGATGGCCATCGGCAAGGCGGATTCGAGGCAGCGACGCTCGTGCTCGGGATCCAGCTTGCGCGCGGCCTGCGCGATCTGCTCGAGCCCGTATCCCTGGGCGGTGCGGCGGCACTCCAGTGGCAGATCCTTGGCGGGCTTCACCTGCCGCTCGCGCAGCTCCCGCGCGCGCGCCTCGAACGGCGCCGAGATCGCCAGCGCTTGCCGCAGCGAGTTCGCGGCGTCGAGGTAGCGGCCGTTGTCGTAGTAGAGGTTCCCGAGCGCCGAGAGCACCTCGAAACTCTTCGGCTTGTCCTTGAGCTGCCCCTGCATCTGGTCGACCGCTGCCAGGAGCGCCTTGGGGTCGTTCGTGTCCAGGTTCGCCAGCGGGCCGGCGTCGGCGGCGGCCGGCGGCAGCGGCGGTTCCTTCCGGGAGCAAGCGAGGGCGAGGACGCAGCCGGCCACCGCGGCGCAGCGAAGCATGGCCGTGGTGTAGCCCGGCGGGCGGGCCCGTTTCCAGCGATTCGTCAGCAGACCGTCGGGAAGGGATCGGGCGCTGGAGGCAGGCTGCCGCCGGAGCCGTCCTCCGGCTCGGGCTCCGGCACCGCCCTGCGCAACGGACCGACCACACGGACGCCGGCGCGGTCCGACTCGGGAAGCGCGGCGAGCATCTCGGCGGCCGAACGCGCCATCTGGGGGTGGTACGCGTCCGGCGCGATCTCCGCCAGCGGCACCAGCGCGAAGGCGCGCTCGTGCAGATGCGGGTGCGGGACGCGCAGCGCGCCCTCCGCCACGATGCGATCGCCGTAGAGGAGGAGGTCGAGGTCGATCTCCCGCGAGCCCCAATGCTCCCGCCGCACCCGGCCGAGGAGCTCCTCGATCTCGAGCAGCCGGCGCAGCGTCACCCGCGGAGAGAGCAGTGTGCCGATGCGGACCACGGCGTTCAGGTACCGCGGCTGGGGCGGGCCGACCGGGTCCGTCTCGTAGACCCGGGACGTCCCGCGCAGGAGGAAGCCCGGCTCGAGGGCGAGCTGCTCGACGGCCGCGCGAAGCGTCTCCATCCGGTCGCCCAGGTTGGCGCCGAGCCCGATGAACGAGTCGATCATCACGCCGCCTCCGTGAGGAACCGCTGCAACAACAGATAGCCACGCTCCAACGCTTCCTCGGAGCAGCTCTCCCCCTTCTGGTGTGCCTGCGCCTGCTCGCCCGGGCCGAAGTTCGCCGCCGGGATCCCGGCCAGGCCCAGCCGCGCCACGTCCGTCCAGGCCTGCTTCGGCTCGACCGGCACTCCGGTGAGCGCGCGCAGCTTCCGCACCAGCGGATTGTCCAGCACCACGGGTCCGGCCGGCGCGCGATCGGTCACCGTGCACTCCGCGCCGAAGCGCGCGGCCAGCGCGCGGACCTCGGCCTCGGCGTCCTCGACGCCACGGCCCGGCGCGAAGCGGAAGTTCAGGTTCAGCTCGCAGCGCGCGGGCACGACGTTGCGGCCGGTGAACCCGTCGATGCGCGTCACGGACATCACCTCGCGATAGGTCAGCTCGCCGAAGGAGACTTCACGCGGCGCCATTCCGTTCAAGTGCTGTAACAATGCGCCTGCCTGGTGTACCGCGTTCTTCCCTTGCCACGGCCGCGCGCTATGGGCTGAGCGCCCAGCGAAGGCGAGCGTGGCGTGCAGCGACCCACAGCACCCCACCTGCAACGCCAGGTCTGTCGGTTCCAGGCAGAGCGCGAGCGATGCGCGGCGCAGGTCGGGCCTGGCGTTCAGGAGCGGCCCCAGACCGCTCTGCTCGTAGGGCCCCTCCTCGCGGTCGTAGAAGACGCAGACGAGCTCGACCGGCAGGCGCTCGCGGTCGAGCCGCTCCCAGAGCGCGATCATCACCGCCAGCGCGCCCTTCATGTCCGAAGCGCCGCGCCCGTGGACGCGCCCCCCGGAGCGGTACGACGGGAAGTCGCCCTCCTGGATGGGGACGGTATCGAGGTGGCCGAAGAGGGCGACGGCGGGCTTCGCCCCGGTCACGCGACCGAGCACGACCGAGTTGCCGGTGCGCTCGGAGGCCTGGCGGTACGCGAGCTGCTCCGCCAGCGCCGCCTCTTCGCCGACCGGGCTGCGCACGTCGCAGAGGGCGCGGGTCAGCTCGGCGAGCAGCTCCCGCATCTCGCTCAAACGGACACCCCGAAGTCGCGGAGCGCCTGGTTGAGCGAGGTCTTCTTGTCGGTGCTCTCTCCGCGTTGGCCGATGATCAGCGCGCACGGGGTGAGGTATTCGCCCGCGGGGAACCGGCGCGGCCGCATTCCGGGGATCACGATGCTGCGCGACGGCACTCGTCCCTTGAGGACGCGCTCCACGGCAGAGGTGACGTCGTAGATGGGCGTCGACGCGGTGAGCACCACCCCCGCTCCCAGCACGGCCTCCTCCTCGACCAGGCAGCCCTCGACGACGATGCAGCGGCTGCCGACGAACGCGCCGTCCTCGACGATCACCGGCTGCGCCCCCGGCGGCTCGAGCACCCCGCCCAGGCCGACGCCGCCGGAGAGGTGCACGTTGCGGCCCACCTGGGCGCAGGACCCGACGGTCGCCCAGGTATCCACCATCGATCCCGCGCCGACCCGCGCGCCGACGTTCACGTAACCGGGCATGACGATCGCGCCCTTCTCGACGTGCGCGCCGTAGCGAACGACCCCGGGCGGCACCACGCGGACGCCGGTGGCCGCGAGGCCGCGCTTGGGCGGGACCTTGTCGTGGAACTCCAGGTCCCCCGCCTGGTAGGTCTCCAGGGGCGCCAGGGCGAAGTAGAGCGAGATGCTCTGCTGGATCCAGCCGTGCACGATCCACCGCTCCGGCCCGGAGGTCCGCTCGGCGACGCGCAGCTCGCCTTGGTCCAGCCGGTAGAGCACCTCGCGCACCGCGCGCGCGTGCTCTTTCTGCAACAAGGCCCGGTCCTGCAGGATGGCCTCGACCTGCGCGCGCAGCTCCGCGACGCTCGCCTCCGGCAGCCTCAATCCCGGCTTGGTCGGGTCCTGCATGCCCGGAAGGATTGCACGTTCCCGCCAGCCGCGCAGCACCGAATGAGGACTACAAGCGCGTCACGCAGAGCACGCGGAGCGCGCAGAGAAAATTGTTTCAGATTTTCTCGGCGATCTCTGCTCTGCGGGCTCTGCGTGAACCGCTTTTCGCCGTCGCGTCAGGAGGGCCAGGCGGAGATGGCTTTCTTGCAGTCTTCCAGGGTGGGGACCATGGCGAGGCGGATGAAGCCCTGGCCCGCGGGGCCGAACTTGGGGCCGGGGACCACCAGGATGCCGCGCGAGGCGAGGCGGGCCGCGTACGATTCGCTGGTCTCGCCGGGAGGCACGTGGACCCAGAGGTAGAACGCGCCTTCGCCGCCGACCTGCAAGCCCAGCTTGCGCAGGTGGGCGAGGATCAGCGCGCGCTTGTCCGCGAACACCCGCCGGCGCTCCTCGACGTGCGCGTCGTCGCTCCATGCGGCGACCGAGGCCCGCTGCACCATCGTCTGCGGCGCCACTCCGAAGTTCGCGCGGGCCTCGCGCAGCTGCGCGATCAGGTCGGGCTCGCCGGCGATGAAGCCGCTGCGGTACCCGGTCATCCCGCTGCGCTTCGAGAGCGAATGGACGATCAGCACGTTCTCGCGCGCGACCTGCAGCGCGGTGTGCGGCGGCTCGTGCACGTAGAGGTCGACGTACGGCTCGTCGCAGACCAGCAGGAACCCGTGCTGCTTCGCCAGCGCCGCGAGCTTCTCGTGGTGCGCCCGCGGCGCGCCCGCGCCGGTCGGGTTGTGCGGGTAGTTGTCGTAGACGATCGAGGTCCGCCGCCAGTCGGCCGCGGGCACCGCGTCCAGGTCGGGCAGGAAGCCGCGCTCCGCCCGGAGCGGCAGCGTGCGCGGCGTGCCGCCCGCGAACAGGATTGCGCGCTCGTACACCGGGTAGGCGGGGTCGGGGTACCAGCAGAGCGGCCGTGCGGGATCGAGCGCGGCGAGCGGCAGGTGGAACAGCGCCTCCTTCGCTCCCTGGCAGGGCAGGATCTCGCGGTCCGGGTCGAGCGACAGCGCGAAGCGGCGCTGCAGGTACCCGGCGACGGCCTTGCGCAGCTCGGGGATGCCCGAGACCGACGGATACTGCGACACCTCCGGCACCGCCGCCTTGAACGCCTCGCGGATGAAGGGCGGCGTCGGCTCGCGCGGGTCCCCGATGCCGAAGTCGTAGACCGGCCCGCCGCGCCGGAGCGCCGCCTCGCGCTGCGCGTTGGCCTGTTCCTGCAAGTACCCGGCGAGCTTTCCCAGCAGCGGGTTCAGCGGGGGCTTCATCCGGCTTTGACCACCGGGTTGCGGAGGACGCCCACGCCCTCCACCTCGATCTCGACCGTGTCGCCCGCCTCGATGGGACCGACCCCGTCCGGCGTGCCCGTGGTCACCACGTCCCCCGGCTCCAGCGTCATCCCGGCGCAGATGAAGGCGAGCAGCCGCGGCACGGGGAAAATCTGGTCGCTCGACCGGCCGTCCTGCTTCACCTTCCCGTTCACCCGGCACAGGACGCGCAGGTCGCTCCAGTCGAGCCCCACGGAGACCCAGGGCCCGATCGGGCAGAACGTGTCGAATCCCTTGGCCCGGGTCCACTGGCCCTCGGCGCGCTGGATGTCGCGCGCGGTGACGTCGTTCAAGCAGGTGATGCCGGCGACGGCGGCGGCGCACTCCTTCTCGCTCGATCGCCGCAGCCGCTCTCCGATGACGACCGCCAGCTCGGCCTCGTGGTGCACCTCTCGCGACGCGGGCGGAAGCTCGATGGACTGCCCGTGGCCGATGAGCGAGGAGGACACCTTGACGAGCAGGAGTGGCTCTTTGGGGACGTCGCTGCCCAGCTCCTTGGCGTGCGCCGCGTAATTCTTGCCCACCCCGACTACCTTGCGCCCCATGCCCCAGGGCAACAGCTGCACCGAAGGCAGCTTGCGCGGCTTGCCGCTCACGCGCCTGCCGCCGCGCAGCATCGAGTCGAGACCGCTCACCTCCGCGATCTCGTCGCCCTCGACGATGCCTTCGAGGATCTCTCCGTCGTCCCCCAGGTACCGCGCGATGCGCACAGGCTTGGTCACTTCGTCGCTCCCGCGAATCCCAGCACGTCCTGCATGTCGTACAGCCCGGGCGACTTGCCCGCCACCCACCGCGCGGCGCGCACCGCGCCCCGCGCGAAATTGTCCCGGCTGGTCGCCCGGTGGGTCAGCTCCAGCCGCTCGCCGTCGGCGAGGAAGAACACGGTGTGGTCGCCTACCACGTCGCCTCCGCGCAGCGCCTGCAACCCGATGGTGCCCGGCCGCCGCGCGCCCGTCTCGCCGCGGCGCTCGTAGACGAAGGCCGCCCCCGGATCGAGCTTCAGCGCGTCCGCGGCCACTTCCGCGAGGCGCAGCGCCGTCCCCGAGGGAGCGTCCTTCTTGCCTCGGTGGTGCATCTCCACCACCTCCACCTCGTACGCGGGCCCCAGCGCACGCGCGGCCTCGCCGACCAGCCGGAAAAGCGCGTTGACGCCCATGCTCATGTTGGGCGCCAGCACGATGGGGACCTCGCGGGCCCGCGCGGCGATCTCGGCGCGTCCCTGCGGCGAGATCCCCGTCGTGCCCAGCACCAGCGCCACCTTCCGCGCCGCGCACACCTGGGCGTGGTGCTGCGCGGCGGCGGGCGCGGTGAAATCGATCGCCACGTCCGCGCCTTTTTCCAAGGCAGCCTCCAGCGAGCCGGAGACGGCGACGCCCAGCGGCGGCCCGCCCGCGACCGCGCCGGCATCGAGCCCCACCTGCGGGCTGTCCGGCCGCTCGGTGGCGCCCATCACCTGCATGCCGTCCTCGGCGCGCAGGGCCTGCAGGACGCGGCCGCCCATGCGGCCCGCTACCCCGCACACCACGACGCGGACCGGCTTCATGTCGGGCCGTAGGCCGCGAGCGCCGCCTCGACCTGCGCGGCGCCCTTCTCGGAGACGGGCACCAGGGGCAGGCGCAGCTCGGGGCCGATCTTCCCCATGCGGAAGAGGGCGTGCTTCACCGGAAGCGGATTGGTCTCGCAGAACAGCGCGCGCACCAGCGGCGCGAAGCGGACCTGCGCCTTCCGGGCGGCCTCGAGCCGGCCGGCGAAGAAGTCGTCGCACAGCGTGGCGAGGTCGCCCGGCGCCACGTTGGCCACCACCGAGATGACGCCCTGGCCGCCCATCGCCAGCGTGGGCAGGGTGAACATGTCGTCGCCGGCGAGGATCGCGAACGGCCTGCCTTCGCATCGCTCCTGGATCTCGGCGACGCGCACCACGTTCCCGCTCGCCTCCTTCACTCCGGCGATGCCCGGCACGCGGGAGAGGCGGCCCAGCGTCTCGGGCAAGATGTCCACGCTGGTCCGGCTGGGAACGTTGTAGACCACCACCGGCGAGCCGCCGCGCGAGGCCACCGCCTCGAAATGCCGGAAGAGGCCTTCCTGGGTGGGCTTGTTGTAGTAGGGCGTGACCACCAGCGCGGCGTCGGCGCCTGCCTCCTTGGCGCGCAGCACGTTCTCGATCGTCGTCGCGGTCGAGTTGGTGCCGCAGCCCGCCACTACCGGGACCCGGCCGCGCGCCTCCTCCACGCAGACGCGAACCACGCGCACCGCTTCCTCGGGCGCGAGAGTCGCGCCCTCCCCGGTGGTGCCGCACGGCACGAGACCGTCGGTCCCCTTCTCGAGCTGCCAGCGCAAGAGCGACCGCAGGGCGGGCTCGTCCACCTTGCCGTCGCGGAACGGCGTCACCAGGGCGACGAAAGAGCCGCGCAGGCTGAGCACGGTGTCCTCCCGGCGCGGCGAATCCGCGCGGAACGGGGACTGTACTGTTCGACAGAGGGCGCCGCAACGCGCTCCCGGGTCAGACCGTCTCTCCGCGGACCAGGTCGGCCAGCGTCTCGCGGCGGCGGACGACGCGGAAGCGCTCACCGGATACCAGCACCTCGGCGGGCCGCGGCCGGCCGTTGTACTGGCTGGCCATCGACATTCCGTACGCGCCGGCGGTGCGCAGCACGACGAAGTCCCCGCTCTCCAGCGGAGGCAGGCGGCGGCGCGCAGCGAGCACGTCGGCGCTCTCGCAGACGGGGCCCACCAGGTCGATCACCTCGCTGCCCGCCCGCGGCCGCGCGACGGGCTCGATGGCGTGGTAGGCGCCGTACAAGGCCGGCCGCAGCAGGTCGTTCATCCCCGCGTCGACGACCGCGAAACGTCGGCCGCGCGCGCCGCGCTTGCGCAGCAGGACGCGCGTGAGCAGCACGCCGGCGTTCGCCACCACGAGCCTGCCCGGCTCGACGAGGATGCGCGCGTCGAGCCCGCGCAGCGCGCGGGCGAGCGCGCGGCCGTATTGCTCCGGCGAGGCGGGATCCGGTCCGTCTCCGTAGGGCACCCCCAGCCCGCCTCCCAGGTCGAGGCGGCGCAGGTCGTGGCCGCCCTTGCGCAGCTCTTCGTAGAGCGCCCGCATCTTCCGCGCCGCCTCCACGAAAGGGCGTACCTCGCCGATCTGCGAGCCGATGTGGCAGGCGAGCCCGACCACTTCCAGCCCGCGTAGCTGGCCGGCGCGCCGGAAAGCCGCCCGCGCCCGCTCCGCCGGCACCCCGAACTTCGAGGTGGCCAGCGCGGTGGCGATGTACGGGTGCGTGCGCGCGTCGACCTCGGGGTTCACGCGGATCGCGGCCGGCGCGCGCCGGCCCGTCGACCGGGCCGCGGCGTCGAGCTGCTCGAGCTCCTCCTCGCTCTCGCAGTTGAATTGGAGGATTCCGGCGCGCAGCGCGGCCCGCAGCTCGTCGTCTCGCTTGCCTACCCCCGAGAAGACGATGCGGCGCGGGTCGGCGCCCGCTCGCAGCGCCCGGTGCAGCTCGCCGCCAGAGACGATGTCGAAGCCGAAGCCCTCTCCGGCCAGGAGGCGCAGGATGGCCAGGTTCCCCGCCGCCTTCACTGCATAGCAGGGCAGGACGTCGAGGCCGCGAAGCGCGGCGCGGAACACGCGCGCGTGCCGCAACAACGTCGCCGTCGAGTAGACGTACGCGGGCGTGCCCACCTGCTGCGCGATGCGGAGAAGCGGCACGCGCTCGCAGTAGAGCTCTCCGCGCCGGCGGACGAAGTGGTTCACGGCGGGCCGGCGTCGCCGCCCGTGCCCGGCGACTCCGATCCGGAGTTTTGCCGCCCCGGCTCAGAAGCCGGCGCGGCAGAGTACGTCGTGGCTCCGCGAGCGGAGCCACCCTCGTTCGGTGTCGAGGTCGAGCTGGTTGACCCTGCGTCCGGCGCGTCGCGCACAGGCGGCTGGGGCGGTCCCTTCGCGCCGCAGTACGCGGTCGCGAGCATCGCCGCCGCCACCGCCGCGCGCAGCATCAGAACGGGATGGCGAGGATGAACTTCACCGCGTGAGCGATGGAGGGGCTCCCCGACAGTCCCGCCGGCGGGGTCAGGTTGCGCAGCCCGTCGAACGGCAGCAGCAGGCCGTACGCAATCCCGCTGTGCAACCGGTCGGAGGTGTCGTAGGTGATCCCCACGTTCATCTCGAGGCCGAGCCCCTTGGAGAGGCCGGGGGTGTTCTCGCTGTAGAACGCCTGCGAGTACATCATCGAGGCCAGGATCTCGAATCCGGTGTCGTCGCCGCCGCCCGTCTTGCGCCCGGTGGGTCGGTACCGCAACGACGGCTTCACGTACCAAGCCGAGGTCACCGCGGTCACGATGTTGCGGAAGAGGATCATGTCCACGTTGAACGCACGGTTGAAGACGAAGTTGTTCACCCGGTCGTGGGGCTTGCCGCCGGTGTTGAAATCGAGGTGGTTTCCGTCGATGTCTCCCGGCCCCGCCGTCCTGAACGCCGGTATGCCCGGCGGCGTCTGCTGGAGGTCGCCCGACCCCGCCCGCCAGGGCCGCGCGCCGAAGCCGAAGGCGCCCTTGTCGCCCGAGGCGGCGCCGGCCTCGAGGCCGACGAGCAGCGCGTCCGCCGGGAGCAGCGCCAGGTCCGTCTGCAGCGCTCCGCCGAACTGCAGGAAGCTGATCGACTGGGTGAGCTGCGGGTTGGTGGCGATGTCCACGTCGCGCGCGGCGCGGTTGCCCACGTTGCCGATGCTGGAGGCGAACTCGAGGTCCAGCCGCCACTTGCGCCGCTTCAGCGAAATGAAGAAGTCCGGCTGGTAGAGCTTGGCGTCGCGCTTGACCACGCCGGCGCGCAGCGAGTTGAACTGGGCCAGCGTGGTGACGTTGTCCACGTTGGTGGTCACCGCCGTGTCCCAGCCCTGCGTCCGGTAGTCGAGCAGCAAGCCGTAGTTGAACACCCACTGGCCGGCGTCGAGCTTGCGCTTCACCAGCTCCGGAGAGTCGAGCCGCGTGATCGACAGGCCCAGGCGGTAGCCGTCGTCGAGCGTGTCCAGGTCGACGCTGCGGCCCAGCTCGCCGAACTCGCCGGTGGTCCCCGCTCCCTTGGAGAGCAGGTCGAACATGAGGGTGAAGGTATGGCCCTTGATCTCGCGGGGAGTGAAGGCGATGCGGTCGTACGTATCGCCGAAGTCGCAGTCGAGGCAGTTCCCGTCGTTGTGCAGGATCCCCAGTCCCCAGTGGTACCCCATGCGCCCGAAGAGCAGCTCGCCCAGCTGGGTGTTCACCCGCCCCCAGACGCGCTTGAGCCTCACCACGTCGGCGAGGCGCGTCGTCTCCAGCACGTGGAGCGGAGTGAACGGATCGAGGAACGGGTCGGACCTGGGATTGGAGCCGAGCAGGACGTTGTCGAGCAGGTCCAGCTGCGTGTAGATGGACAGGTCCTCGCTGACCTCGAAGGTCGGCTCGAAGCGGAAGCGTATGTTGGCGTCGGACTGCGAGTGGTTCCCGCCGGTGCCGATATACGGGCCCGGAAAGAGCGTGTGCCCGGTCGGGTCCGCCCCGCGGCCCAGGTCCATGTTGTTGAAGAACTCGCCCCGCAGGCGCAGGTAGCCGTGCGGCTGGAAGAGACTGACGCGTTGGCGCAGCGACTCGACCGCCTCGCTGTCTTGCACGCGCGCGGCGCTGTCCTGTTCGATCCAGGCGGTCTGCTGCTTCACCTCGTCCTTCGTCTTCTGCAGCTCGCGGCGGACCTCCTCCATGACCTGGCGGCGGAATTCCTCGGGGTCGATCTGGCTCGCGCTTGGCGGCTTCTGGCTGCCGGCCTCGGACGAGGTGGAGGTCTGGGGCGCCGCGGTAGCCGGCCCCGCCGCCGCGGAGGTGGAGCGGTTCTCCGGAGCAGCAGCGGTCCCGCTCTCGCCCGTCTTCGCCGAGGTGGCCGGCTGTGCGGCCTCGCTCGCCGGCGGATTGGCGGGCGGCTTGGGCTTCTTCTTCGCGGCGGCGCGGCTGCGCGGCGTGGGAGGGGTCTGCGCCAGGACCGCGCAAGGGAGGAGCAGGCACACGACGACGAGCGCGGAGAAGCGACGCATGCGTTCCCTTTCGACCCCGACGGAGGCGGCGCAGGTAACATGGAGAGGGGGGAGGGTCAAGGAGAGCAATCGCCAGCTAAGTTCGCGCACATCGGCCGACAAATTGTCGGCGCCGCGTTCTCGTGCCATGCACGTGCGCGATGAACGTCGTCTTCGTCCTGCTGCTCGTCGGGGCGCTGGTCGCGGCCGCGTTGCGCGGCGACGTGAAGTCGGTCGGCACCGGGGCGCTGGAGGGCGCCGGCAACGCCGTCACGCTGGCGATCGGGCTCATCGGCGTCATGTCGCTGTGGCTCGGCCTGCTCAAGATCGCCGAGAAATCGGGCCTCGTCGACAAGCTGGCGCGCGCGGCGCGACCCGTCTTCCGGCCGCTGTTCCGCGAGGTGCCGGACGGCCACCCGGCCATCTCGGCCATGCTCCTCAATATCGCCGCCAACATGCTGGGCCTGGGAAATGCGGCCACGCCGTTCGGAATCAAGGCCATGGAGGAGCTGGAGAAGCTGAACCCCCACCCCGGGACCGCCACCAACGCCCAGGCGCTCTTCGTCGCCATCAACACCGCGAGCCTCCAACTCGTCCCCACCACCGTGATCGCCCTGCGCGCCGCCGCGCACTCCAGCGACCCGGCCGGAATCCTCTTGCCCACGCTCGCCTCGACCGCCTGTGCGCTCACGGTCGCGATCGTTTCCGCCAAGCTCCTCGAGCGGGTGGTCCGGTGACCCTCCGCCATTTGCTCGAGAACGGCTCCAACTGGGTGCTGGCTGGGATCCTGGTCGGCATCCCGCTCTATGGATGGCTCAAGGGCGTGAAGGTCTACGAGGCGTTCGTCGAAGGCGCCAAGGAGGGGTTCCAGGTGGCGGTGCGGATCATCCCGTACCTGGTCGCCATCCTCGCGACAGTGGGCGCGTTCCGCGCCGGCGGCGCCATGGAGGCCCTGGCGCGGATCCTGGCCCCGGTGACGACCCGTCTCGGCCTGCCGCCGGAGGTGCTGCCGATGGCGATCGTGCGCCCGCTCTCCGGCGGCGGCGCGCTGGGGATCCTCGGCAGCATCTTCTCCACCCCGGGCCTGGGCCCCGATTCGTACGCCGGCCGGCTCGCCTCGGTCCTGCAGGGCTCCACCGAGACGACTTTTTACGTGCTGAGCGTCTACTGCGGG
>DASQBG010000114.1:0-4211 GCA_035635335.1 Myxococcales bacterium | reverse complement strand
CCGAAGCCGACGGAGACGGACGCGGCGCCTCGGCCGCGATGGCACCGACGGGCGCCTTCCGCGTCTCGGGCGGCGTGGCGGGCTTGACGATCGCTGGCGTCGCCCCGGCCGGCGGCGCCACTGCCACCACCGTCTGACCGGGCTTGGAGGATGCGGGTGGCTGCTTCTTGCCGGGTTCGCCGCCCGACGCGCCGGGCAGCTCCGGCAGCGCGAGCGCCAGGTCCGTCTTCTTCGCGGCAGGCTTCGCTCCGGGAAGGTCGAGCTCGGGCAACGGGAGCGGTGGCGGCGGAGCTTCCTTGGCCGCGCCAGGCTTCGCGCCTGGTGCGGGCAGCTCCGGCAGCGCGAGAGCAACCTCGCTCCCCTTCGCAGCCGCTGGAACCGGAAGCGCCAGCGCCATGGCCTCGCCGGCCGGCGGCTCGAGGGCGGCGATCTTGGCCTTCACTCGCGCCGCGTTGGCCGGGAGCGCCAGCGGATCGGCCAGGTACGCCTGGTACTGCCTGCGCGCCTCGGCCTTGTTGCCCAGGCGGGCGTGTGCGTCGCCGATGCCGATCAGGTACTCGGCGTTGATCTCCATCCGGTAGGCTGCCTGCCACTCGCGGAGCGCCTTGCGCCAGTCGGAGCGCTTCTCCGCGGCGCGGGCCGCTGCGACGTGCTGCTGGGGGGTCGCGGCCCAGATCGGCGCGGAAGCCGCCAGCATGAGCGCAACGGCCCAGGATCTCGCGATCATTTCGCTTGCCCCCTCGCCGGGTCGGGAGACAGCCCGGCGCTCGGATGCTCTCCCACCTTTCCCCGCATCCGGGGGGTACTGTCAAGTTGCTAGCTTTTCGCCCGCCAGGGGCGCGGATTTCGGCGATTCGCCGGAGAGATCCACGAGGGAGATATCCAGGCGACGCGCCACGTCGAAGATGCGATCGTCGCGGTAGAATTCGCCGTAGACGACACGCTTGATCCCGGCGTTGGCGATGAGCTTGAAGCACGGCCAGCACGGGCTCGCGGTGGTGTACAGGTCGGCGCCGTCGATGCGGACGCCGTTGCGCGCGGCCTGCAGCACCGAGTTCGCTTCGGCATGGATGGTCGCCACGCAGTGGCCGCCTTCCATCACGTGCCCGACGTCGTCACAGTGGGGCATCCCGCGGATCGACCCGTTGTAGCCGGTGGAGAGGATCATGCGGTCGCGGACCAGCAGGGCCCCCACGTGCTTGCGGTCGCACGTGGAGCGCGAGGAGACGACCCGCGCGATCTCCATGAAGTAGGTGTCCCAATCGGCGCGCATGCGCCGATTGTAGCGCGCCCCTACAGGCGCGGCGCGTGGGGACGTCGCGGGAGGGGGGCGCGGCGGGGCGACCCGGCGGCCACCGGACGGCGATCCGTTCGAGGATCGGCCGGCAGCGGCTCGTTGATGCCGACCAGCCTGGCCAGGCCCGACCGCGCGAGGAACGCGCGCACCTTGCTGGGCGGCGCGAGGAAGGTCTCCCCGGGCATCGGCACGTCGAACGAGTAGTCGTTCCCGGCGACCCCGCCGAAGGCGACCTTCGCGGTGCGGTATCCTTCGACCAGCCCGACCAGCTTGCCGGACGGCACGCCGAAGACCCCACCGCCCGAGGCGCCGTACCCGATCGGCGCGTCGGTCTTCATCCCGCGCTGGACGCGCGAGTCCACTTCGTCGATCTCGAGCTGGCTGACGATCCCGGAGCTGACGCTCAAGGACCTGCCGTACGGCGCGCCCACCACCACCACGTCGTCGCCGACCTGCACGTCGTCCTCCGCGGCGAGGGGCACCGGAGTGAGCTGCTCGGGCACGCTGAGCAGCGCGAGGTCCTCGTCGGGCACCTCGCCCTCGGCCAGCACCCGGGCCTCCAGGCGGTGGAGCTTGGGCCGCTCGATCACCACCAGGAAGGTGGCGGACCCCCGCAGCCCTTCGCGCTGGACCACGTGCTGGTTGGTGAGCACGTAGCTGCGGCCCTCGTCGGCGGCGATCACCACCCCGCTGGCCGCGCGCACCACCCGGCCGGCGACCTGCACCTCGACGCGGACGCTCTGCCGCAGCGCCTTCTGGACGACGCGCGACTTCTCGCTGCGCGCCTGCGCCGCAGCGGGCAGGCAGACCAAGAAGGCTGCGAGAGCGGCGAGCAGGCGGTTCAACCCGGGCAAGGTCGGCTCCCTCTCCCCCGCGCGGCTGGATTGCCGCGCCTGCACGCTGGTGGAACACTAATCGACGATTCGATGATTCCGAAATTTGCCGAACAGGCGCGGATGTAGGTGGAGGTCGCGCGGAATGAGGGCCTGTCTTCCGCCCGGCCCCGGACCGCAGTACGGTGGGCCCGTGCTGAGACGCTACCGGCCCACCATCACCATCGTCGTAGGCTTCCTGCTGGGCCTGGTCCTGGCCACGCTCGACAAGATGTTCCCGCCGCGGACCTCGGGTGGACCGATCGCGATGATCGCGGTGATCGTCGACTGGACCGCGCCGCCGCTGGCCGGATCGCTCGTCGCCGCCGCGCTGCTCGTGGCGCAGCGGTACAAACGCCTCCACGACTCCGAGCGGGCCGCCTCGAAGGTCCTCGCCGAGCGGCTGACGGGCACCGAGCGGCGGCAGGCGCTCTGGGTGATCGCCGCCGCGATCGCCCACGACCTGAAGAACCCGCTGCACAACCTGCAGCTCCTGATGGAAGAGCTGGACGAGGAAACCGACCCCGGGAAACGAGGTGATCTCATCGCTAGGCTTCGCGAGAACGTCGATCGCGCCTCCGGCCGGGTCTCCGAGCTGTCGCGCGCGGGCCGCGCGCCGGAGGAAGTGCAGGAACCGGTCGACCTCGCCACCGCGCTGCAGGAGCTGCAGAAGCGCGTCGCCAGCGCGGCTCACATGAGCGGAACCGAGATCGTCATCGACTGCCCGCGAGGTCTGGCCGTCCGGGCGGACGCCCTGGCCTTGCGCAGCGCGGTCGAGAACGTGGTGGCCAACGCCCTCGAGGCGCTGCAGCCGAACGGGTCCGGGGGCCGGCTGGCGGTGCGCGCCCGACACCTGGACGGTCTGGTCGAGCTGACGGTGGAGGACAACGGTCCCGGCATCCCCGAAGAGGTCCGCCCGCGGCTGTTCATCCCCTTCGCGTCCGGCCGCGAGAGCACGGGGCTCGGGCTGGCCATCGCCCGGGCGCTCGCCCGCGCCAGCGGCGGGGAGCTCACCTGCACCGACGCGAGACCCGGCCGCACTTGTTTCCGTTTCACCTTCCAGGGACCTGCGGTGTCCGGCTCCGACCAACGCCGCTTGCCCCAAGGTCAGCCAACCGAGAGGATGGAAGCATGACCACCTCAGAGGCCTCCGCCAGGGCGGTCAGCCCGCGGCTGCTCTTGCTCGTCGAGGACGAGGCCGACGCGCGCACCATCCTGGCGCGCCGCCTGCAAGCTTTCGGTTGGAACTGCCTGGCCCACCCGAGCGTCGAGACCGCGCTCCGCGATCCGCAGCTGCGCTACGTCGAGGCGGTGGTCGCCGACGTCGTGCTGGGCGAGGGGCGGATGAGCGGCATCGAGCTGATCCCGGCGCTGCGCAGGGAGGACGTGCGCGCCCCGGTGGTGCTGGTGACGGCGTTCGCCGACCAGCAGCGGGTCAAGGACGCGCTGAACGCCGGGGCTGCGTATCTGCTCGAGAAGCCCTTCACGACCGAGGCGCTGCGCGGCGTGCTGGACAAGGTGACCAGCGTCGACGTCGACCTGGCCAAGCTGGTCAACAAGGCGCTCTCGAAGGCGCGGCTCACGCGCAAGGAGGAGGAGGTCGCCCGCCTCGTCCTCAAGGGCCTCACCTCCGCCGAGATCGGCGCGATGATGGGCAACTCGGAGAAGACGATCAAGCAGCACCTGACCCAGGTGTACGCGAAGCTCGGCGTCGCCGGCCGCGCCGAGTTCTTCCACCTCGTCTTCCCCAGCTAGCCGCGAAGCTCTGGACGAAAAGCGTTTCACGCAGAGCGCGCAGAGCCCGCCGAGGATTCGTTTCTGGTGAGCGCGCTCTGCGAACTCTGCGTGAACGCTGTTAGTCCGTATAGCGCTTCGTGATCAGCAGGAGCAGGGCGTCTTTGGCGCAGTGGTCGCAGTAGCCGAAGCGGGACTTCATGCCGTTCAGGGTCGACTCCACCTGCTGGACTTCCTTGGCGGTGAGCAGGCCGCGCTCGTCGCCCAGGTAGCGGAGCATCTTCTCCGAGTTGCGGCGCAGGGTCCGC
>DASQBG010000113.1:0-9783 GCA_035635335.1 Myxococcales bacterium | reverse complement strand
AAGGACCGGATGCTCGTCTTCTATTGCGCGAACGAGAAGTGACACGCGTGCCACCAGGGCGCCCGGGCGGCGCTCCAGCTGGGCTACAAGAACGTGTACATCATGCCGGCCGGCATCATGGGCTGGGAAAAAGCCGGCAAGACCGTAGAGAAGAGCTAAGACAAAGCGAATGCACCACGGAGCACACGGAGATCACGGAGTTGTTTTTTGAAAAGTGACTCCGTGTGCTCCGTGGACTCCGTGGTGCAATTTCCGGACAAAGCAATCGCACCACGGAGGGCACGGAGAGCACGGAGGAGCTTTTCGATCCATGACTCCGTGTGCTCCGTGCCCTCCGTGGTGAATTTTTTCGGTGGAGTTACGGCGTGTGGAAGGCGCGGTCGGTCCGGTTCAGCGCGCCCGGCACCTTGAGGGCCCTGCGGTCCAGCAGATCGATCGAGATGTGGTGCCTGCCGGGGCGAAGGCGCGGGAGGCGCCTGGGCTCCCACGCCTTGACGAGCTGCAACTCGGCGCGGTCGAGCACCACCCGCACCTTGTACGAGCGCCGGCCGAGCTTGGCGTGCGAGAGATAGAAGTCGAGGGCCGGCGGCCGCGCGCGGTGCACCGGCGCGGGGGCGGGCAACGGCGGAGGGGGAGGCGGAGGGGGAGGGGGAGCGATGCCGTTGCTCCCGCCCAGGTTGGGATCGTTGCTGGCCGGCGCCGCCTCCACGGAAGTGGTGGCCACGGGCGCGGCCGAGGTGGCGATGCGCGCGTCGTCTGCGCGGGGCGCGCCCAGCGGCAGCACGTAGGTGAGCAGCGGCCGCCGCGGGTCGGGCCAGGCCCGCTGCTCGGCGACCGTTCCTGCCCGGCCCGCGGTCCGCGCACCCGACCAGAAGCGGACCAGCGCGAACGCGTGCGGCGCCTTCACCACCTCGTGCCACGGCCTGCACAGCACCGCCCGCAAGAGATGGGGTCCCGGCGGCAGGTTCTCGATGGTGAGGGGGCGGGACACGTCGTCGACCTGCAGTGCCGGCTGGCCGTCGACGATCAGGTGCGCGTGCGCGCCGCCGAGAAGCGCGTAGCCGCTGATGGCGAGGCGCACCGTCACTTCCCCCGTCGCGACCTCGGTCCGGTCGCCGGGCGCCTCGAAGCGGACGCGCGCCTTGAAGAATGCCCTCGCGGCGCCGCCCAGCTTGGGGTTCTCCTCCGGAGCGAGCTTTTTCGGGAACGGCTTGGCCGGTTTCCGGGTGGACGCGGCGCGCGCCTTCCCCGAGCCGCGCGGGGCGGCGAGGGCAAGGGAGGGAAGGAGCAGCGCGAGCGCGAACGCCTTCAACCGCGCTCCTGGGTCTCGGCCAGCAGCCGCTCGCGCTTCACGCGGGCGCGCTCCAGACGCACCGCGCGGCGGCGCCTGGCATCCTGCTCCCGCCGGCGGTCCTCTTCGTCCTTCAGGACCAGCGGCGTCACTTCGACCGGGCGTCCCTGCTGGTCCTGCGCCACGAAGGTGAGGTAGGCGCTGCAGACGTGCGCGCGCTCGCCGGTGAGCGGGTCCTCGCTCTCGATACGCACCCCGGCCTCCATCGAGGTGCGGAAGGTCGCGTTCACCTGCGCGCGCAGCTCGACGATCATCCCCACCCGGATCGGCTTCAGGAAGTGCAGGTCGTCCATCGAGGCGGTCACCACGCGCCGCCGGCAATGGCGCTGGCAGGCGATGGCCGCGGCGACGTCGATCCACTGCGCGATGCGCCCGCCGAACGCCGTCCCCAGCGGGTTGCCGTCGCCGGGCAGCACCGACTCGGTCATCACCACCCGCGAGGCGCGCGGGGTCTTGGCTGCGGCCGTGCGCGCTTCGCTCATGCCCTCACCTCGAACCGCTGCAGCAAGCGCGCCTGGTTGGACAGATCTCGCAGCGTGGCGATCACCTTGCCACGATCCGGCGCGTCCAGGCGGAAGACCGGCAGGATCGCTTCCACCGGACCTGCTGCATCGGAGGCGCGCGCCGCCCACGTACCCAGGTTGACGTACAGCCTCTGCACCCCCGGCCGGCCCTCCTGCACGGCCCAGTCGATCACGTGGGTGTGTCCGAGCACGAGGATGTCCGGGGGTGGAGGTTTTCCCGGAAGCTTGCGAGATCCCGTCAAGGCGCCCAGCGCGGCGTGACCGGCCCGTTCCCACAGATCGTCGTCGTCCTTGAGCCGGCCCCGGATGCGGTCGGCGGTGGCGAGCCAGGAGACGGCGCGGGACATGTAGCCGTTGGCCACCAGGATCTCGACGAACGCGTCGATGAAGCGCTCGAACATGCCGGGCTTGAGCCAGCGCTCCAGCACCGGGACGACGCGCTCCTCGGGCCGCAGCGCGATGACGCGGTCGGGGTCGATGGACACGTTGTTGCGCGGGAGCTGGTGCCGGAGGAAGGGGACGATGGCGTGGTGGATGATGGAGGTCATCACCTCGCCCCCGCCGGTGGGCGTCGCGTTCGACGGGTCCCAGCCATGGCCGTGCTGCAGCACCACCACGCGCTCGCCCGCCTTCCGCACTGCCATCGTCTCGACGGTCATGCCCGGGAGCCCCGCGAGCTCGAGCGCGGCGCGCCCTTCGGGTGTCGCGAGGTGGCGGTCGTGGTTGCCGGTCACCAGCGTGACGGCGGCCTCGCCGCAGAGCGCCTCGAGCGCGTCGAGCGCGACGGGGTTGTTGTGGCGGATCGAGGCGCAGATGTCCGCGAGGGGCCGGGCAGGGCGGTCCTCGAGCGGCACTTCCAGCGCGCGTCCGAACGCGGCCAGGCCGTGCTTCGGCGGGAGCGAGGCGGTCACGTCGAAGATGTCGCCGAGCAGCACCAGCTCGCTGTCGGGCGTGCGCGCCACCAGCGAGCACAGGTCCGCGAACCGCATCCCCTGCGATTGATCGTGGAACATCCTCGCGAGGCCGGTCTCGCCGAGGTGCAGATCGCTGACCACGAAGAGGGTGGGCATGGCGGCGCGCGAGTCTACCGCGCCCTCCGCCGCGCGCTCCTTCCCGGCCGCGCCCTGTGGCCTTCGGCCGCGAGGAGCTGCCCCTGCTCGCGTGCCACCAGCGGTGCGAGAGTGCCGTCGGCCCGCACCACCCGCCACCAGGGCACGTCGTCGAGCTGGTGCAGCGCGCGGACCACCGCCCGCGCCCCTCCGGGCCGGCCGGCGCGGAGCGCCACCTCCCCATAGGACAGCACGCGCCCTCGCGGAATCGACCGCACGATCCGCCGCACCGCGCGGGCGAAGGGACCGAGCGCAGGTCGGACCGGGTTGCTCCCGCGATTCTGTCGGCCTGGGCGACGCATCTATGGGTCAAAGCGATTACACCACGGAGGACACGGAGAAGCAGGGAGATTGGTTTTCAACCCCTTCGACTCCGTGCGCTCCGTGCCCTCCGTGGTGCGTTTTGTTCGCCAGAACTGCGGCTAGCGCGGGGTGAACTGAGACAGGTCGGCGATGCCGATCATGTTCTCCAGGGCCGCGACTTGCTGGACGGCCTTCTCGAATCCGTCCTGGCCGAGGATCTGGTGCTCGCGCTCCTCGAGCCTCTCGCCGATCCGCTCGTACTCCTTGTCGCCCACCAGCCGGTGGAAGGCAGGGAACAGGTCGGTGTCCTCGCGCGCC
This sequence comes from Myxococcales bacterium, assembly GCA_035635335.1. Lineage (GTDB taxonomy): Bacteria > Myxococcota > Myxococcia > Myxococcales > 40CM-4-68-19 > VBKO01. Next base: position 6,178 of record DASQBG010000113.1, on the reverse strand, counting down.
TCGTGCGGGCGATACATGCGGATGAAGGCGCGGATCGGCGGCGACGCCTTGGCCCGGTCGCCGTGGCTGGCGAGGATCTGCTCCGTCAGGAGGCGTCCGGCCCGATGCTGCTGGCGGAGGATCCGCGTCAGCGCGGTGAGCTGCCCCGCCTTCTCGAGGCGCAGGAACAGCTCGTCCTCCTCGATCTTCTCGTGGTACTCCTCGATGAAGCGGTGGATGAGGTTCGCGGTCCCGTCCAGGACCTGCGCGGGCGGGACGGGGGTGTCCAGCCAGGCCTCGTAGACGAGCAGCGCGCGGTTCAGCACGCCGTGCTCCCGCATCAGGTCCTCGCCGGGCGCGACCTTCCCTTCGCCGGACTTCCCGGCCGCGGCGGCGAGAGAAACTGCAGGCGGGAGCAGCGCCGCCCCACGGAGAAGCTGCCTGCGCGTCGTCATGGCGGAAGTCTAGGCAGCGCCTCGAAACGTTGCATCTCGCCAAGCTCCCTCCGGGGACGGTGTCCTTGCATCCGCCGTTCAGCGCAGCGGTGCCGCCGTGCTAGAAAGCCCGAATGGACGTCGTGCTCATCGACCTCGCCAACGACCCGCTCACCAAGCTCTACGGCGCGTATCGCACCTGCTACACGCCCAAGACGCCGCGCGAGGTGTGGGAGGACATCGCCAAGGGCGAGGTGAGCCGGGAGAAGATCGCCCAGTTCGTCGAGGAGCGGCTGAAGACGGGGCACGTCTCGCCCCTCGAGCAGGTGGTCTTCTGGTTCGGCATCGGCGGTGTCTCGCGCTCCCTCTCGCACCAGTTCGTGCGCCACCGGATCGGCATCTCGTTCGAGCAGCAGTCGCAGCGCTACGTGCGCTTCACCGGGAAGAACGAGGAGCGGCTCGAATTCGTCATGCCCGACTCCTGGCGCGACGCCGGCCGCGAGAAGGAGTTCGAAGGGCTGATGGCGGAGATCACCCGCGTGTACCGCGAGGCGGTGGCCGCCGGCATCCCCGCCGAGGACGCCCGCTTCGTCCTGCCCAACGCCGCCCCGACCAACTTCCAGATCATGGTGAACTTCGCCGAGCTCCTGCACATCGCCGACCTCCGGCTCTGCACCCGGGCGCAGTGGGAGATCCGGCAGATGGTCGCCAAGATGCGCGCGGAGCTGATGCGCCGGATCCCCGAGCTCGCCCGCTACCTGCAGCCAAAGTGCGGCGAGCGCCGCATGGGGTACTGCGACGAGGACCTCAAGGCCTACGAGGCGTGCCCGCTCTCCGCCGCGCGGCCGCACAAGCTGCACGTGCTCGAGGTCTTCAAGAAGCACCGCGGCGAAGCGGGAAGCCCGATGAAGGACCTGAGCGAGAACGATCTGAAGGCGGCCGAGCAGTTTCGCGAGCCGCCGGCCAAGACCTGACCTTTGCCAGGAGTGAGTGGCTTGAGATCGCGCCCGGCTCTCCTCATCGGCCTCTGCCTCTTCTCGGCGGCCGCGGTCTCCTGGGCGCGCGATCGCGTCGCCGGCACCCTCGGACTGGACGATCGGCACCTCGCGCTCGTGCACAGGATCTGGCCCTTCCTGCTCTTCGGGTGCCTCGCGGCTCTGGCCGGTTACGTCTACCTCCAGGCGGTCCGCCGGAGCGAACAGCCCCGGCCCACCCGCCTGCTGGCCGGCGCGATCGCGATCCACCTCCTCGCCGTGCCGGCGCTTCCGCTCACCTCGAGCGATCTGTTCGCCTACGTCTCCTATGCGCGCCTCATGCACGTGGGCAAGAACCCGTACCGCTCGGGCCCGGCGGATCTCGGCGATCGCGATCCCCGTCCCGCTCTGGTGGCGCCGCGCTGGCGCCAGACGCCGATGGTGTACGGGCCGCTCACCGCGTGGGTGACGGCCGCGATCGCGCCCGTCGAGAGCCTGTTGGGAGCGCTCTGGGGCTTCAAGCTCGAGATGCTCCTCGCGTCGCTCGCCGCCGTGCTGCTCGCGTACGGCTTCTGCCGCTCCTGCCTGCCGCCCGGTCGGGCCGAGGCTGCGTTCGTCTTCTTCGCCTGGAACCCACTCTTCGCCTGGGAGATCAGCGCGCAGGCGCACACCGACGGTCTCGTGCTCGTCGCCCTGGTGGGTTTCGTCTGGGCGGCCACGCGCGGGCGGGAGTGGCTCGCGCTTCTCGGCCTGGCCTGTGCCTTCTACGCCAAGCTCGTCCTGGCGCCGCTGCTCTGCCTGTACCTCTGCTTCGTCGTGCGGCGCAGGCCGTCGCGAGCGATCGCCATGGCGGCGGTGGTGGCCGGGCTCGGAGCAGCATTGATGGCGCCATTCTGGCAGGGGGCCGGAACGGTGCGACGGCCGCTGGCGACGCTGTTCGCGGACTCGACGCTGACGGCGCGCTCGCTCACCGACCTCGTCGTCTGGCTCGTCCGGCCGCTCGGGGAGCAGGTCCAGCGAGAGGTCTACTGGGTCGCGCTCGCGATCGGGACCCTGCTGCTCGCGTCTTTCGGGATCCGGGCCGCCCTGCGCGCGCGGTCGCTGCAGCAGGTGCTGCGCGACGGGCTCGTCTTCTTCCTCTTGTTCGACCTGATCGCCGCCCCCTGGTTCCAGTCCTGGTACATGCTCTGGCTGCTCCCGCTGGGACTCGCCGAGGAAGACGCTCGCTGGCAGAACTTGATCGCCGTCTACTCCGTGCTCTCGCTCGTGCAATACGGAGTTCCGCTCGACCCCGTCACGTATCTCGTGATCAATGCCCTCGTCTTGCGGATGCTCTACCCGCTGCTCCGTTCCGCGCCGGACCCGCAGGCGAGGCAGCTAGGCGACTTCGCCTGACGAGCGCGCCTGCGCGATCCGTTGATTCACGGCGCCCTCGGCGAGCTCCCGCCTGGCCGGTGTGGGCAGGACGCGAGCGTCCCCGCGAGGAGCCTTGCGCAGGGCGAGGACCAGCTCGCTGCGCAGGACGTACGCGTGCTCGATCAGCTCGAACTGGTGACGCGCGGCCAGCGCCGTCAGGCTCGCCTTGGTGTAGTGGGTGATGTGCTCGTCCTTGTAGCCGCCGGGAGCGAAGAACCCGTAGAGGGGCTCGATCACCCGCCAGCCGATGGTCGCGTAGTCGGGCGTACCGAGGATGAGGAGGCCGCCGGGCCGAAGGACTCGCGCGAACTCCGTGAAGATGGCGGGGTCCTCCCGAATGTGCTCGATCACCTGCGAGCAGACCACGCAGTCGAAGGTCGCGTCGCCGAAGGGGAGCGCGAAGATCGACGCGCGCACCAGGGGAACTTCGTAGCGCCGCATGTAGCGGAGCTTGTTCTGCTGGACGTCCAGGCCCACCGCGTTGTTGAGGCTCTGGAGGATGACGCTCGACCCGCATCCGATGTCGAGCGTCCGTCCGCCACCCCGGGCGAGGTTCGTGATGATGCGATGCCGGCGTCGCTGCCAGTATCGCTGAAGGGGGATCTTGCTGTAGAAGGCGCGCTCGTCGTAGTCGGCCGAATCGACCGAGTTCCGCAGCGGCCACAGACGGGCGAAGGCGGAGAGCAGCGCCAGGCCGAAGCGGAAGATCCTGGCGTGCGACGAGCCACGGTCTCGCGGATAGTACGTGAACGGGATCTCCACCACATGCCAGCCGGCCGCGTATGCCTTGACCAGGATCTCCTCGAGGACGTCGAAGTTCCGCCCCTGGACGTCGAGCTGCGCGAGCAGGGACGCGCGATAGAGCCGGAAGCCGCTGGACATGTCCCGCACCGGCAAGCCGAGTCCGAACGCGAAGAAGCGGTTGAGGATGCGGCTGAGCACCTTGCGGTGCCAGGGCATGTAGGCCACGCCGGCTTTCACGTAGCGTGATGCGATCACGATGTCGGCGCGGCCGCGGGCGCGCCACATCTTCGCGATGAAGTCGGGGTCGTGCGAGAGATCGGCGTCGAGGGTGAGGATGTGTCGGCCGGCGGCGGCCGCGAATCCCTCGCGCAGGGCACCGCCATACCCTGGCGCACGTTGCAGGAGCACCCGCGCGCCGAGGCTCCGCGCGAGCTCGGCCGTCCCGTCACGGGAGCCGCCGTCGACGACCAGCACCTCGCTCCTGCAGTCGAGCTGCCCGAGCACCACGTCGAGTCGGGGAAGGAGCGCGGCCAGGTTCTCGCGCTCGTTCAGGACAGGAATGACGACCGTGAGATCCAGGGTTGAAGACGTCGGCATGGTGGCGAGCGCGCGCAAACTAACCCGAACATCTCGCCCGTTCAAGCGTCCGGCTTCCGGCCAGGGGCCTGGGACCGTGCCCGATGGATTTCTGCCCACACGGGCCAGCTTTTCGTCTTCGTGGCCGCCGGCCGGTCTCGCGAGTCTTGCAGGACAGGGAACTTTCTGCCTCTCGCCACGCATGCTATGTAGCCCCGAATCCAGGTACTTGCGTTGACCTACTCGACCATCGTCATCCCTTGCTTCAACGAGGCGCGGCGATTGCCCGCCGAGCGGGTCCAGGCCCTCGGCCAGGTGCCCGGAACCCACCTGCTCCTCGTCGACGACGGGTCGACCGACGGCACCGCCCTCCTGCTGGAGCGCATCTGCCGCGCCGTGCCGGGCAAGGCGCGGCTGCTCGTGCTCGATCGGAACCATGGCAAGGCCGAGGCCGTCCGGCGCGGCCTGTTGGAATCGCTGGAGGCTGGCAGCGATTTCGTCGCCTACCTCGACGCCGACCTGGCCACCCCAGGCGAAGAGATGGTCCGCGTCCTACGCCTGCTGCAGGGGGGCCCCGCGCAGGTCGCCCTGGGTTCGCGCATCGCGCTGCTCGGCGCCCACATCGAGCGCAGGCCCGCGCGGCACTACCTGGGGCGGTGTTTCGCCACCTTGGCCTCGCTCATCCTGCGGTTGCCCGTCTACGACACGCAGTGTGGCGCCAAGGCGTTCCGCGCCTGTCCAGCGCTGGCCCGCGCGCTCGAGGAGCCGTTCCACGCTCGCTGGGCGTTCGACGTGGAGCTGATCGGGCGGCTGCTCGCGGGCGGTTTCACCGCCGAGGACTTCATCGAGGTCCCGCTGCGGCGGTGGGTGGACGTGGAAGGATCGCGCCTGCGGCCGGTCCAGTTCCCCATCCTGGGTTGGGAGTTGCTGCGCATCTTTTTCGCCCTGAACCGGCTGCGCTGGAGCGCCGGATCGACGCCGCTCCTCGAGTCATCCGCGCCGGCCGTCGCGGACATCCGAAAGGACGTCGGATAGTGGGGCGTTTCCTGCGGTCCGCCGCGGGCCTCTTCCTGGCGGCATGCGCGCTCCGAAGCGCCTCGTTCCTGTTCGACATCCTCAACATCGACGAGGTTCACTTCGGGCTCCTCGGGCGCAGCATCCTGGACGGCGGGCTGCCCTACGTCGATGCAGTCGACATCAAGCCGCCGCTGACGTACCTCGCGTTCACCGCTGGAGGGCTCTTCGGCGGCGTGTCGCTCCTGCCCGTGCACCTCCTCGGCGTGCCCTGGCTCGTGGCCACTTGCCTGGTGCTGCGCGAGGCGGCGCGGCGTTGGACGGGCAGCGAAGATGCGGGCTGGGCGGCTGCGTGGATCGCGCTCCTCGCGAACCTGTGCGAGGTGCCGTCGGTCAGCGCCGAGCTCCTGATGAACCTTCCCGTGGCCCTGGCGCTCCTCTGCGCCGTGCGCGCGGAGGAGGAACGGCCCCGCTTCGATCTGCTCTGCGGGCTGTGCATCGGAGTCGCCTCGCTCTTCAAGCACCAAGCGGCGATGCTGGGCGTGGGCCTCGGGATCGCGCTGCTCTGGCGGGGCCGGAACCGAGCGGTCCGCGCAGTGCTACTGCTGGCCGGATTCCTCCTCCCGTGGGCGGGAACCGTCGCCTTCTACGCGGCGGCCGGGCATCTGCACGAGTTCAACAACTGGGTCTTCCTGCGCAACCTGGTCTACGCGGAGAAAGCCGGCGCCGGGCCGGTGCTGCCGCGCTTCGCGTCCGCCACGCTGCTCTGCGTGGGCGTGGCCGCGCTGGCGTGGGTGCTGGCTGCGCAGGAGACGCTGCGACGCAGTGAGTCCGCGCGTGAGCCAATCCGCACGGCGGTGCTGATCTCGCTCTGGCTGACGTGGCTGCCGGTGAGTGCCGGAGGCAGGTTCTACGAGCACTACTACCTGCAGTTCGCGCCGCTGCTCGCGCTGGCCGCTGCACCCCGGCTGGCCGCGCTGCTCGGGCGCTGGCGTGAGCTACCCCGCCTCGGGCGCGCGACGCTGTGGGCCGCTTGCTGCA
>DASQBG010000112.1:0-10447 GCA_035635335.1 Myxococcales bacterium | reverse complement strand
AAGAACCCGGAGCGGTTCGGCACCGGCGAGTTGGAGGGAGTCGTCGCGCCGGAGACTGCCGCGCATGCGGCCGGCGTCGCCGCCATGCTGCCGATGCTCACCCTGGGCATCCCCGGCTCGCCCACCGCGGCGGTGATGTTCGGCGGTCTGATCATCTGGGGCCTCCAGCCGGGTCCCCTGCTCTTCAAGGAGCAGCCGGAGTTCGTCTGGGGACTCATCGCCAGCATGTACACCGGAAATCTTTTAGGCGTGCTGATGGTGCTGGCGTTCGTGCCGCTGTTCGCGGCGATCCTGCGCATCCCGTTCGCCATCCTGACCCCGTTCATCGTCCTCATCTGCGCGATCGGCTCCTATGCCGTGCACAACAACATGATCGACATCTGGTACATGATCATCTTCGGCGTCGTCGGTTACGTGTTCAAGAAGCTCCACTATCCGCTGGCGCCCCTGGTGCTCGCGCTGGTGCTGGGCGACCTGGCCGAGAACGCGCTCCGGCAGAGCTTGATCATGTCGCAAGGCTCCCCGCTCATCTTCCTGAACCGGCCGATCGCGGGCGTGATCACCGCCGTCGCGGCCTTCTTCTTCGTGCTCCCGGCCGTCAACTACTGGCGGCACCGGGGAAAGCCGCACCTCGCGCAGATCTCCGGCGATTCGACATCCTGAATCGCGGAACACGGATCCGACCAATGGCCAACCTCCTCGCACTCGTAGCTGCCGCTCTGCTCGCCCTCCAGTGGGTCTTCCTCCGGCTGGCAGGCGTCCATCTCCCTCACCTGTGGACGGCCGTCCTCGCGGGAATCGCCATCTTCGGAGCCGCCATCCTCCTCTCCTGGGCGGCGGAGGTCGCCCAACTGGACGTCCCCCAGAGCCTGGCATTGGCACTCCTGGCGCTGATCGCCGTGCTGCCGGAGTACGCGGTGGACATGTACTTCGCGTGGACGGCCGGCAAGGACCCGACGTACGCGCAGTACGCCACCGCCAACATGACGGGCGCCAACCGGCTGCTGATCGGTTTCGGCTGGACCGCGGTGGTGATCGTCTACTGGCTGAAGACGCGCAAGCGGGCGGTGGAGCTTCTTCCCGCCCGCTCGATCGAGATCTCCTATCTCACCGTCGCAACCGTCTATTCGTTCCTCATCCCGCTCAAGAGCACCTTGTCGCTGGTCGACACCGCGGTGCTGCTGACCATCTTCGGCTTCTACGTCGTCTCGGCGTCGCGCGCCGGGATGGAGGAACCGGAGCTCGGCGGCCCTTCGGAAATCCTCGGGAGCTTGCCGAAGGTGCCGCGCCGCCTCTGCACGATCGGCCTCTTCATCATCGCCGGCCTGGCCATCTTCCTCGCCGCCGAGCCGTTCGCGGAGAGCCTGCTCGCCACGGGCCGCGCGTACGGCGTGGAGGAATTCATCCTGGTCCAGTGGATCGCCCCGCTGGCTTCCGAGTCCCCGGAATTCATCGTGGCGATCCTCTTCGCTCTGCGGGGAAATCCCGGCGCGAGCATCGGGACCCTCATCTCCTCCAAGGTGAACCAGTGGACGCTGCTCATCGGGATGCTCCCGCTGGCCTACTCGGCGTCGTCCGGCCGCGTCGCCGTGATGCAACTCGACCAGCGCCAGGTGGAAGAGGTCCTGCTCACCGCCGCGCAGTCGCTCTTCGGCGTGGCGGTGATCGCCAACATGCGGTTTTCCATCGTGGAAGCGGCGGTCGTGGCCGCGTTGTTCGCCAGCCAGCTCCTCTTCACTTCGCCGATCGTCCGGTACGGGTACGCCATCGCCTACGTAGTTCTCACCATCCTGCTGCTCGCAACCAACCGCGAGATCCGCCACGGGTTTTTCGACGTCCGCCGACTCCGGCCCGGCGCTCGCGCCGCGGATGCCGCGCACCGCCAGGGCTAGGGAGTGAACGGCGGCAAGAATGCGGGAGGATGCGTTAGAAAGCTCTTGCGCAGCGCGCAAAGAATGGGCATCTCCCAGGATCCGCAATGGAGACGATCGCCGATCTGCTGCAGCGGGGCGCCGACGATGCAGCGGCGATCGGCGCTCCGGAAGGCCTGGCGCCGCTGCGCTACCGCGACTTGCGCGCGCTCGTTCGCCGGACGGTCGCCGACCTGAATTCCTTCGGCATCGGCCGTGGCGACCGCGTCGTGCTGGTGCTCCCCAACGGGCCGGAGGCGGCTGCGGCCTTCGTCTCGGTTGGTGCGGGGGCCACCACCGCCCCGCTCAGCCGCGGCCTCACCGCGGACGAATTCGAGTTCAACCTGACCGACCTGCGGGCGAAGGCTCTGCTGGTCGAGGCGGGCCTGGACTCGCCCGCGCGGGCGGTCGCGAGCAGGCTGCGCATCCCCACGATCGAGCTCGTCCCGCACCGCGATCAGGGGGCCGGGGCGTTTTCGCTGCGCCTGCTCCTCAAGAACGGCGCCGGTCCGTTCGAGGGAGGCCTCGCCCAGCCCGACGACGAGGCATTGGTGCTGCACACCTCGGGATCGACCTCGCGTCCGAAGATCGTCCCGCTGTTGCAGCGCAACGTGACCGCCTCCGCGCGGAACATCATGACGGCGCTGCAGCTCACGCCCGACGACGTCTGCTTGAACATCATGCCGCTCTTCCACATCCACGGCCTGATGGCGGCCGTGCTCTCGTCGCTCGCCGCGGGCGCGCAGGTGCATTGCTCGCCCGGGTTCAACGCCCTGCGCTTCTTCCACTGGCTCGACGAGGTGCGGCCCACCTGGTACACGGCCGTCCCCACCATGCACCAGGCGATCGTCTCCCGCGCATCGCGCCACGCGGAGGAGCTCGGCCGCATGCGCCTGCGGCTCATCCGGTCTTCGTCCTCCTCGCTCCTGCCACAAGTCATGGAGGATCTCGAGCGGACCTTCGGCTGCCCGGTGATCGAGGCGTACGGCATGACGGAGGCCGCCCACCAGATGACCTCGAATCCGCTGCCGCCTCGCGAGCGCAAGGCGGGCTCGGTCGGCGTCCCCGCCGGCCCCGAGGTCGCCATCATGGACGAGGAGGGGAAGATCCTGCCCCGCGGACAGACCGGCGAGGTGGTCATCCGGGGCGCGAACGTGACGCCGGGGTACGAGGCGAATCCGGAGGCGAACGAGAGCGCGTTCCTCGACGACTGGTTCCGCACCGGCGACCAGGGATTCATCGACCGCGACGGGTACCTGCGCCTCACCGGCCGGCTCAAGGAGCTGATCAACCGGGGCGGCGAGAAGATCGCGCCGATCGAGATCGACGTGGTGCTGATGGACCACCCCGCCGTGCAGCAGTGCGTCGCGTTCGCCATCCCGCACCACAAGCTGGGCGAGGACATCGCCGCGGCGGTGGTGCTGCGCGAGGGACACACCTGCACCGACCGCGAGCTGCGCGAGTTCGCGGCGCGGCGGCTGGAGCACTGGAAGGTGCCGCGCACGTTCGTCTTCGTGCGCGAGATCCCGAAGGGCCGGACCGGCAAGTTGCAGCGGATCGGCCTGGCTGCGAAGCTCGGCCTGGGCGGATGAAGATCACCGTCTTCGGCGCGGGCGCGATCGGCGGCTTCATGGGCGCGAAGCTCGCGCTCGCGGGGCAGGACGTGACTTTGATCGCCCGGGGCCCGCACCTCGCCGCGATGCGCGAACGCGGGCTCAAGCTGATCAGCGAGGGAGAGACCCAGGTGGTCCGGCCGCGCTGCACCGACGATCCACGCCAGGTCGGGCCGCAGGACTACGTGATCCTGAGCGTCAAGGCGCACGCCCTGCCCGGCATCGCCGAGGCCGTGCAGCCGCTGCTCGGCCCGAAGACAACGCTGGTGCCCGCGGTGAACGGCGTCCCCTGGTGGTACTTCCACGAGCACGGCGGGCCGTACGAGGGGACGCGCCTGCGGACGGTCGATCCAGGTGGCGTGCTCTGGGACAAGCTGCCCCCCAGCCGGGTGGTCGGATGCATCGTCTACCCGGCGACCGAGGTGGTAGAGCCGGGCGTGATCGAGCACACCTATTCGAACCGCTTCGACATCGGCGAGCCGGACGGCTCGAAGAGCGAGCGTGCGCAGGCGTTCTCGCGGGCCATGATCGAGGCCGGCTTGCGCTGCCCGGTGCGGGCGCGCATCCGCGACAACCTGTGGATCAAGCTGTGGGGGAACCTCTCCTTCAACATGGTCTGCGCGCTCACCATGAGCGGCTTGGAGAGCGTCACGGCGGACCCGGGAACGCGCGCGGTCGCGCGGCAGATGATGCTGGAGGCCCAGGCGGTGGCTGAGAAGCTCGGCGTGCAGTTCCCGCTCGACGTGGACGCGCGCATCGCCGGCGCGGCCGAAGTCGGGGTGCACAAGCCTTCCACCCTCGTCGATCTGGAGCGCGGCCGTCCGATGGAGATCGATCCGCTGCTGGGCGCGGTAGTCGAGATGGGCCGGCTGGTCGGGCTCCCTACCCCGACCTGCGACGTCGTGCTCTCGCTGGTGCGTCTGCGCGCCCGCGCCGCTGGCCTGTACGCCCCTCCGGCGTAGCCGCCCCGCAGCCTCCCTCGAAAAAATAATTATTTTTTTTCCTGCGGCGGGCGCGGGGCCCCCCCACCCCTGGTACATTCGGCGGGGCGATGCGCCTGCACCTGGTCGACGGCACCTACGAGCTCTTCCGCGCCCACTACTCCAAGCGGCCGCCGCACCGCGCGCCGGACGGCAGCGACAGGAAGGCGACCCTCGCGCTGACCTCCGCCATGCTGGCCCTGCTGCACGACGAGGGAGAGGCGGTGACCCACGTCGCCGTGGCCTTCGACAATCCCATCCGCAGCTTCCGGAACGACCTCTTCGAGGGCTACAAGACCGAAGAGGGCGTCCCGCCGGAGCTACTCGCGCAGTTCGACTCCGCCGAGGACGCGGTGCGCGCGCTGGGCATGGCGGTGTGGTCGATGCGCGACTTCGAGGCGGACGACGCGCTCGCCACGGGAGCCGCGCGGTTCGCGAGCCAGGTGGAGCAGGTCCGGATCCTCACGCCCGACAAGGACCTGGGGCAGTGCCTGCGCGGCACGCACGTGGTGCAGGTCGACTGGCGCGCGAAGTCGGTGGTGGACGAGGAGGCCCTGCTGCGCCGGCGCGGCGTCCGCCCGCCGAGCGTTCCCGACCTGCTCGCGCTCACGGGAGACGACGCGGACGGCATTCCCGGGCTGCCGGGGTTCGGCGAGAAGAGCGCCTCGGCCCTGCTGGCGAAGTTCATCCACCTCGAGCAAATCCCCGCGGACCCGGCGGCCTGGCCCCCGGTCCGGCAGGCTCCGCGGCTCGCGGCCACCCTGGAGGCGCAGCGGGATGACGCGCTGCTCTACCGCCGCCTGGCGACGCTCCGCACCGATGCGCCCATCGGCACTCTCGAGGAGGCCCGATTCGACGGCGTCCCGCGCGAGAGCTTCCTGGCGCTCTGCGACGCGCTGGGCACCGGCGACCTGCGCCAGCGCCCCCGCCGCTGGGCTCCTTGACGGGCCGCGGAGCGCGGCGCACCCTCGACAGTGCGCCCGCTCGGCGCGAGGCAGACGGGGATGGGCCAGTCCACCAGGACGCTTTCGCGGGAGGTGAGGCGCGGAACCGCCGCGCGCGCGGGCGTGCCTCACCTGTTCGTGGTGCTGAGCTGCGACCGCCCTTCGGCGCCCGCGATGCGGTGCTCCCTCGAGCACGTCGACGAGGTGATGCTCGGCCGCGCGGATCGCCGGCAAGCATCGCGGGTGGACGGCTCGGGCGTGCCCCGGCTCACCATCGGCGTCGACGACGCATGGATGTCCGGCTCGCACGCGCTGCTGCGCAGGGTGCTGGGCTCCTGGACCATCGAGGACCTCGGCTCCAAGAACGGCACGCTGGTCGGCGGCCGCCGCTGCCAGCGCGCCGAGCTCGAGGACGGGGACCTGATCGAGCTGGGGCACACCTTCTTCCTCTTCCGCACGCGCGTGCCCCCGAGCGGCGATGTCCTCGAGTCGGGCGCGCTGGCCCCCGCTGCGGCTGGCTTCGCCACGCTGGTGCCCTCGCTGGCCGGAGCGCTGGCGTGCGCGCAGGCCGTCGCCCGCTCGACCGTTCCGGTGGCCGTCCGGGGAGAGAGCGGCACCGGCAAGGAAGTGGTCGCCTCCGCCATCCACGCGCTCTCGGGGCGTGCCGGGCCCTTCCAGGCGGTGAACTGCGGCGCCCTTCCGCCGACGCTGGTCGACTCCGAGCTGCTCGGGTACCGCAAGGGGGCGTTCACGGGCGCCGACGAGGATCGCGCCGGCCTGGTCCGAAGCGCGCACGGCGGCACCCTGTTCCTCGACGAGATCGGCGACCTGCCGCTCACCGGCCAGGCGGCCCTGCTGCGCGTCCTGCAGGAGGGCGAGGTGAAGCCGATCGGCGCCACGCGTCCCGTCAAGGTCGACGTGCGGCTCGTCTCGGCCACGCACCGCGACCTCGAGGCGCTGGCGGCGGAGGAAAAGTTCCGCCCGGATCTGCTCGCCCGCCTGGGAGGCGTGACCATCGCGCTCCCCCCGCTGCGCGAGCGGCGGGAGGACCTGGGGCTGCTCGCGGCCGCGCTGCTGCGCCGGCACTTCCCCGGCCGCGAGATCGCGCTCTCCTGCGAGGCGGCCCGCGCCCTGCTCGTCTATGGGTGGCCGCTGAACGTCCGCGAGCTGGAGCGCTGCCTCCAGGCCGCGGTCGTCCTGGCCGGCGAAGGCGCGGTCGAGCTGCGACACCTCCCTCCGGCCGTCGCCGCCAGCCTGGCGGAGGACGCGGCGCCGACCGGCGCGGGCGCGCCGGAAGGGCTGGCGGAACCGGACCGCCGCCGCCGCGAGGAGCTCGTCGCCGCGCTCCGCCAAAGCGGCGGGAACGTGACCGCCGCCGCCCGGGTGCTGGGCAAGGCGCGCGTCCAGCTGCAGCGCTGGATCAAGCGGTACCGGATCGACCGGGGCGAGTTCCACCGCTGACCCCGGAGGCGCCGCGGTGGCGCCACGGGGGCTCGACCACGGCGGCTGCCCTGGCGTCGCCATTTCCCCGTGAAACGCCGCATCGCCGCCTGGCACGCCCGGTGCTTCTGCGCCATCCGGGAGGCGTGCCATGGAACGGATCCGGATGTGGCTGTTCCCGGTCGCCCTCCTCGTCGGATGGCTCGCCGGGTTCGCGTACGCTCTGGCCCGCCTCGGCGAGCTGCATGCGACCCTTGCCGCGCACCAGCAGCCGGCGACGGTAGAGCAACCGGTCAGCGATGCGCACCGACTGGCCAGGCGTTGAAGGGGAGCGCCGCGGCGCGGTGGGATGGGCGGCAGCTGGAGCCTGTCCGCCGCGCCGCGGTGACTTGACTCTGCGTGCGCGCGGCGTCACGGTGGGCGCGGCGCAGCCTGCATTGCGCCGGAGACGGGGGCAAGTGGTCCAGGCCCTCCACGGTCCGGAACAGGCCGGCGGCGCCGGAGCGCTCGCCATCGCCGACGCCTGCCCGGCCGAGCAACTCGAAGCCCCACCGGCGCACGCCTTGTTCGGCGAGCGCTACTCGATCGAGAAGGAAATCGGCCGCGGCGGCATGGGGCGGGTCTTCGCCGCGCTCGATCTCCGGCTGGGCAGGAAGGTGGCGGTCAAGGTCCTCGCGCCGGGCGTGCACGGCGACGAGCAGCTGCGAAGGTTCCAGGCCGAGGCGCGGGCGGCCGCGTCCCTGCAGCAGGACAACATCCTCGACGTCTACGACGTGGGCGTCGACGCCGGCGAGCCGTACATCGTCTCGGAGCTGCTCGAAGGCAGGACGCTGCGGGAGCGGCTCTCCGCCGGCCCTCTGGCGCCCGCCGAGGCCCTGCGCTGCGCCCGGCAGCTCGCCGCCGGCCTGGCCGCGGCGCACGCAAGCGGAGTGGTGCACCGCGATCTCAAGCCCGAAAATCTGTTCATCACACGGGACGACCGCCTCAAGATCCTCGACTTCGGCATCGCCAAGCTGCTCCCGTCCGGTGCGCCGGGCCTGCCCGCCCAGTCTTCGTCGACCGCTTCCGGCGCGATCGTCGGTACGACCGCGTACATGTCTCCGGAACAGGTCCGCGGCGCGCCCGTGGATCACCGGTCCGACCTGTTCAGCTTCGGCGCCATCCTGCACGAGATGCTGTCCGGCGCTCCGGCATTCGGAGGAGGGTCGGCCGTCGAAACCGGGTATGCCGTGCTCTCGTCGGCCGCGCCAGCGCTCCCCAGGAGCGTGCCGCGCGAGCTGGCCAGCATCGTGGCGCGCTGCCTCGAGAAGGATCCTGCCGCGCGATACGGCGATGCGGCGTCCCTGGCAAAGGATCTCGATGGCGCGTCCGCAGCCGGGCCCGCGGTGCGGCGGTGGCACACGCCCCGCGCGCTCCCGTGGGTGGTGGCCTGCACCGCCCTGGCCGCCGTCTTCGCACTCTACTGGCCGCGGCGTCCGGTCGCGATGGCCGCGGATCGGCAGCTGGCGGTCCTCCCGTTCCGGAGCGTCGGCGGCGGCGCGCCGCAGGACGCCTTCGCCGCCGGACTGAGCGAGCTCCTCACCAACAAGCTGCGGCAGATCGAGCAGTTCCAGGGCACGCTGGCGGTGGTCTCGGCGACCGAGGTGGTGAAGGAGAAAGTCTCCGGCGCGCGCGGGGCGCGGGACGCGTTCGGGGCCACCATCGTGCTGGGCGGCAGCGTCCACTGGTCGGACACCACCGCCCTGGTCGCGCTCGACCTGGTGGAGACCAGCAACCAGCTCGTCTTGGCGGCGCGGGACGTGGAAGTGCCGAAGGACCAGCTGTCGAATCTCCAGACGCTGCTCGTCCAGCGGGCCGCCGAGATGCTCGATCTCCAGCTGCAGCCCGGGGCACGGCGCGCGCTCGGCGGCGATGCCACCTCCGCGGCCGCCGCGTACGAGTTCTACCTGCAAGGACGCGGCTACCTGCAGCGCTACGACCGCGTCGAGAAC
Organism: Myxococcales bacterium; assembly: GCA_035635335.1. Lineage (GTDB taxonomy): Bacteria > Myxococcota > Myxococcia > Myxococcales > 40CM-4-68-19 > VBKO01. The sequence continues at coordinate 1,569 of DASQBG010000112.1, read as the reverse complement.
TTGGAGAACGCCGTCCGCGTGTTCGACCAGGCGATCGGCATCGACGGCACCTACGCCCTCGCGCAGGCCGGCAAGGCCGAGGCGCTGCTGCGGCTCTTCCAGATCACGCGCGATCCCGGCACCATCGGGCGCGCGGCCGACAGCGCGCGGCGAGCGGTGGAGCTGAACGGTCAGCTCGCGCCGGTGCACGTCACCTTGGGCCTGGTACAGACAGCGCGCGGGCGGCACGCGGATGCGATCGGAAGCCTTCAGCAGGCCGTCGCACTCGAGCCACGGAACGGCGACGCCCTGCGCGAGCTGGCCAACGCGTACGAGGCGGGCGGCCGGTACGCAGAGGCGGAGGCGACCTTCCGGCGCGCGATCGAGCTGCGGCAGAACTCGTGGGCGGCCTACAAGGATCTGGGCGTCTTCCTCAACCAGCGCGGCCGACTGGCCGAGGCGGTGCCCTCTCTCGAGCGGGTCGTTGCCCTCACGCCCGACAGCTACTCCGGATACAACAACCTGGGCGGCATCTATCTGCGGCTCGGGCGCACGGACGAAGCCGAGCGGATGCTGCGGAAGTCCCTCTCGCTCCGGCCGACCGCCAACGCGTACTACAACCTCGGATCGCTGGCCTACTACATGCGGCACGACTACGGTTCGGCGAGCAAGATGTACCTCAAGGCCATCGAGCTGAACGCGACCGACGACCGGCTGTGGGGCGCGCTGGCGGACTCGTACCGCTGGATCCCTGGACGGACGGCCGAGGCACTCGCGGCGTTCCGGCGCGCGCTGTCCCTGACCGATCAGCAGGTCTCGGTCGATCCCGCCGAGGCGCAACTCCGGTCGAGGCGAGCGTTGTACTGGTCAGCCGTGGGCGAGCACGCGCGAGCGCGGCAGGAAATCGCCCGGGCACTGGGCCTTGCCCCGGGGAACGGCCAGGTGCTCTTCCGCGCCGCGATCGTGCACGAACAGGCGGGCCGCAGGGACGAGGCGCTCCGCGCCCTGGAGTCCGCGCTGCGGGCAGGATTTTCGCTGAACGAGATCGTCAACGCGCCGCCGCTGCGCGCACTGCGGGAAGACCCCGCGGGCGCCCGGCTCATCGCAGAACACAGCGCGGGCTTGGCGGCCCCGCGCCAGTGATGATGGAGGGAGGGCCAGATGGATCCGTCGAACCCCGAGTACAGGGCATTCAGCGATGACCTGATGAAGAAGCTGCAATCGCTTTCGAATCCGATTCAGGCGCTGGGAAGTTTCATTTCCCGCATCCCTCCGAACACTCTGGCGAGCCTGTTCGGGCAAGTCACCGAGGCGCTGTACGGTGCAACCGTCCAGAAAGGAGGACGACCGAGCACCGTGCAGATCATCGTCCACAAGCCGCCCCCGTCCGGTTACGAGCCGGACATCACGTTCATGCCCACCGAGATCATGTTGAAAGGCGGAGATCCGGTCGAGTGGCGAATGGCGGGCGGCGGGACGAGATGCGAGGTCGAATTCCACGCCTCGCCCTTCAAGAGCGGGGCCACCGTCGTGAGCAGCGGGAATCAGGAGACGATCCGGGCGGACCTTCCACCATACTCTGGGTGGAAA
>DASQBG010000111.1:0-1699 GCA_035635335.1 Myxococcales bacterium | reverse complement strand
TACCGGCTCCTGGTCGAGAAGCTCGCGCAGCAAGGCCTGCTCAAGGTGGTGAGCGGGACCGACACGCTGGGCGTGGGGGTGAACATCCCCATCCGTACGGTTCTCTTCACGCAGCTGTGCAAGTTCGACGGGGAAAAGACGGCCCAGCTCACCGTGCGCGACTTCCTTCAAGTTGCCGGCCGCGCCGGGCGCAAGGGATTCGACGAGCGCGGCTACGTCGTGGCGCAGGCGCCCGAGCACGTGATCGAGAACTTGAAGCTGGAGCAAAAGAAGCAGGCGGGCAAGAAGGTGGTGAAGAAGAACCCGCCCGCGAAGGGCTACGTTCACTGGGACCGCGCGACTTTCGAGCGCCTCTGCAGCAGGTCACCAGAGCCGCTGGAGTCGCGCTTCCAGGTGACGCACGGGATGCTCCTGTACCTGTTGCAGGCCGAGGCACAGACCTCCGCGCGGGACACGGCTGGGCCGCAGGGCTACGCGCGGCTGGTGCTGATGGTGCGCCGCTCGCATGGCAACGAGGGGAGCAAACGCATCCACTTGCGCACGGCCGCGGCTTGCTGCCGCCGCTTGCGCGCGGCCGGCCTCGTCCAGCACGTGCGCGGCAATCAATACCTCGCGCCGCATCTGGAGGTGGCCGGACACCTCCAGTCCGACTTCTCCATCCACCACACGCTCGCGCTCTGGCTGCTGGACACGCTCCCGCGACTGGACCCCGCGGGCGAGGCATACGCGCTGGACGTGCTCACCGTCGTCGAGTCGATCCTGGAAAACCCGATGCCGGTCCTCTGGGCGCAGCTCGACCGGGCCAAGGGCGAGAAGGTCGCCGAGCTCAAGGCGCAGGGTCTCGACTACGCGGAGCGGATGGAGCAGCTGGAGAAGGTGGAGTGGCCCAAGCCGCTGCGCGAATTCGTCTACGAAACCTTCAACGCCTTCGCCGAAAAGCATCCCTGGGTCGGTGCGGAGGACGTTCGACCCAAGAGCGTGGCGCGCGAGCTGTTCGAGCGCGGTAGTTCGTTCGACGACTACGTCCGCGATTACGGGTTGCAGCGCAGCGAGGGTGTGCTGCTGCGCTATCTCAACGACGCCTACAAGACGCTGCTGCAGACGATTCCAGAGGATCTGCGAGACGAAACCTTGGACGACGTGCTCGCCTTCTTCCGCGCCACCGTCCGCGGCGCCGACTCCAGCCTGCTCGACGAATGGGAGGCGCTGCTCGATCCCACCGCTTCGGCCGAGGAGAAGGCGCGCAGGCTTGCTGCTGCCCAGGCGCACCGCGAAGCGCTCGCCGCGCGGCCGCGCGACACCGACGCTCTGTTGCGCGAACCGCGCGCGTTCAAGGCGCGCGTGCGCACCGAGCTGCATCGGCTTCTGCTCGCCCTCGCGCGGCGTGATTTCGCGACCGCCGCGTCAGGGCTTCGGGCGCCCTCGCCAGACGCAGCGTGGAGCGCAGCGGAGCTGGAGACCGAAATCGGGCCGTGCCTCGCTGCGCTCGGCGCCCTCGATACGACGCCGCGCGCGCGCCGACCCGATCGAAGCGTGTTGCTTCCGGAGGGGCCGAAGCGGTTCCGGGCGCAACAGAAGCTGCTCGCGCCCGCGCGCGGCGCGAGCGCGATCGAGTCGATGGCGCGAGCGGCCGGCGCGACCGTGGAAGAGGCGGAGAGTGACGACTGGATGCTCGACTGCATCGTCGATCTCACAGAGC
>DASQBG010000110.1:0-2139 GCA_035635335.1 Myxococcales bacterium | reverse complement strand
TGCCCAGCGTCTCGGTGCTGATCGCCGCGTACAACGAGCAGGGTTGCATCGGCCGCCGGATCGAAAACCTGCTCGCCCAGGACTATCCCGCGGACAAGCTCGAGATCCTGGTCGGGTCCGACGGATCGACCGACGAGACCGACGCGATCGTCCAGCACTACGCTGCCAGGGGCGTGAAGCTCTCGCGCGCAGAGCGGTGCGGCAAGGCCGGGGTCCTCAGCCGGCTCGTCGCGCTGGCAAAGGGCGACGTGCTGGTGATGACCGACGCAAACACCGAGTTCGAGCGCGACGCGATCCGCCACTTGATCCAGCCGCTGCGCGACGATGACGTCGGACTCGTCTGCGGCCGGCTCCGGCTTCATTCCCCCGCGGGCGCCCCGCTCGCGGAAGGCGCGTACTGGAAGCTCGAGAGCCTGCTGAAGCTCTACGAGTCGCGCCGCGGCTGCGTGATGGGCGCGAACGGCGGGATCTACGCCGTGCGCAAGCACCTCTTCCCCCCGCTGCCCGAAGGCACGGTGGTCGACGACTTCGTCGCCGCCCTGCGCGTGCTCGCCTCGGGGTCGAAGGTCCGCTACGAGCCCGAGGCGGTCGGGCACGAGGAAACGGCTCCCGACCACTCGGGCGAGTATCGGCGGCGGGTCCGGATCGCGGCCGGCGGCTTCAGGGCGCTGTCGCTCCATCGCGAGCTGCTCTCGCCGCGCCACGGCTTCACGGCCTTCGCGCTCTGGTCGCACAAGGTCCTGCGCTGGTTCGTCCCGCACGCCATGGTGGTGGCGCTGATCTCGAACATCTTCCTGGTGCGGGCCGGCACGTTCTATTCGCTCGCGCTGCTGGCGCAGGGCGGCGCCTACGCGCTGGCCGCGCTCAGCCTGCTGGGGATGACGCCGCGGCACGTGCGCGCCGTGGCGGACGCGGCGGCGCATTTCGTGGAGATGAACGCGGCCTTGCTGGTGGGCTTCGTGAAGTACAGCCGGGGCGCGCAGGGGCAGACCTGGGTCCGCACCGAGCGCCCGGCGCGAGCGGCTTGACGGCCTGGCGGTTGCTCGCCCTTCAGAAAAGAAAACGGCCCGCCAGTCTCACCCTGGCGGGCCAATTGGTGACCCCAACGGGATTCGAACCCATGTTTGAGGCGTGAGAGGCCTCCGTCCTAGGCCGCTAGACGATGGGGCCGCCTTTCCTTTCGCCGCCCACGGCTCTGACCCGCAGGGTAACTACCACATGGTTGGGGGACTAGGATTCGAACCTAGATAGTAGGAGTCAGAGTCCTACGTCCTGCCGTTAGACGATCCCCCATCAGTCGTAAAATCGATGGGTTGCGACGCCCTTGCTGTTCTCGCTCGCTCTCCCTCCGGGTACCGTTCAGCCCACCGCAGAGCAGGGCGGGCCGGACCCTATACACAGCCGGGGCCTCCCTGCGCAAGGGCTTCTTCAGCCGCCTTCAGGGCGCCTTGTCTATAGTCGCTGTGTGGACTCCCCTCCTTGGCTCCGGCGTGCGCTGAGACTCGCGGCCCTCTCCCAGAACGGTCTGACGTTCACCAAGGATTCGTTCGAGCGCGATCGGTGGGAGGAGGTGCGGCGCCTCGCAGCCGAAATGCTGGCAGAGGGGACCGGGACGTCGCCCGATCAAATGGTGGCGCATCTCGCTGCCGACACCGGGTACGCCACCCCGAAGGTGGACGTTCGCGCGGCGGTCTTCAAAGACAATCAGATCCTGCTAGTCCAGGAGCGGAGCGACGGCGGCTGGACGTTGCCGGGCGGCTGGTGCGACGTGGGCGAGGCGCCCGGCGTGGCCGCGGCGCGCGAGGTCGAGGAGGAGTCGGGCTATCTGGTGCGGACCGCGAAGCTCCTGGCGGTCTACGACAAGCTCCGACACGAGCACCCGCCCGAGAGCCTCCATGCTTACAAACTCTTCTTCCGGTGCGACCTGGTCGGCGGCGCTGCCCGCCCGAGCGACGAGACCACCGCGGTGGACTTCTTCGCCGAGAACGCGCTCCCGCCGCTGTCGCTGGCGCGCGTCACCGTGGCGCAGATCCGGCGCATGTTCGAGCATGCGAGGGATCCTTCGCTTCCGACCGACTACGACTGACTGAAGCCCGGCCCCTGCGGTGTGCGTCCGCAACTCGTTCCGGGGCGGGCCGC
>DASQBG010000109.1:0-9871 GCA_035635335.1 Myxococcales bacterium | reverse complement strand
GCCGGGAGTCCGATGCGCACCACGGTGTCCGCGAACCGCGTCGTCATGTACAGCCTGCGCATGCCGCTCACCGGATCGACGTCGCCCAGCGCCAGGCCGGTGGTATCGGTGGAGTGCACCTGCGAGCCCAGGTCGATGATCCGCGTCTTCGCGGAGCTCCCTGCCTCGACCGGCACGAACCGGAGGAGGTTGGTGCCGCTGGCGAGCGACCCGCACTTGAGGGTGGACGCCTCGCCGCCCGGCGACGCGGCTCCGAACCGGGTGTAGCAGCCGGCCACGATGACCTCGCGCGCGTTGTCGTCGAACACGATCGGGCCGCCGCCGAATCCCGAGCCGTTCGCGGGGTCGGTGACGATGGAGGTGAAGAGGACGCTGAGATCGGCTTGATTGAGCGCCGCGAGCCGCGAGGTGCTGAAGACGCCGACCCCGCTCTGGATCTCGTCGATGTGCGGCACCAGCGAATTGACCAGCACCGCATCGACGTCGCCCGGGAGCCCGGGCGGGTGGACCTTTCCCGCGGCGATCCCGAACGGTCCTTCGAGCCCCGCCGCGTTCTTCAGGTCGATCGAAGCGCCGCGGCAGTCGTCGCCGCCCGGCCCGCGGCAGGCGAGCGATCCGGTCGCCGGGTCCAGTGCGACCGCGTTGAGCCGGTTCGTGTCGCGCGATCCGGTGTACGCCGTGATCGGGGCGGACGCCGGCGCGCCGCTCGTCCCGCCTGCGAGGATGAGGGGTCCGCTGTAGTTGCCGATGATCACCTTGCCGGCGAGCGCGGCGACCGGGAACGAGACCGTGCCCTTCGCCCCGCCGGGCGGGAAGTACTGCGCCAGGTCCGCCGCGCGCAGGGAGTACATCGCTCCCGCGTCGAACAGGTGGTCCGCGTTGGAGTTCGTCACCACCACCCAGCTGGCGGTCGGATCGATGGCGATGCCGGTGGGGAAGAAGAAGCGCGCAGGCTCGGGCCGGGCCGGATCGGGCCCGAACGGAGGCGGGAGCAGCGCCGGCGGCCCAGGGAAGCTGCAGGCGGAGAGCAGGCTGGCGCAGAGAGCGGCGACGCGCATGGAAGGCAAGGCCGCGGACGCTAGGCGAGCTGCCCCCTCGGGTCAAGCACGTTCTACCTGCAGCTTGCCGAAGTCGGCGAGCGGCGAGAAGAGCTCGTGCAAGGAGCGCAGCAGCGCGAGCCGGTTGTCGCGGACCCGCTCGTCCTGGTGCATGACCAGCACGGCGTCGAAGAAGGCGTCGACGGCGGGGCGCAGCTCGGCGAGGACGGCGTGGGCAGCGAGGAAGTTCTCCGCCTCGAGCGCCTCGCGCACCTTCTCCCCACTCTGCTCCAGAGCCTGCGCCAGCGCGGCCTCGGCCGGCTCGTCGCGGCGCAGCGCGGAAGGATCGAAGCGCATCGGAGCGATCCCCTTCTCGCGCGCCTGGGCGAGGATGTTGCCGATGCGCTTGAAGGTCGCCGCCGTGGCCTCGAAGTGCGCGCGGTTCTTCTCGCGAACTTGCGTGAGGGCCGAGAGGCGCTGCTCGAGGGCGACCACGTCGGCGGAGCCCGTGTGCAGCACCGCCTGGATCGAGTCTGGGGCGGCGCGCTCGCGGAAGGAGGCCTCGATACGGCCCTGCAAAAAACCCCACACCTTCTCCACCAGCTTCGGCTCCTGCGAGACGCGGTTGCTCGCCCCGCGCTCGCGCTGCGCACCGTGCAGCCTCTGCGCCTCCGCCAGGGCCTCGCGCAAGTCCAGCCGGTACCGCCGCGCGAGCGCGAGTCGCAGGAGCCCCACCGCCGCGCGGCGGAGGCCGTACGGGTCGGCCGTGCCGCTGGGCTCCTTGCCGATGCCGAACACTCCGGCGAGCAGGTCGAGCCGGTCCGCCATCCCCAGGAGCGCGCCGGCGTCGGTGCGCGGCAGGTTCTCCTCGGCGCCGCGGGGGAGGTAGTGCTCGAAGATTGCCTCCGCCACCTCGGGCGGCTCTCCGTCGTGCTGCGCGTAGACGCGCCCCATCACGCCTTGCAGCTCGGGGAACTCGCCCACCATGCCGGTGGTCAGGTCGGTCTTGCACAGCTCGGCCGCCCGGCGCAGCACCGCCGGCTCGCCCTTGCCGGTCACCCCGTGCAGCCAGAGCGACAGCTCGCGCAGGCGCTCGACGCGCTCCAGCTCGGTGCCCAGCTTGTCCATGAAGGTGCGGCGCGCGAGGCGCTCGATCCGCGCCGCCAGCTTCACCTTGCGGTCCTCGTCGTAGAAGAACCTGCCGTCGGAGAGGCGCGCGCGCAGCACGCGCTCGTAGCCGCGGCGCGACACCGAAGGGTCCGCGACGCGCGTGTTCGACACGGCGACGAACGCCGGCAGGAGGCGCTGCGTCCGGGGGTCGCGCACGGAGAAGTACTTCTGGTGCCCGCGCATCTCCGAGACCAGCACTTCGGGCGGCAGCTCGAGGAAGCTCTCCTCGAAATGGCCCACCACGGCGAAGGGCTCCTCGACCAGGCCGGTGACGGTCTCCAAAAGATCTTCGTCCGGCAGCGGCTCGCCGCGCGCTTCCTTCGCGGCCCGCTGCACCTCCTCCCAGATGCGTTGCTTGCGCTCCGCCCAGTCGGCCAGCACGTGCGCCGCGCGCAGCTCCGCCACGTACTTCTTCGCCGGGGGCACGGGAAAAGGCTTGGGCGCGGCGAACCGGTGGCCGCGCGTGGTGGAGCCGCTCTTCACGTCGGCGAAGGCCACCGGCAGCGGCTTGCCGTCGAGCATCGCGGCGATCCAGTGCACCGGCCGCGCGAAGGCGTCCTTGTCGAGCGAGTCCCAGCGCATCGATTTCTTGAAGGGGATGCCTCGCACGAGGCGCTCCAGGATGCCCGGCAGCGCCTCGGCCGCGGATTGGCCGCGGATCTCCTGCTCGACCACCACACGGTCGCCCTCCACGCGCAGCGCCGACACCGGCACTCCGATCTTGCGGGCAAATCCTTCCGCCGCCTTGGTGGGCTTGCCTTCCTGGAACGCCGCCTTGGCTGGCGGGCCTTGCACGGTCTTCTTCACGTCCGGAGCGCGCTCGGCGATGGCCGTCACCACCAGCGCCAGGCGGCGCGGCGTGGCGTACCCGGAGATGTTCGCGCGCTGCCCCTCGCCCTCGCCGTTCAGCCGCGCGTCGTCGAGGGCGCGGTTCATCTCCGCCTCCATCCATTCCAGCGCAGGCTTGAGCGAGCCGGCGGGCAGCTCCTCGCAGCCGATCTCGAACACCAGTTCGCGCCCATAGGGCGCGGCTGTGTCCTTGCCCGCGGCCATCAGTCGCTCCTGATAGGGGAGCGCTGAGTCTCGCTCGCGGCCTTCACGAAATCCGCTCCATGGGTTTCAAGTCCTCCCCCACGATCTTCTTCTCCTGCAGGTCGCGGAGGGTCTCCTGCGCGAGCCGCTCGCCCGCCTCGCGGTCCTTGATGAGCGGGTACTTCAGCTTGGCGCGCGCGAGCAGGTACCCGACGGCGCAGCGGCGCGCCAGCGATCGCACCCGCAGGATGTAGCCCTGCCGCTCGGTCACGCTGATCGCGCCGCGCGCGTCGAGCAGGTTGAAGGCGTGCGAGCACTTCAAGCAGTAGTCGTAGGCCGGCAGCGGCAGCTCGAGACGGAGCAGGCGGTCGCATTCCTTCTCGTAGCTCTGGAAGAGCTGGAAGAGCAGCTGCGGGTCCGAGGCCTGGAAGCTGTACTTCGACTGCTCCACCTCGTTCTGGTGGAAGACCTCGCCGTAGGTCAGGTCGCCCACCCAGCGCAGGTCGTAGATGTTGTCCACGCCCTGCAGGTACATGGCGATGCGCTCCAGGCCATAGGTCAGCTCGGCGCTGACCGGGCGGCATTCGAACCCGCCCGCCTGCTGGAAGTAGGTGAACTGCGTCACCTCCATGCCGTCGCACCAGACCTCCCAGCCAAGCCCCCAGGCGCCCAGCGTGGGGCTCTCCCAGTCGTCCTCGACGAACCGCAGGTCGTGCTCCTCGGAGGTCATGCCGATGGCGGCGAGCGAGCCCAGGTAGACGTCCTGCACGTCCTTGGGGCTGGGCTTCAGGATCACCTGGAACTGGTGGTGCTGGTGCAGGCGGTTGGGGTTCTCTCCGAAGCGGCCGTCCGCGGGCCGCCGGCTGGGCTCGACGTAGGCGACGCTCCACGGCTCCGGGCCGAGCACGCGGAGGAAGGTGGCCGGGTTCATGGTGCCCGCGCCGACCTCCAGGTCGTAGCCTTGCAGGAGCGCGCAGCCGCGCTCCGCCCAGTAGGTCTGCAGGGCGAGCAAAAGGCTCTGGAAGTCGCGCGGGACCGGCATCGCGATGCGTTCTAGGCGGCCTCGGGGCGAGGTGCAAGACGGAAGGCGGGTGGTGTCGCCTGTCTGCCTGGCCGCGGGCGCAACCATCCAGTTGCGTTTCGGACGCGCCTTGCCTATACCTGCAACCAGGAGGTTGCAGATGGCCGGCGCCTCTTTTCCTGGCGGTGGCCGGGGGCTGCAGATGAAAGCGATCGAGCAGCACCTCGCCAAGGCGGGGGAGCGGTGGCCAGCAACACCGCGCTGAAGGGCACGGCGCCCGTCTTCGCGGCGCTCGGGGACGAGACGCGCCTGCGCCTCGTCTCCCGCCTGTGCTCCGGTGGGCCGGCCTCCATCGCGCGGCTCACCGCCGGCTCTTCCGTCACCCGGCAGGCGATCACCAAGCATCTTCACGTGTTGGCGGGCGCCGGGCTCGTCCGCAGCGCCCGCCGGGGGCGCGAGCGCGTCTGGGAGCTGCGGCCGCGGCAGCTCGAGCAGGCCCGCGAATCGCTGGACGCCATCTCCAGGCAGTGGGACGAGGCGCTCGACCGGCTGAAGGCGTTCGTCGAGCGCTGACCTCCCCGCACGTCGAGCGGTGGCGAGCGCGCAGCGTGCCTTCGGGGCGCGCGATGATCACGTCTCTGCCTGCGGAGAAGGAGACCGAATCATGGCGGTCAAGCTGAACAGGACGGCATACGCGTACGCGCAGGAGCTGGTCCGCGCCGGCAAGGTGGTCGCGGACGACCGGGACGCGTGGAGCGAGCACCAACCTTCCACGGCGGAGGAGAACGAATTCATCCGCCAGCACGGGTTCCCCGAGTACGCCAGGTGGCACCTCGGGATGGATGACGGCGAACCCGCGGAGAGCAAGCGCAGGTACAAGTTCCCCTATGGCGACTTCGAGAACGTGCACCGCTGCGCCGTCCTCACTGCAGAGAGCCGGGCCGGGCAGTACAAGCACCTCAGCATCCAGGAGGCCTGCGCCCACCTCCACGGGATGATCGAGGCGATCCGCGGGGACGTGGAACCGGCGCACGCGCACTGATCGCCGGTCCGCCCGGGCACGCGAAATCTCGATGGCGTAGAACGCGAACGCGGCGTTTCGGGCGAGCGTGAGCGTGTACGCGGCCTGGCGCTTCTGCCCCGACGCCCTCTGCGTAAGTATCGGCGCTACTTCTTCGTGTCCGCCCGCTTGGTGGGGGGTGCCAGGAAGGACACGTTGTCGTCCGCTGGGGACGCGCCCGGGGCTGCCGCTGGGTCGCCGCGGGCGGAGTCGAGCAGCGCCTTGTGGGTGTCCAGAAGCGACGACAGCTGCTGCACGAAGACCTGCCGGGTGCGCTTGAGATCGTCGATCTCCTTGATCAGCTGCAGGCGCTTCTGCTGGGCGTTCTGGACGATCTTCTCGCCCTGCAGCTCCGCCTCGGAGAGGACGATCTCCGCCTCCTTGCGGGCGTGCTCCTTGACCTCCTCGGCCAACCTCTGGGCGGTGGTCAGCGTCTGCTGGAGGAGCTGCTCGCGCGAGCGGAGCTCCTCGATGCGGGCGACGAGCCGGCGCAGCTCCTCGTCCTGCTTGTGGAGCTTGCGGATCAGGTCCTCCATCTCGGAGGAGCAGAGCTCGAGGAAAGCGCGCACCTCCTTCTCGTCCAAGCCGCCCAGGCGCAGCCTGCGGAAGGACTTCTGCTGCAGGTCGATCGGAGTCAGCTTCATGGCTAGGAGGATACTCCCCGGGTCAAGGTTTTCTCCCGCGGCGGCGCCTGCTGCGGCAGGGCCGCCGCCACCCCGTCCCGCCGCTCCGCCTTGACCCGATACATGGCGTCGTCCGCGCGCCGGAGCAGCTCTTCGGGGACCCGCGCATCGTCGGGGAACGAGGCCACGCCCAGGCTGGCGGTGATCTGCAGCGGCCCGTACGGTTCCTCGGCGAGGAACTTCCAGCGGGAGATCTCGGCGCGCAGCCGCTTGGCGCACTCCATCGCCTGGTCCTTGCTCGTCTCGGGCAGCAGGATGACGAACTCGTCGCCGCCGTACCGCACCGGCACGTCGGTCGATCGCAGCGTGCCGAGCAGCAGCCGGCCGATCTCCGCCAGCACCCGCGACCCGGCCTGGTGCCCGTGCGTGTCGTTCACCTGCTTGAAGTGGTCGAGGTCGAAGAAGATCAGCGACACCGGGTGCCCGAAGCGCGTCGCGCGCACGATCTCCTGCTCCAGGGTGCGCTTGAGCTGCCGCGAGTTGAAGAGCCCGGTGTGATCGTCGAGCACCGTCAGATCCTGCACCTTGGCGAAGTTCTGCGCGTTCTCGATGGCGATGGCGCTGAACTCGGCGACGGTGCTGAGGATGCGCAGGTCCTCCGCGTCGAAGCTGCCGTCCCCCTCGCCGTTCACCAGCTCGATGACGCCCAGCACCCGGCCCTTGAAGGTGAGCGGCACGCAGAGGATCGACTTGGTGTGGAAGCGGGAGGTCTTGTCGAAGCGCGTGGCGAAGCGCGGGTCGGCCGTGACGTCGTCGACGATCAGCGGCGCGTTGTGCTCCGCCACCCAGCCCGCGATGCCCTCGCCGCGCTGCAAGCGCAGGTGCATCAGCATCTCGCTGCCGGCGCCGACCGCGGCCTTGAAGTACAGCTCGCCGGTCTGCGGATCGCGCAAGAGCAGGGACCAGTTGCGCGGCTTGAGCAGCTCCGACACCTTGGCCAGAATGAGGTGCATCACCTCGCCGATGTCGAGCGACGAGGTGAGCGCCTTGCCGATCTCGTTGAGCACCGCCAGCTCGTCCACGGTGCGCTGCAGCTGGCGGAGCAGGTCGCGGGCCTGCATCCGGCGAGTGTAACATCCGCGAGCGCCGATCCGCTTTTCCTGCTTGACGCAGGCGCAGAGGCTGCTACAGCGCCACACATGCGCCTGGTGCTGTGCTCCGGATCCCCGCGCCGCCGGGAGATGCTCTCCCGCCTGGGCCTGCGCTTCGACGTCGAGGTCCCGCGCGTCGCCGAGGAGCGCGCGCCCGGCGAGCGGATCATCGCCTATCCAGAGCGGCTGGCCCGCGAGAAGGCAGCCGCGGGCCTCGAATCGTGGAAGAAGCGCGGAGGGCAGGGGCCGGTCGTCGGGCTGGCCGCAGACACCGTGGTGGTCTCCGGCGACGAGGTCCTGGAGAAGCCGCGCGACCGCGCCGACGCGCAGCGGATGCTGCGCCGGCTCTCCGGCGCCGAGCACCGCGTGATCACCGGCGTGTGCGTGGCGACGGACGGTGAGCTCAGGTCGCGCGCGGTGGTGACCGGTGTGCGGTTCACCGACCTGTCCGACGCCGCGTTGCGCTGGCTGGTGGAGTCCGGCGACGGCGACGACAAGGCCGGCGCCTATGCGGTGCAGGGCCTGGCGGGCGCGTTCGTGGAGCGCGTCGACGGGAGCTTCTCCAACGTGGTCGGCCTGCCCCTCACCGAGACGCTGCAGCTCCTGGCGGGCGCCGGTCTGAGGATGCCGTGGGGATAGCCGAGAACCTCGCCCGCGTGCAGGAGCGCATCCGCGCCGCCTGCTCCCGGGCGGGCCGCGACCCCGCCACCGTGGAGCTCGTCGCGGTCAGCAAGGGCCAGCCGATCGAGGCGGTGCTGCTGGCGTTCGCCGCGGGGCAGACGGCGTTCGGCGAGAACTACGCGCAGCAGCTGCACGAGAAGGCCGACGCGCTCCCGGAGGCCGAGTGGCACTTCATCGGCGCGCTGCAGACGAACAAGGTGAAGATCGTGGTCGGGCACGCCGCCCTGGTGCATACCTGCGACCGCGTCGCGCTGGCAAAGGAGCTGTCCAAGCGCGCCTTCCTGAAGAGCATCACCCAGCGGGTGCTGCTCGAGGTGAACGTCGGCCGCGAGCCGCAGAAGGGCGGCGCGCTCCCGGAGCAGGTGGACGCGCTGTACGCGGAGGTGAAGCAGCTCGAGGCGCTGCGCTGCGAGGGGCTGATGTGCCTCCCGCCCGCCGACCAGGATCCCCGGCCGCACTTCCGCGCCCTGCGCGAGCTGCGCGACCGGCTGGGGCTGCGCGAGCTGTCCATGGGCATGAGCGCGGACTTCGAGGTGGCGATCGAGGAGGGCTCGACCATCGTGCGGGTCGGCACCGCGATCTTCGGGGAACGGCCGGGGCGGGCTTCGTAAGAGAATCTCAGGCCGCGATCGAGACACACCGCCGCTCTATCGGCGGCGAGTGGTCGCGATGGAGACACACCGCCGCCCTATCGGCGGCGAGTGGCGGCGGGTGGCTCAGATGCGCATCGCCTCGGAGGCGGAGATGGGCCGGCCGTCGCGGAAGAACTGTGCGGAGCCCTCGATCAGGTAGGAGACGCGCTCGCGCAGCGGCAAGGTCTCGAACTGTTGCCGCGTCAGCGATCTCGTTCCCCCGGCCGACTCCGGAACCACCACGCGATCGTACCCTTTCCGGACCTCGACGTTGGTGTCGACGGTCATGGCGGCCTCCTCAGCGGTCGCCGCGGGCGTCCGCCGCGGCCCGGTCCACGACCGAGGAGTTGCGCCACTGGTTCTCGGAGAGCGCCTCCAGCTCGGCGCCGCGTTCCGCCATCACCCGCATGTCCCTCAGGCCTCTCCGGCAGGAAGGAATGAGGATCGAGATGCAGAACACCACCCAGAAAGCGTGCTCCAGGAACCGCCACCACTCCGGGTTGGGGATGCCGTACACCGACTCGGGCCAGAGGATCCCCCGCAGCAAGTGCTCGGCGGCCACCACCACGGTCGCGGTGACGAGCACCGGCCAGTCCCGGTAGAAGGCGAGGAAGGCGAGCGAGCCGAAGACGTGGAAGTGCGTCTCGATCCGCCCGCCGCTCAGGTGGACGAGCAGCGCCGAACAGAGCATCTGCCCCGCGGCGATCGCGTGGCGGGTGAGCAGCTCGCCGGGTCGCCGCCAGGCGAGCGCCACCGGAAGGCTGATGATCGCGGCGCCCAGGAACAGGGCCACCCACACGTGCATGTGCACCGTCTTCACCTTCCCCTGCCAGCCGTACGGCGAGAAGATGAGCGCGACGGCGATCGCGAAGATCCACTGCCCGATCATCAGCCACGCGAAGATCCGATCCGTCGAGCCGAGGATCTCCTGCCGGTGTGCTTCGTACCGCGTCTCGGCCCTCTGGACGATGGCTTCAGCCGCGGCCTGGGTCGTCTCCAGTGCCTTGATCGCTACGCTCATCTCTGCTCCCCCTGAATGATGGTCGATGTCCCGGCGCGCGCAACGCGCACCGGTTCCTGCTCGAGCGCGCACCCGAACACCGGTGCATCGGCGCGGTCGGCCGCGCCGGTGGTCAAGAGCGACGCGATCCGCTCCTGGCCGAAGCTGTCTCCTTCGTGTCCCCGCGCTGCCGTGATGCCGCCCTTGAAGAGCAGGTGGCCCCGCGGATCGTAGAGGACCACGCCGCCGGAGGTCGCGACCGCGAAGCGGGAAGCCTCGGCGCCTTCGGCGTCGCGGACGACCTTCACGCCGGGAATGCGCGCGGCGCTGATCCACAGATCGCCTTTGTTCCAGTCGGCCGGCGCCTCGCGCGGCGTCCAGAACAGGACCCGCGCTTCGAGCCGGTCGTGGAACCGCGCCAGGATCCGGGCGAGCTCCGCCAGGCTGGCGCGGGTGCAGGTGCA
>DASQBG010000108.1:0-8512 GCA_035635335.1 Myxococcales bacterium | reverse complement strand
GTCTTGTGCAGGTTGAGGTGGCACACGTCGGCGCCGAAGTCGCCCGGCCGGCAGAGGCCGACTTGCGCGTTCATGTTCGCGCCATCCATGTAGACCTGCCCGCCGTGCTGGTGGACGATGCGGCAGACCTGCTGGATGCCTTCCTCGAAGACGCCGTGGGTGGACGGGTAGGTGACCATCAGCGCGGCCAGGTCCTTCGCGTTGGCCCGCGCCTTCGCCTCCAGGTCCGCCAGGTCGATGTTCCCCTTCTCGTCCGTCTTCACCACCACGATCTTGAACCCGGCCATCGCCGCCGAGGCCGGGTTGGTGCCGTGCGCGGACTGCGGGATGAGGCACACGTTGCGGTGGGACTCGCCGCGGGCCTCGTGATAGCGCCGGATGACGAGGAGCCCGGCGTACTCCCCTTGCGCGCCGGCGTTGGGCTGCAGCGAGACGGCGTCGAAGCCGGTGATCTCCCGCAGCATGGCCGAGAGCTCGTCGAAGATCTGCGTGTACCCCTGCGCCTGGGAGCGGGGCGCGAACGGATGCAGCTTGCCGAACTGCGGCCAGGTGACGGGCACCATCTCCGCCGTCGCGTTCAGCTTCATGGTGCACGAGCCGAGCGGGATCATCGAGTGCGTCAAGGACAGGTCGCGCGACTCGAGCAGCCGCATGTAGCGGAGCATCTCGGTCTCGCTGTGGTGCGTGTTGAAGACCGGGTGGGTGAGATAGGCGGAGGTGCGGGCGAGCTGCGGCGGGAGCGCGCTCTCCGGCTCGAGCTGATCGAGCGCGACGCCGCCGCCGAACACCGCCAACACGTTCTCCACGTCCTCCCGCGAGCAGGTCTCGTCGAGCGAGATGCCCACCGTGCGCGCATCGATGCGGCGCAGGTTGATGCGCCGGGCGGCCGCCGTCGCGACGATCTGGTCCGCGTCGGCCTCGACCGCGAGTGTGTCGAAGAACTGCTGGTGGCGGAGCTTGAGCCCCCGCTTGCGCAGGCCGGCCGCGAGGAGCGAAGTGAGGCCGTGCACGTGCTGCGCGATGGCCTTGAGCCCGCGCGGTCCGTGGTAGACGGCGTACATCGCGGCCATGATCGCGAGCAACGCCTGCGCCGTGCAGATGTTGCTGGTCGCCTTCTCGCGGCGGATGTGCTGCTCGCGCGTCTGCAGCGCCATGCGCAGCGCCGGGCGGCCCTGGGCGTCCTGAGAGACGCCGATGATCCGCCCTGGCATGTGGCGGACGTGCTCCTCGCGGCAGGCGAAGTAGGCCGCGTGCGGGCCGCCGTACCCGAGCGGAACGCCGAAGCGCTGCGAGGAGCCCACCGCCACGTCGGCGCCCAGCTCGCCGGGCGGAGCCAGCAGGCAGAGGGAGAGGAGGTCGGCGGCGACGACCGCCAGCGCCCCGTGCTGGTGCACCCGCTCGATGAAGGTGCGCAGGTCGCGCACGCGCCCGTCGCTCGACGGGTACTGCACCAGCGCGCCGAACACCTTGGTCTTGAAGTCGAAGGCATCCGGGTCGCCGACCACCACGCGCCATCCGAGCGGCTCGGCGCGCGTGCGCACCACCTCGATGGTCTGCGGGTGGCAGTCGCTCGCGACGAAGAACGCCTTGGCGTCGCCCCCGGCGACGGCGTGCACCAGGCTCATCGCCTCGGCGGCGGCGGTCCCCTCGTCGAGCAGGGACGCGTTCGCCACCGGAAGGCCGGTCAAGTCGATCACCATGGTCTGGTAGTTGAGCAGCGCCTCGAGGCGCCCCTGCGAGATCTCGGGCTGGTACGGGGTATACTGAGTGTACCAACCCGGATTCTCCAGGATGTTCCGCTGGATCACCGCCGGCGTGACGGTGTCCGAGTAGCCCATCCCCAGGAAGCTTCGGAACACCTGGTTCTTGGCCGCGATCTGCTGCAGGTCCTGCAGGAGGCCGTGCTCCGAAAGGCCTGTCGGGAGGTCGAGCGGCCGCTTCAGGCGGATGCCCGCGGGGACCGTGGCGTCGATCAGGGCATCCAGAGACCCTTTTCCCAGCACCTCCAGCATCTCCACCACGTCGCGGGTATCGGGCCCGATGTGGCGGTCGACGAAGCGGTCCGGGTGCCGCGGAATGTGCATCGCTTTCCTGCTCCTTCCAAGGGTCGGCGCTCCCTACCACGCCGGACGCCGCAGGGTAACCGCGATCAGGCGACGGCGCACCCACCCCAACATCGCGGCCCGCGGCCGTCGGAGAAACTTCGGCTCCTCCCGCGACACTACCTGGGGCGTCGAAGCTGCTGCATCGGCGCGGAAGAGTAACCCGCCTGGCACGGGGCCTGCTTTAGACCCGGGCATGGAGGACGCGATGACGACTATCAAGACGACGATGCGCGAGTGGGGCTACCCGGCGCTGGTGCTGATTTCGTGGATGATGGCTGCGGCCTACACGCTCTCGATGGTGATCTGACCTGTCCGGTTCCGGGAATGGACGCGGGAATCCGGACAGGGGACGGTTGTCAGGCGAGGTGGGCCCGCTCGCCGGACCTGGCTACAGCTCGGCGCGCAGCGCGCGCGCGAGCCGCTCGATCTGCCCGCGCGAGTTGTAGAGCTGCGCGGCGATGCGGACCAGGCGCCGCGGATGCCGGGGGAAGACGAAGATCGGCACCTCGATGCGGTGGCGCTCGTAGACGACCGCTTGCAGCGGATCGTTCATCGATCCGGCCGCCGGCGGCGGGCCGTCGCTGTCCGGGAGCGGGACGGCGGCCAGCGTGCCGATCATCTCGGCGGGCGCGGGCTCCGGGATTCCGAGCGCGTCGCAGAGCAAGGCGCGGCCGCCCAGGGCGAGCTCGCGGTTGCGCTGCATCAGCGCGGGCCACCCTCCGGGCACGAGCGAGCCGAGGAAGCGGATCGCTTCGGGGATGCAGAGGAACGGCGTGGGGTCGTCGGTGCCGCCCCAGTCGAAGAGCAGGCGGAACCGCGATCTTTCCGTGCGCGTCGAATTGAAGCCGTGGCTCACCGCGAGCGGCAGCACGCCGTCCTGCCGATCCCGGCGGACGTGCAGGAAGCCCGACCCCTTCGGCGTGCAGAGCCACTTGTGGCAGTTGCCGGTGTAGTACGCGGCGCCGATCCGGCGCACGTCCAGCGGCAGCATCCCCGGCGCGTGCGCGCCGTCCACCAGCGTGTCCACTCCGCGCTCGGCGAGAGCGCGCACCAGCGTCTCCACCGGGAAGACCAGCCCGGTGGGGCTGGTGACATGATCGATCAGGGCAAGCCGGGTGCGCCCCGTCACCGCGCCGAGGACCGCGTCGACCACCTGCGCCGGCGTGACGCCGGGCCACGGGACGGCTGCGGTGACCACCCGGACGCCTGCCGGCTCGAGCACGCGGAGGGCGTTGCGGCAGGCGTTGTAGGCGTGGTCGGTGGTGAGCACCTCGTCGCCGGGCCCAAGCCGCAGAGAGCGCACGACGGTGTTCACGCCGGTGGTCGCATTGGGGACGAATGCCAGATCGTCGGCATCGGCGCCCACGAAGCGGGCCAGCGCGGAGCGCGCCTCGTCGAGCAGCGGCTCCAGCTCGCGCGAGAGGAACAGCACGGGCTGCCGCTCCATCCGTACCCGCAGCTCCTGCTGCAAGTCGAGCACGTGCCGCGGGCAGGCGCCGAACGAGCCATGGTTCAAGAACTCGACCTGCGGATCCAGTGTCCAGTGCCGGGCCAACTCAGTCGCCGCCGATAGGGCGGCGCTGTGTTCTTCAGGGCGCGGTCTCAATGGCATGCGCTCTAGTCCAACCGCGCGTAGGTCGCGTCGGTCCCGCTGAAGGCGCGGTGGATCTCGTCGATGCGCGCGCAGAGGTCCGCGCCGAGCGGTTTCGCGCACGCGTCGATGCCTGCGTCCAGCTGCGACACGTCGGCGGGACCGAGCAGGACCGAGTCGACGCCGGGCCTCGCCGCCAGCCAGCCGTAGGCGAGCTGCACGGGCTTCATGCCCGCCTCGCGCCCCAGCTCCGAGTACGATTCCACCAGCTCGAAGAACCGGTCGGAGAGATACCGCCGCTGGTACATCTCGTTGCCGTCGAATCGGGACCCCTTCGGCGGCTCGGCGCGGAGCGCGCGCCCGGCGAGCAGCCCGCCGGCGAGCGGGTTGTAGACGGTGGTGTGGATCGGATGCTGCCTGGCGAACGCCCAGTACTCGACGTCGAGCTGGCGGACGAGGAGGTTGTAGATCTGCTGGGCGGTGGTCGGCCGGGGCAGGCCGGTGCGCTCGCAGATGCGTTCCATGTCGACGAGCTGCCACGAGGCGTAGTTGGAGATGCCCCAGTGCGCGATCTTGCCCGCCTGGATGAGCTTCTGCAGCGCGGAAAGCGTCTCCGGGAGCGGCGTCTTCATGTCCGGCCAGTGCAGGTAGTAGAGGTCGATCCGGTCGACGCCCAGCCGCTGCAGGCTCTCGTCGCAGGCGCGCAGGATGACCTCCGTCCGGAGGCCTTCGCGCCCGCCGCCCGCGGGGCGGCTGCCCACCTTGCTGGCGATGCGCGCTCCGCGCCGGCCCCGCAACGCGCGTCCGAGGATCAGCTCCGAGTCCCCGTACGCGTTCGCGGTGTCGAACAGCGTCACGCCGCGCTCCAGGGCGCGCGCCACGATGCGGTGCGACTCCTCTTCCGGCGTGCGCTTGCCGAAGTTCATCGTGCCGCAGACGATTCCGACGGGAGCGCCCGCGGGCCTGGGTTCCAGCCAGTCGGTCATCTGCGACTGTCTACCCCACCGGAGCGGCGGCGGCGAGCGGCGCTTACCAGTGCACCGCCGGGAAGGCGCGACCCGGCCGCGCGAAGAGGAAGCCTTGCTGCAGGTCGCAGCCCAGGCCCTCCAGCGTGTCGCGCTCCTCGCAGGACTCGATGCCTTCCGCCAGCACCGTGATGCCCAGCTCCTTGCAGAGCGAGGTGATGGTCCGCACCAGCTTCCGCTTGGTGGGCTCGCGGTGGAGGTTCCGCACCAGCGCGATGTCCAGCTTGGCCACCTGCGGGTCGAGCTGGACGAAGCTGGTCAGCCCCGAGTAGCCGGCTCCCAGGTCGTCGACCGCCACCGAGAACCCCATCCGCTTGAGGCGGTCGATGCGGGCGCGGACGTCGGGCACGCGGTCGAGACCGGCGCGCTCGGTGATCTCCAGCACGGTCCGGCCGGCGATCGACGAGAGCGGCGCCTTGGGATCGTAGAGCGCGTCGTCCAGCAGCTCTTCCGAGTGCAGGTTGACGAAGAGCCGCATGGGGCTTTTCTGCATCCGCAGCGCCGCCCGGGCGCGAATCGCGCGACCCAGCTCGTGCACCTTGCCCAGGGTCTCGGCGGCGTGGACCAGCTTCTCGGGACGCGGAAAGCTCGGCTCGGTGGTGCGGAGCAGGGCCTCGTAGGCGACCAGCCGCCTCTGCGGCCAGCGCACGATGGGCTGGAAGGCCAGGTCGAGGCCCGCGAGCGCGTTCGCGAAGCGCTCCGAAAGGCCGGGGTGCTCCGAGTCCTGCTCCTTCTCGAGGTATTCCTTCGCCTGGCGCTTGATGTCCGCCAGCTTGTGGATGCGGACGGCGCGCTCGACCACCTCGACGAGCTGCTCCGCGTCGATCGGCTTGAGCAGGTATCGGAAGGCGCCGAACTCGACCGCCTGCATCGCGGTGGAGAGCTGTGGCGAGCCGGTGACGAAGATGACCGGCACCTCCAGCCCGCGCTCGCGCACGGTCCGGAGGAGGCCCATGCCGTCCATCCCGGGCAGCGCCAGGTCGGTGATGATGGTGTCGAACTGGACCCGCTCGAGCAGCGCGAGCGCGTGCCGTCCGTCTGCGGCGGTTTCCACCGTGAAGCCGGCGTCGCCCAGCACGTCGGCGAAGATCCGGCTCAGCCTCGGATCGTCGTCGACCACCAGCACACGACCGTGGTTTCCTGGGCGTCCCTCCAACACGTTCTCCCGGCGTCGCAAGATGCGGGTCAACGACGTCTCCCCGCAAGAGGCAAGCGACCCCTCGGCTGCCTTGGACGGGGGAGCGCTGGAGGTCTGCGGTGGTGAGCTACCGACGCGGACCTCCACCTCGACCTGTAGTTAACCTTCGCCGCTCGGTCCCGGCCACCTCATTTCAGCGATATTTGAGACCGGTGCCCGTGTTGAACAGAACGACCGTCTCGCCGGGCTTCACGAACCCGTCCTGGCGCAGCCGGCGCAGGGCGGCCCACGCCGCGCCGCCCTCCGGGCAGATGTCGAGGCCGCTGCGGCGCGACAGCTCCGCCGCGGCGGGGGCGATCGCTGCCTCGGAGACGGCGACCGCGGTCCCCGCGGTCTCCCGCAGCGCGCGGAGGCAAAGGAATCCGCCGATGGGCGAGGGGACTCGGAGCCCGTACGCGCCGGTGCGCGGATCCGGCCACGGACGGGTGGCCGACTCGCCGGAGCGAAACGCGGCGACGACCGGCGCGCAGCCCTCGGCCTGCACGGACACGAGCCGCGGGCGCTTGGCAGTCCACCCCAGCTCGCGCATCTCGCCGAACGCCTTCCACATGCCGACCAGGCCGGTGCCGCCACCGGTCGGGTAGACGATGACGTCCGGGAGCTCGCCGAGCTGCTCGAACAGCTCGTACGCCATCGTCTTCTTGCCTTCGACGCGATACGGCTCCTTCAACGTCGACACGTCGAAAGCGTCTCGCGGACCGTTCGCCTTGAGCCACTTCCCGGCGTCCGCGATGCTTCCCGGGACCAGGTGCACCTCCGCGCCGTAGTGCCGGCATTCCTCCGCGAAGGCGCGCGGTGTGTCCTCGGGCATGGCGACGACCACCGGCAGTCCCGCCGCCGCGCCATATGCCGCGAGCGCTCCCGCCGCGTTCCCCGCCGAGGGGGCGGCCAGCGCTCGAGCGCCCAGCACACGGGCCAGCGACACGGCGAGGGTCATCCCCCGGGCCTTGAACGACCCGGTGGGATTGCGAGCCTCGTCCTTCACCAGCACGCCGTCGACCTTCACAAGCGGCGTGAATCCTTCACCGAGCGTCACCGCGTCGGCGGCTCGGATGGGGAGTGCTTCCTCGTAGCGCCAGAGCGAGGGCGGGCGCGACCGCACGGTCTCGAGCGCGAGCGAGCCCGGCCCGAGGCGATAGTCGACCCGCAGCGGGAGCCCGCAGCGCGTGCAGACCGTCTGGAGGACCGCCGCGTCGTGCGGCGCGCCGCAGGAGAAGCAGGTCAGCCCGGCGAAGTTGGGTCCGAAACGCATCCGCCGCGGTTACCCCGCCGCCGCGCGATTCGCAAGAGCGGAAGGCGTCGTCCACGGTAGTGCGCTGCGGTGCGGGCGCTCTTCTGACGCGCCGCGTCCCGCCTCGGGCTGCGCACGCACACCTGGGATTTCCTTCATCCAAATCGACCGCACTTCTCGCCTTGTCTGCGCGGCATGGTTCGAGCGCAGCGCCAGGTGCACGCCTTAACGCAGCGCGTCCCGCGCCGGGGCGGATAAACGTCCACTCACCCTGACGGAGTCCCGGGTCCGGCTGCAAGCCCGTCGACGGACGCGCGCGCTCGTTCCATGAATGCGCGACCGTACATCCGCTCCGCTGCGCGTTGGTTGTGCGGACGGCAGAGCAAGCGGATCCGGTCCGCTCGGTGTAGCCGCGTTCGTGCGAACCCGTCCAAGTGATCGAATTCCAGGGCGCCTGTCTCGCGGCACCTGCGGCCGTGCTCGTCGGTGAACATGCAGCGGCCGCCGTCCCGCTCGAAGACTTCGCGTTTGATGGCGTCCGGGATGTGGCGCGACGACGATTCATCCGCGTCTTCGGCCGGAGCCGGTCGCGCCTTCCGACCAGTGGCGAATCGCTCCTTCTTCACCTGCTCGATGAGCAGGTCGAGTGCCTTCTCGACGATCGTCGCCAGATCTCCGTCTGGGATGCGGTGGCGGAGCAGATCCTGGGCCTGGCGGAACTTGTCATGACACGAGCGACTCGCGGTGAACTGGAACTTGAACGTCTCCTCGGCGAGCGGTGCAATCACGGCCCGGCGTTCATCGCGTCGCGGCGGCGGGGCGGGTGGCGGTGCGAACGCGAGAGCAGGGGGCGACTCGGGTTGGGCCACCGGCATAGCGGCGGCGAACGAGAATGCGGGTGACGCTTCGGGCGGGGGGTTGGGGCGGCCGGGAAGCTTTCGCACCACAGTGGGAACCGGCGGCTGCGGCGAAAGACGCGCGACCAGCTCTTCGATCTGGCGCTTCGACTTGCCGGCGGCCTCCGCCAACACCTTCTCCTGGTTCTCGGTGGTCAGGTGCGGCGCGAGCAAGCGCAGTCCGGCCAGGTGCACCTGCCCGGACCGGAGGGCCTCCAGGATCACCGGCATGCGTCGTGCGGCGCGGGCGATGTCGATCCGGTTGCACGCGACGTCCTCGGAGAAACCGAGCTCGCCGACGCAGAAGGCGAACATCGAGGAGAACGACCAGTCGAGGTAGAGCTTCCTCTCATCGATCTCTCCGAGATGGACGAGAAGCGCCGCCTCGACTCCGTGTGATCTCCGCACGAGCTCCCGCGTAGCGGAAAGGAGGTCCGAGGAGCTTAGGGATTCGACAACGATTCGT
>DASQBG010000107.1:0-3986 GCA_035635335.1 Myxococcales bacterium | reverse complement strand
GCGCCTTCTCGACCGCGACCTTCGCTGCCGCGTCCTGGCGTTGATACTGGCTGATCGCGCCGCACGCCTGGGCCTCGGCGATGTCCACCCGCGGGTCGCGTGCGGCGCTCTCCGCCGAGCTGCGCACCCGCTCGACCGTCTCCAGCGCCTGCTTGCCGCGGCCGGCTTGCACCTCCACGTGGGCCAGCCGCAAGCCATAGTCGATGGTCGAGGGGAAGAAGTCGTAGAGCGACCGGTACAGCTCCACAGCCGGCGCCCACTCGCGACGCGCCACGCGCCAGTTGGCCTCGACCAGGATCTGCTGCTCGCGCGGGAGCCCCGAGGCGCGATCGTTGGCGAGCCGCGCCTCGCGCTCCTCGTCCGCCTGACGCCCCAGGCGTCGGAATGCCTCCGACAGCGCCGCGTGCGCCAGCGGGAAGTCGGGATCGACCCGGGTCGCTTCCTCGAGCAGCGGACGCGCTCCCAGCGCGTCGAGCAGGCGCAGCCGGGCCAGGCCCTCGGCGTAGGGCCGCGCCGCCGCCGGATTCGCAGGCAGCATGGTTCGCGCTTGCGCTTGATCGGCGGGATCCAGCGCGCGCACCCCGAGCCGCGACCGCAGATTGGCGCCCGCCTGCGATACCAGCTCGAACATGTTGCCTTGCTCGCCGGTCTGGCTGTCCGACGCGACGGTCTCGCCGGTGCGAGTGTCCTGAAGCTTCACGTCGACGCGGAGCTTGCCTCCCTCAGGCCCCCCGAGAGCGAGATACGAGCCGCCGAGCACGAAGTCGGCGTGGATGGTGGCGCGGACCTTCGCGAGCGCCTCGGCGTCGAGCTGGCCGCCTTCGGGCAACGAAAGCTCGCGCCGTAGCCGGGTGATGGTCTCGGGCGGCACGCGCCGCAGATCGCCGCCCGACACTTCGCTGGAGAGCAGCTCGGCGAGCGCGGTGCCGAGCCAAGCCAGGTCGGCCTTCTCCGATAGATTCCGCAAGCTGAGCACCGCCACGGCGCGGCCCGACGAAGCGGCCGGGGCGGCCGTCACCGCCGCGGAGGTCGCCGGCGCGGGCCGATGCGCTGCCCACCACCAAGCCGCCCCGGCACCGGCGACCAACACCGCCGCTCCGCCCGCCGCGACCAACGGCAACCGCGAGCTCACGCGCGGCGCCGGATCGCGCAGCGCGGCCGCCACGTCGCCGGCTGCCGGGTATCGCTTTTCCGGCTCGCGCTCGAGGCAACGCAGGATCGCCCTCTCCCAGTGGGGATCCAGATCCGGCGCCACCCGGCGCGGCGACTGCGGCTGGGTGGTCAGCCGGCGCACGGCCACCTCCATCGCGGTGCCGCCGCGAAAGGGCAGCTCGCCGGTCATCATCTCGTACATCACGACGCCGAGCGCGTAGACGTCGGCCGCCGGCCCGACGTTTCCGCTCGACACCTGCTCGGGCGCCATGTACGCGGGCGTTCCTTTCAGACCCGTGCTGGTGGTGAGCCCCGACGGCTCGGCCGATTGCGCCATCCCGAAGTCGGTGACGACTACGCGCGGGCCCCGGTCCGCGGCGTCGGGGACCAGCATGACGTTGTCGCTCTTGAAGTCACGGTGCACGACGCCGTACGCATGCGCCGCGGAAAGCCCTTCCGCCATCTGGGCGACGATCGGCAGCGCCTCGGGAGCTTTCAGAGGTCCTGCGCGTTGGATGCGGCAGCGCAAGGACTCCCCGGCGAGCAGCTCCATGGTGAGGAAGGTCACCCGCCCGCGCGGCGAGGGATGGAACCCGAGGTCGAAGATGCGGCACACGTTGGCGTGCGTGATCCTGCGCGAGAGATTGATCTCGCGGCGGAACCGCGCGAGCAGCAGATCGTCGTCTGCCAGCTCTGGACGCAGCGTCTTGAGGGCGACCCTGGCGCGCAGCTCGAAGTCCTCCACTTCGTAGACCTCGCCGCTGCCGCCGCGCGCGATGAAGCGGATCACCCGATACCGTCCGGCAACCACCTCGTCAGGCTGGAAGGTGTGCGGGCTCTGGCCGGCGCCTTCGGGGAACACCTCTTCACTCCTTGGTCCGACGCAAGGCCTCGACGTCGATTCCGTAGCGCGCAATCCATCTCTGGATCTGCGTGCGCCCCTTGCCCATCTGGCGCGCCACGTCCGACACGTTTCCGTTCGCCCGGCGCAGGTGCTCGATGACCCTGTCGCGCAGCTCGCGCTCGGCGTCGGTCAGGTCGACCTTGACCTCGCGGGCCCGAGCGGCCGGCGCCGGGTCGCCGGAAGGCGGGCCCGCCCGCAGCTCACGGACGGTTTGCGGCAAATGGTGCGGGCAGATCCGCACCGCATCGCCGTTCTCCGCGCCCGCCAGGTCAATCGCGGCCAGCAGCGCGCGCCGCAGCTCTCGCACGTTGAGAGGCCAGGCATGGCGAAGCAGGAGTCGGAGGGCGTCGAGGTCGAAGCTGACCCGGTCGAAGGGCACGGCGCCCGCGCGCAAGATCGCGCGGATCAAGAGCCCGAGGTCCTCTCTCCGCTCGCGCAACGGAGGGACGCGCAGGCTCAGCAAGCCGAGGCGGGCGAGCAGGTCCTGGCGGAATTTCCCTTCTGCCACGAGTTCCTCGAGGCTGCGGTTCGTGGCCGCCAATACGCGGACGTCCACCGCGATCTCCCGCTCGCTGCCGATGGGCCGGACCTGGTGGTCTTCCAGGACCCGCAAGAGCTTGACCTGAAGGCCGAGCGGAATCTCGGCCACCTCGTCGAGCAACAGGGTGCCTCCGTGGGCGGCGCGAACGAGGCCCTCTCTTTCCGCCTGGGCCCCCGAGAATGCGCCGCGGACGTGCCCGAACAGCTCGTCCTCGAAGAGCGCGTCGGGCAGGGCCGCGCAGTTCACGCACACCAGCGGACCGGTCCGCCGTGACCTTTCGTGGAGGAAGCGGGCCAGGACCTCCTTGCCTGCTCCCGACTCGCCCTCGATGAGGATCTCGTGCGAGGTGCGCGAAAGTCGCGCCGCCTTCGCCAGCTCGAGCTCCCAGTCGGGACTGAGCGTGAGTGGGTCTTCCCCGTCAGCGACAGGCTCCACGCCCGATTCAGAGACGCCTCGCGCCGAGGCGCGGAAGAGGAAGAACGTATGGCCGATCTCGATCAGGTCGCCGTCTGCAAGCGGGACCTCCTCGCCGGCCGGCGTGCGCTCGCCGTTGACCAAGGTTCCATTCCGGGAGCCCTCGTCTCGCACGCGCCAACCGTCGTCGCGTCGTTCGAGATGCGCATGGCGCGAGGACGCGAAAGGGTCTCGGACGTCGACGCGCAGCGCGGTCGGGCGCGGCGGCTTGCCCGACAAGCCAGAGCGGCCGATCTCGACCTCGGCGAATGGCGCGAGCGAATAGCGCACGGACGGCTGGGAGAGATCGTCGGCGGAGAGAAGCCGGAACAGGAGCGGACCGAGCTGCTGCGGAGCACCGCGCCCAGCGCCATGCTGGCCGTGCTCGAGCGTCGTGGTGGAGTCCGCGTCGGCTTTCGGGACCACCCGTCAATGGTAGCCCACCCCGGGGTCGTTGGGGGTGCCCCGCCGGCCCGTGTCGACCTGTGGCGCCACGCTGTGTCAGTTCCCGCTCTTGGCGAATTTCGGGCCTGAAACGCCGCTTCTACGCTGGCATGCCGGATGCTCCTGGTTCGCGGCGGAGGTGGACCATGAGCGCAATCGCCACGAACTGGAAGACGCTGCTGGCACTGTTCGTCCTGGGTCTGGCATTGTTGTTCGCGTCATCGCTGGTGGCGGTGAGCCGTTCCTCGGCGCCCGCCGCCGCGTCGCAGACGACGGCTCCCGTTTCCAATGCACCGCAGGAGCCGCCGATCTCCAACGAGATCCGTGATTTCCCGCAGCTCGACTAGCCCCGGCGCCGCTGCACCTCAGGGGTTACGCTTGAGCGGGAGCCAACTCCCGGCGCCGCTACACCTCAGGGGCTACGCTCGAGCGCGGTTGCTCGCGAGCTCGATGATGAGACGCGTTCTAGAGTCAGGGCGCGGTAACCTCCGG
>DASQBG010000106.1:0-11766 GCA_035635335.1 Myxococcales bacterium | reverse complement strand
GGCGAGCACCGTTCCGGCCAGCTGCCCCACCCCGCCCAGCACCACCACCATGAAGCAATCGACGATGAACCCCTGGCCCAGCTCGGGGCCGACGTTGCCGATCTGGGACAGCGCGCACCCGCCCAGGCCGGCGATACCGGCGCCGAGCGCGAAGGTGAGCAGGTCGACCCAGGGCGTCGCGACGCCGAGACCCGCGGCCATTCCGCGGTTCTGCATGACGGCCCGGACCAGGAGCCCCAGCCGGGTGCGCTCGATGAGCAACCAGACGACGAAGAGGACCAGGATCGCGAAGGCGACGATCGCGACGCGGTTGTACGGCAGCACCAGGCCCGTCATCACCGTCACTCCGCCGGACATCCACGACGGGTTCGCCACTTCGACGTTCTGCGCGCCGAAGGTGCTGCGCACCGCCTGGATGAGCAGCAGGCTCGCGCCCCAGGTGGCGAGCAGCGTCTCCAGCGGGCGCCCGTAGAGGGCGCGCACCACGGTGACCTCGAGCACCAGGCCGACCACGCCGGCGGCCAGGAATGCGGCCGGCGCGGCGGCGAGCAGGTACCAGTCGAACGCGCCGGGGAGGTTGGCGCGGAAGAACGACTGGACGACGTACGTGGCATAGGCGCCGATCATGAGCAGCTCGCCGTGCGCCATGTTGATGACGCCCATCAGCCCGAAGGTGATGGCCAGTCCCAGCGCCGCCAGGAGCAGGACGCTGCCCAGGCTCAGGCCGCTGAACACCCAGCCCACGACTTCCGCGAGGCGCAGCGATCCGTCGATGTCGTTCACCGCGCGCTGGATGGCGTCGCGCACGGCGGGATCGGGCTCCGCGCCGGGATCTCCGGCGGCGCCGCCGAGCCGCTCCAGGAGCAGGCGCTTGTTGCGGGTGCTGGGGGTCCGCCGGAGCACGTCCACGGCGGCGAGGCGCTTGTCGCGGTCGCGGCTGCCGAGCAGGAGCGCGCCCTGGAGGGACTGGACCGCCTCGCGGACCTGGCCGTCCTTCTCCTGGGCGAGCACCCGGTCGAGCACCGGCAGCAGGTCTTCGTCGGCGCCTTCCTGGAGCCTGCGCGCGGCATGGAGGCGGTCCGCGGCGCGGGGAGCGAAGAGGCTTAGCGCGGAAATGGCGCGCTCGAGCGTGCGCCGGAGGCGGTTGTTGATCGAGACCTTGTCCACCTCGGCCGCCGCGACGGACGCCGGCTGGCGCGTGAGCGGATCGAGCCACGCGCCGTTCTCCTCCACGACTGCCCGCCCGCCGGCCGTCGCGAGGCGTCCCTCGAGCAGCGCGCGCAGGACCGGGAGGGCGGCGACGTCGGCCGAGACGACCGCCTCCTGGACGGCGGAGAGCTTGGCGGACCCGTCGCCGGAAGCGAGCTTCTCCAGAGACGCGGCGTCGAGGGCGGAAGCTCCGCGCGCGGCGAGACACGCGGCCGCGGCGATGGCGAGCGCCAGGGAAGGGACCTTTGGCGCGGAGCGCATCTCGATCTCCTGGAGCGGTGCTTTAACACCGGAGGCATTCCACCCGCCAGTGCGCCGGACACACCAATTTGTAGGGCAGTAACGAAGATCCTACCAAATTGTCGAGTCCGGCACCGCCCCTCGGGAGGCGCGCGGAGGGAGCGCGATGTGGCTCCGATCTTGCTCCACGAGTTGGCGTCCGTGCACTCCCACGAACCACAGCGCTCTTCGTCCTGACTGGAGCGACAATGAAGATCCGTCGAGCCGCACTCCGCCTCGCTCTTTGCTGCGCCGTGCTCGGCGCCGCCGCGCCCTCGCGCGCCGGCGAGCCGATCAAGGTCGGCGTCCTGCACTCGCTCTCCGGCACCATGGCCATCAGCGAGACCTCGCTGAAGGACGTCGCGCTGATGACCTTCGACGAGATCAACGCGAAGGGCGGCGTGCTCGGCCGCAAGATCCAGCCCGTGGTCGTCGATCCCGCCTCCAACTGGCCGCTCTTCGCCGAGAAGGCCCGCCAGCTGCTCACCCAGGAGAAGGTGGCGACGGTGTTCGGCTGCTGGACCTCGGTGTCGCGCAAGTCGGTGCTGCCCGTGTTCGAGGAGCTGAACGGGCTGCTCTTCTACCCGGTGCAATACGAGGGCGAGGAGCTGTCGCAGAACGTCTTCTACACGGGCGCCGCGCCCAACCAGCAAGCGATCCCCGCGGTCGAATACCTGATGTCCAAGGAGGGCGGCGGAGCGACGCGCTTCTTCCTGCTGGGCACGGACTACGTGTACCCGCGGACCACCAACAAGATCCTGCGCGCCTTCCTCAAGGCGAAGAAGGTCGACGAGAAGGACATCCAGGAGATGTACACGCCGTTCGGGCACAGCGACTACCAGACCATCGTGGCGCAGATCAAAGCGTTCGGCGCCGGCGGCCGCACGGCGGTCATCTCGACCATCAACGGCGACTCGAACGTCCCCTTCTACAAGGAGCTCGGCAACCAGGGCCTCAAGGCCACCGAGATCCCGGTGGTCGCGTTCTCGGTCGGTGAGGAGGAGCTGCGCGGCATCGATACGAAACCCCTCATCGGCCACCTCGCCGCCTGGAACTATTTCATGTCGGTGAAGAGCCCCGCCAACACGGAGTTCATCGCCAAGTGGAAGGCGTACGTGAAGAAGAACAAGCTGCCGGGCGGCGACGCGCGCGTCACCAACGACCCGATGGAAGCCACGTACGTCGGCATCCACATGTGGGCGCAGGCGGTGCAGAAGGCCGGCAGCACCTCGGTCGACGCGGTCCGCAAGGCGATGGCCGGGCAGACCTTCCCGGGGCCCTCCGGGTACACGCTCAAGATGGACGAGCAGAACCACCACCTCTGGAAGCCGGTGATGATCGGCGAGGTCCAGGGGAACGGGCAGTTCGACGTGGTCTGGAAGACGGACAAGACGATCCGCGCGCAGCCGTGGAGCCCGTTCATCGCGGGCAACGAGAAGCGCGCCTCGGCGCAGTAGCGGCCTTTGGTCCCTTCCAGGAGGATCGAATGACGACCACTGCCCGGACGCTTCTGTCCTTCGTCGCTTGCTCGCTCGCCCTCGGGCGCGCCGCGCGCGCCGGCGCACTCGAACCCGCGCCGGCGCCGGCGCCGGCGGTCGCGGCCGCCGAGGCGACGCCCGCCGTTCCCGCCGCCGCTCCGGCGCCGAAGACGCTCTCGTTCGGCGTCGGGGTACGCATCGGCGGCGGTCTAGACAGCAGCACCGGAACCATCACCTCGGGCGACAGGCTGGGAATCAAGTCGCTCGACGTCCGCCCCTACATCAGCGGCCAGGTGCACCCGCTGCTCAAGTTCGAGGGAAACCTCGACTTGAACAACGCCGACCAGAGCCGCATCCATGTGCTCAGCGCGGTGGCCAAGTTCGAGCCCGACGACCTCTTCAACGTCTGGTTCGGGCGCTTCCTGCCTCCGTCGGACCGGGCCAACCTGAGCGGCCCCTACTACCAGAACGCGTGGAACTATCCGACCGACGTGAACGGCTACCCGTCCATCTACGCCGGCCGGGCGGACGGAGGCGCGGTCTGGGGCCAGCTCGAGAAAGGGAGGTTCAAGTACCAGGGCGGCGTGTTCACCCTCGATGCCAACACGCCGACTTCCCAGGCCCTCTACGCGGCACGGCTGGTCCTGAACCTCCTCGACCCGGAGCCGGGCTACTACAACAGCAGCACGTACTACGGGACCAAGGACGTGCTCGCGCTGGGCGGGGCGGCCCAGTACCAGAAGCTGGGCGCGGCCACCGTCATCGGGACCGACGCGGCGGGAGCGCCGATCCTCGCCCGCAATGACCTGATCGCGTTCAACCTGGACCTCCTCTTCGAGAAGCGACTCGCCTGGGCCGATACGCTGACCGTGGAGGGCGCGTACTACAACTTCAACAGGGGGGCGCAGGGCTGGAGCTGGTACGCGCTAGCCAGCTACCTCTTCGCCGCCAAGGTCGCGTTCGGCCAGGTGCAGCCGATGGTGCGCTGGCAACAGTTCACTCCCACCGCCGGCGGAGACCCGATCCGGACCCTCGACACCGGGTTCAACTACGTCATCGACGGGCACAGCACGCGCATCGCCTTCGCCGTGCAGAACCGCAATCCACCGACCGCGCCGAGCACCACTTCCTACCAGCTGGGCATCCAGATCCAGGAATGAGGAAAAACACCTTGCCGGGTCCGACAAAACCGTTGGAACCGTCGGACCCGGCTACAAATCCGTCGTTCCACTTGCGGCGGCAACGGCACCGCGCCTACCCTGCCGGGATGGCGAAGCGCTCGTCCGAGCCCAGGACCGACCTCCGGAGGCTCACCACCCTCCACGAAATCA
The DNA here is from genome assembly GCA_035635335.1 of Myxococcales bacterium. Classification (GTDB taxonomy): domain Bacteria; phylum Myxococcota; class Myxococcia; order Myxococcales; family 40CM-4-68-19; genus VBKO01. The sequence continues at coordinate 7,469 of DASQBG010000106.1, read as the reverse complement.
GCCAGGCGCTGTCGAGCGCGGCTGACCTGCGCCACTCGCTGGAGCGGGTGCTGGAGAAGCTCGAGCGCGACCACGAGGCGGTGCGCAGCGCGGTGATGGTGCTGGGCCCCGACGGCCGCGAGATCGCCATCGAGGCCTCGGTCGGCATCAGCGTCGAAGGCCGGATGGCGCGGTACCGCCTGGGCGAGGGGATCACCGGCCGGGTCGTGCAGAGCGGCAAGCCGATCGTGGTGCCCGCCATCAGCCGCGAGCCGCTCTTCCTCCACCGGGCCGTGCAGCGCAAGCGGCCGGGGATGCCGGAGCTGAGCTACGTGTGCGTCCCCATCGCCCTGAACCGCGCTCCGCTGGGAGCGCTCGCGGTGGACCTGGAGTTCGATCCGGGGCGCGACTACGAGGCGGCGTTGCGCTTCTTCTCGGTGGTGGCGGGGATGATCGCCCAGGCCTTCCAGGCGCGCAGGACCATCGAGGACGAGCGCAAGCGGCTGGTCGACGAGAACGTGCACCTCAAGCACGAGCTGCAGCAGCGCTACGATTTCTCCAACCTGGTGGGAACCAGCAGTCCCATGCGCCAGGCGTACGAGCAGATCGCGCAGGTCGCGCGCACCGGGACCACGGTGCTCATCCGCGGCGAGTCGGGGACCGGCAAGGAGCTGATCGCCCACGCCATCCACTACAACTCGCCGCGCAAGGACAAGGCGTTCGTCAAGGTGAGCTGCGCGGCGCTCCCCGACACGCTGATCGAGTCGGAGCTGTTCGGTTACGAGAAGGGCGCCTTCACCGGGGCCGCGGCGCGCAAGCGCGGGCGATTCGAGCTGGCCGACGGCGGCACGCTGTTCCTCGACGAGGTGGGCGAGCTGAACCTCGCTACGCAAGTGAAGCTCTTGCGCGTCCTACAAGAAAAGGAATTCGAGCGGCTGGGCGGGACCGAGACCGTGAAAGTCGACGTCCGCCTGATCGCCGCCACGAACCGCGATCTGGAGAAGGCGATCGCCGAGCGGCAGCTCCGCGAGGACCTCTACTACCGCCTCGACGTCTTCTCCATCTTCGTGCCGCCGCTGCGCGACCGGAAGCCGGACATCATGCTGCTCGCCGACCACTTCCTCGCCAAGTACGCCCGGCAGCACAAGAAGATCATCCGCCGCATCTCCACGCCCGCCATCGACATGCTGATGAGCTACCACTGGCCCGGCAACGTGCGCGAGTTGGAGAACACCCTGGAGCGGGCGGTGCTCACCTGCGACAGCAACGTGATCCACGGCCACCATTTGCCGCCGACGCTGCAAACAGCCGAGGCGTCCGGCACGGTCATGCAGACCTCGCTCAACGACGCCGTCGAGCAGTACGAGAAGGACCTCATCCTCGACGCCCTCAAGAGCGCGCGCGGCAACTGCGCCAAGGCGGCCCGCCTGCTCGGCAGCACCGAGCGGATCATCGGCTACAAGGTCCGGAAGTATGCGATCGACCCCCGGCGCTTCCGCGAGCGGGCGATGACCGTGGTTCCGCGCGCCAAGCTGGGGCCGTCACGCCTCGATTCGCGTACGCCTCGAAGTCTTACTTGACAAGGCCGGCGGTTGGGGAATAGGAGTTCACGATCATGTTCGATCGGACGACCAGCGTGAACCGCAATCCCGCCGCGGCGTCCAGCCTCGTCCTTAGCAGCCTCATTATTGGCCTCCTTACCAAGGGGTGCGGGCCCCCCTTCTGACGCGAACAGCGATCCGAAGCGAGAGCCCCCGCACCCCACCAGGTCGCGGGGGTTTTTTTTTCTCCCAGCAAGCGCGGTGAAAGGTCGACATGAAGCGCACAGGCTCACAGGCGATCTGGGAAGCCCTCGTCGGCGAGGGCGTCGAGACCGTCTTCGGCTACCCGGGCGGCGCGATCATGCCCGCCTACGACGCGCTGCCGGGCTACGCGATCCGCCACGTGCTGGTGCGGCACGAGCAGGGCGCCGCCCACATGGCCGACGGCTACGCGCGGGCCTCCGGGAAGGTCGGGGTGGCGGTGGCGACTTCGGGGCCCGGCGCCACCAACCTCGTCACCGGCATCGCGACCGCGATGATGGACTCGTCGCCGATGGTCTGCATCACCGGCCAGGTCTCCTCGGCGGTGCTGGGCACCGACGCGTTCCAGGAGACGGACATCACCGGCGTCACGCTGCCGATCACCAAGCACAACTACCTGGTCACGCGCGCGGAGGAGATCTACCCGACGTTGCGCGAGGCCTTCCACCTGGCGCGCTCCGGCCGGCCCGGTCCGGTGCACGTGGACATCACCAAGGACGCGCAGCAAGCCAGCTTCGAGCTCCGTCCCGAAGAAGGGCCCGTTCCGCGCTCCGGCCGCAAGCTGCGACCCTCGCCTCCCGCCGACCTCGACCGGGCGGCGGCGCTGATCGACGCAGCGGAGCGGCCGCTGGTCTTGTCCGGCCACGGCATCGTGCGGTCCGGCGCGAGCGACCTGCTGGTCGAGTTCGCCGAGAAGACGGGCTGTCCGGTGGCGAGCACGCTGCTCGGCCTGGGCGGCTTCCCCGCCTCGCACCCGCTCAGCCTGGGAATGATGGGCATGCACGGCGAGGCGTGGGTGAACAAGGCCATCCAGGACGCCGACCTGCTCATCGCGCTCGGGATGCGCTTCGACGATCGCGTCACCGGAAAGCTGAGCACCTACGCCCAGAACGCACGCAAGATCCACGTCGAGATCGATCCGTCGGAGATCAACAAGAACGTGAAGGTGGACGTCGCCCTGATGGGCGATGCCGCCTGGGCGGTCCGCGAGCTGACCGGCCGGGTGCGCTCGCAGAAGCGCTCGGCCTGGAGCTCGCGCATTTCCGAGATGAAGGGCGACTCGGCCGTGCGAGACATCCAGTCGCTGCCGCATTCCGGCCGGCTCTTCGCCGCGCACGTGCTCCACGACCTGTGGAGGCTCACCTCGGGGCGCGCGCTGGTGGTGACCGACGTCGGCCAGCACCAGATGTGGGAAGCGCAGTACTACAAGCACGAGCGGCCGCGCTCGCTGATCACCTCGGGCGGCCTGGGCACCATGGGCTTCGCCCTGCCGGCGGCGATCGGCGCGCGGTTTGCCCGACCCGACGACGAGATCTGGGTGGTGGCGGGCGACGGCGGCTTCCAGATGACTGCCTGCGAGCTGTCCACCTGCGCCCAGGAGAATCTCAAGATCAACGTCGCCATCATCAACAACGGATTCCTCGGGATGGTCCGGCAGTGGCAGGAGTTCTTCTACAACCGCCGCTACGTGGCCACCCCGCTGCTCAGCCCGGACTTCGTCAAGCTCGCCGAGGCGCACGGGCTGCTCGGCCTGCGCGTGACCGCCCGCGAGGAGATCGAGGGCGCGGTGACGCGCGCGCAACAGGCCGCCGGCACGGTGGTGATCGATTTCCGCGTCGAGCAGGAGGACAGCGTCTACCCGATGGTCCCCAGCAACTCGGACCTGCGCGAGATGATCCGCCGCCCCACCCCGATGCTCGAGACGGGAGCCGACCCGTGATCCGGAGGATGAGATGAAGACCGCCGTCGCCCACACGTTCGTCGCCACCGTCGAGGACCGGCCCGGGGCCCTGAACCGGGTCGTGTCGCTGTTCCGCCGCCGCGGATTCAACATCGCCTCCCTCACGGTCGGCACCACCGAGCGGCCCGGGGTCTCGCGCATCACCCTGGTGGTGAACTCCGACGCGGACACCGCGCGCCGCGTGCAGGCCAACCTGGAAAAGCTGGTCGACGTGCTCCAGGTGCAGGACCTCACGGGAGTCGCCGCGGTGACCCGCGAGTTCGCGCTCGTCAAGGCGTCGGTCCCGCCCGAGAAGCGGGCCGAGGTGCTCCGCCTCTGCGGCCTCTTCCGTGCGCGCGTGGTGGACGTCTCGCCGGCGACCCTGACGGTGGAGATCACCGGGGCGCCCGACAAGGTGGACGCGCTGCTCGAGGTGGTCCGCCCGTACGGAATCGCGGAGATGGTCCGCACCGGTCCGCTCGCCATGGGGCGCGGCGCGGAAGTGAACGAGGTCAAGGTCCAGGCCTGGATGGCCGCCTGAATGGAGCCGACGATGGCACAACCCGAAAGGCGCGCCGCCGCCGAATACGGCGGCGATCGAGTCATCGTTTTCGACACCAGCCTGCGCGACGGCGAGCAGGCGCCGGGCGCCAGCATGGACCTGGAGCAGAAGCTCCGGGTGGCGCGCGCGCTCCAGGCGCTCGGCGTCGACGTGCTCGAGGCAGGCTTCCCGGCCGCCTCCCCCGGCGACTACGAAGCGGTGGCGGCGGTCGCCCGCCATATCGAAGGTCCGACCGTGTGCGCTCTCGCCCGGGCGAACCGCGAGGACATCGACCGCGTGACCGAGGCGCTCCGGCCCGCTGGGCGCAAGCGCTGCCACGTGTTCCTGGCGACCAGCCCCATCCACCGCGAGTTCAAGCTGGGCCTCACCACCGCGGAGGTGGTGCGCCGGGCGGTGGAGGCGATCCGGCACGCGCGGGAAAGCTTCGACGAGGTGGAGTACTCGGCGGAGGACGCCGCGCGCACCGAGCCCGACTTCCTCTGCGAGGTGGTGGAGAAGGTCATCGAGGCCGGCGCGACCACCGTCAACATCCCGGACACGGTCGGCTACGCGATCCCCTCGCAATTCGCCGGGCTCATCCTGCACCTGCGCCGGAGGGTGCGCGGGGTCGAGCGGGTCGTGCTCAGCGTCCACTGCCACGACGATCTCGGCCTGGCGGTCGCGAACACCCTGGCGGCGGTGGAGGCCGGGGCCCGGCAGGTGGAGTGCACGGTGAACGGGATCGGGGAGCGCGCGGGGAACTGCTCGCTCGAGGAAGTGGTGATGGCGCTGCACACGCGCGCCGATCACTTCCGCCTGCGCACCGGGATCCGCACGCAGGAGCTGTGCGCCGCGAGCCGCGCGGTGGCCAAGGCGAGCGGCTTCGCGGTGGCTCGGAACAAGGCCGTGGTGGGGCAGAACGCGTTCGCGCACGAGGCGGGGATCCACCAGCACGGCATGATGGCCAACGCGCTCACGTACGAGATCATGCGCCCCGACGACGTCGGCTTCGAGAGCAGCCAGCTGGTCCTGGGCAAGCACAGCGGCCGCCACCTCCTGCGCCACCGCCTGGAGCAGCTCGGCTACCGCCTGGACGACGTCCAGTTCGAGCGCGCGTTCGTCGAGGTGAAGAAGATCGCCGACCACAAGAAAGAGCTGCACGACGGCGATCTGGAGGCGGTCATCGCCGGCGTGCTGCACGGCGTCCCGGCCGGCCAGTGGGAGCTGCTCGGCATCAGCACCGCCTCCGGCGCAGGCGGGCTCGCCACCGCGGCGGTCACCCTGCGCGGACGCGACGGAAAGGAAGTCCAGGACGCCGCCTGCGGACAGAGCCCGCTGGAGGCCGTCTTCCGGACCATCGAGCGCATCACCGGCACCGCGGCGCGCGTGCGCGACTACCAGGTCGGCGGCGTCGACGGCGAGAGCGAGGTGCGCATCGAGGTGCAGCACCGGGACCGCACCTACAGCGGCACGGCGCAGGCGTCGGACGTGCTGCTGGGCAGCGCGCGCGCCTTCGTCGAGGTGGTGAACCGCATCGCCGCCAGCGGGCGGTCGCGCCGCGAGCTGGCGGAAAGCGAGGCGCGGACGTGAGGGCGAGGACGCTCTTCGAGAAGGTCTGGGACGCCCACGTGGTGCGCCCCGAGACGGCGGACGCGCCCGCGGTCCTGTACGTCGACCTGCACCTGGTGCACGAGGTGACCTCGCCCCAGGCGTTCGACGTGTTGCACGAGCGAGGACTGCGCGTCCGGCGGCCGGAGAAGACGGTCGCCACCATGGACCACTCGACCCCGACCACGCCGGGAGGGGCGCGGTTCGCCATCGCCGATGCGCAGGGGGCGGCGCAGCTGCGGCGGCTGGAGGAGAACTGCGCGGAGTTCGGCATCGAGCTGCACGCGCTCGGCACTGCAGGCCAGGGGATCGTGCACGTGATCGGTCCGGAGATGGGCCTCACGCAGCCCGGGCGGACCATCGTGTGCGGCGACAGCCACACCAGCACCCACGGCGCGTTCGGCGCGCTCGCCTTCGGCGTCGGCACCAGCGAAGTGGCGTACGTGCTCGCCACGCAGTGCGTCCTGCAGCGACGCCCGCGCACCCTCGAGATCCGCGTCGACGGGCAGCTCCGGCCCGGCGTGACCGCGAAGGACCTCATCCTCGCCGTGATCGCCCGCATCGGGGTGGGCGGCGGCGCCGGCCACGTCCTCGAGTACACCGGCAGCGCCGTCCGCGCCCTCTCGATGGAGCAGCGGATGACCGTCTGCAACATGTCCATCGAGGCGGGCGCGCGGGCCGGGATGGTCGCGCCGGACGACACCACCTTCGAGTACCTGGCGAAGACGCCGCGCGCGCCGAAGGCCGCGGGCTGGGAGCGCGCACTCGCCGCCTGGCGCGCGCTGCCGTCGGATGCGGGAGCGCCCTACGACGCGGCCGTTCGCATCGACGGCTCGGCGCTGGAGCCGATGATCACCTACGGGACCAATCCGGGGATGGCGCTGCCGGTGGGCGCCCGCGTCCCCGATCCGGCCGCCCTCTCCGACGCGTCGGCGCGCGCCTCGCTCGAGAAGGCGCTCCGCTACATGGATCTGCGCCCCGGGCAGCCGCTCATCGGGCAGAAGGTCGACGTGGTCTTCATCGGCAGCTGCACCAACTCGCGCATCGAGGACCTGCGCGGCGCCGCGAGCGTGCTGCGCGGGCGCAAGGTGGCGAAGGGAGTGCGGGCGCTGGTCGTCCCGGGCTCGCGGCGCGTCAAGCAGGCCGCGGAGGCAGAGGGTCTGGACCGTGTCTTCACCGACGCGGGCGCCGAGTGGCGCGAGCCGGGCTGCTCGATGTGCATCGCGATGAACGGCGACCAGCTCGAGCCGGGTCAGTACGCGGTGAGCACCAGCAACCGCAACTTCGAGGGACGGCAGGGAAAGGGCGGGCGTACCTTCCTGGCGAGCCCGCTGACCGCGGCCGCCGCCGCGGTCGCGGGAAGCATCGCGGACCCGCGGGAGCTGGCGAGGTGAGCATGGAGCCCATCCGACGCATCGTCTCGCGCACGGTCGTCCTCCCGCAGCGGGACGTGGACACCGACCAGATCATCCCCGCGCGCTATCTCAAGACCACGCAGCGGACCGGCCTCGGCAAGGCGCTCTTCGCCGATTGGCGCTACGACCGGGACGGGCAGCCGCGGCCCGAGTTCCCGCTCAACCAGCCGGAGATCGCCGGGGCCCGGGTGCTGGTGGCGGGCGCGAACTTCGGCTGCGGCTCCTCGCGCGAGCACGCGCCCTGGGCGCTGCACGACTTCGGCTTCCGCGCGGTGGTCAGCTCGTCGATCGCGGACATCTTCCGCAGCAACGCACTGAAGAACGGCCTCATACCGGTGGCGATCGGCCCGGCGGCGCACCAGCGGCTCCTGTCGAGCCCGGGCGTGGAAGTGACGATCGATCTG
>DASQBG010000105.1:0-16858 GCA_035635335.1 Myxococcales bacterium | reverse complement strand
TAGGGCCGCCCTATCGGCGGCCACTAGTTGGCTGGCTTGGTCTCGGCCTTGGCTTCCTTCTTGGCCGCGGACGGCGAATCGGTCATCTCCAGGTCGACCGTGAGCTGCACCTCGTCGCCCACGGCGACGCCGCCGGCTTCCAGCGCCTTGTTCCAGGTGAGGCCAAAGTCCTTGCGGCTCAGCTTTCCGGTCGCCGTCGCGGCGTACAGATTCGCGCCCTGCGCTCCCTTGACGGGACCGTTCAGGCCCTCGACGTCGAGGGTCACGGGCTTGGTGGTGCAGTGCATGGTGAGATCGCCCGTCACCTTGTACTTCTTCTCGGCCGCCTTCTCGATCTTGGTCGACTTGAAGCTCATCTCGGGGCACTTCTGCACGTCGAAGAAGTCGGCCGACTTGAGGTGCGCGTCGCGCTTCTCGACGCGCGTATCGAGGCTGGCGGGATCGATCTGGATGTTGGCGCTGCTCTTGGTCGGGTCCTTGGGATCCTGGTTCACCGTTCCGGTAACCTTCCCGAAGTTGCCGTGCACGGTGCTCACCATCATGTGCTTGATGGCGAAGGTGGCGGTGGAATGGGCGGGGTCGATCTGCAGCTCGACGGCGAGCGTGGGCGCTGCGAACAGCAGGACTGCCAGGGCGGTCTTCATGTGCGATCTCCTCGGGTGACTGAGCGGCTGCCCGTCTTTTAGGCGATTTGCCAGAAACGGACCAGCGCGGCCGGGTCCCCGCGCGCTTCCTGCAGGACGACCAGCGCCCGCTCCGCCAGGGTGCCCCGGGCGAGGACGTCCTCGAGCGGATCGAGCGCCCCCCGCACGTCGTCGCCCGATTCGGCGGCCCAGGCGGACAGCCCGGCGCGCGCGGCGAAGAGCAGCTCGCGGGCAAGGTCGCGCGCCGTGCGCCCGCCGGGGCCCTGCGCATCGAGCGCGCGGCGTGCGACGTCCCCCTGGAACTCGACGCGCTGGGCGAATGTCCAGCCTTTCGTCAGCTCCCAGGCGGCCTGGCGCGCCGAGGCGTCGTACAGGAGCCCCACCCAGACCGCGGCCAGCGCGTGCAGGTAAGGAGGAGGAACCATGTCCGCGCCGCGCAACTCGAGGACGCGCTTGACCCGCACTTCGGGAAACAGCGTGGTGAGGTGATCCACCCAATTGCCCATGTGCGGCTCGGAGACCCCGCCCGAGCGGAGCCGGCCGGTCCGCAACCAGTCGCCGAACGTCTGGCCCCGTGCATCCAGGTACTCGGAGCCGCGGCGGACGAAGAGCATCGGCACCCGCAGCGCCCAGTCGACGTATGACTCGTATCCCCACCCGTCGCGGAACATGGGCTCGAGCAGCCCGCAGCGGTCGGGGTCACACTCGCGCCAGACCTGGTAGCGGAAATCGAGCCACCCGCTGTCGCGACCCGCGATCACCGAGCTGTTGGCGAACAGCGCGGTGACGAGCGGCGAGGCGGAGCTGGCGGCGCGCACCTTCTCGGCCAGGTCCCGCTCGTCGCTCCAGTCCAGGTTCCCCTGGACGGTGGCGGTCATGAGCATCATGTCCAGCGCGAGCCGCCCTCGCGGGCCGAGCGATTTGCGCATCGCGGCGTAGCGTCCCTTGGGCATCCAGGGGACCTCGTCCCGCGATCCGAATGGCCGATATCCCGTGGCCAGCCAGCGGACGCCGCGCTGCCGGCTGATGCCCCGGAGGACGGCGAGGTGGCGCTCGATCTCGTCGCGCGCGTCCCGCAGGCCGCGGTGAGGGACGCCGGACAGCTCGAGCTGGCCGCCCGGCTCGAGGGTGACGCTGGCGCCGTCCTTGAGTACCGCGATCGGTTGGCCGTTCTCGGAATGTGCGTGCTGCGACCCGCCGGCCTCGCGCGCGAGCGCGTCGAGGACGGACCGGATGCCGGTCTCGCCGTAGTAGGGCACGGCCTGGAAGGTGCCGTCCACGATGCCGATCTTTTCGTGCTCGACCCCGACCTTCCACTCGGCGCGCTGCTTCTCGGCGCCCCGGAAATACTCGATTAGCTGGGCCTTGCCGGCGATCGGCTCGGACAGGCCGGCCGGGCCTTTCAGGTCGAGGGACATGTCGGAGCATTGTAGATGCCGGATGCCCCGATTGGGAGCGGGCAGCCGCGTGCGAGACGGACCGAACACGTCCGCGCTTCGAAAGCGCGGCGCCGCCTAGGGGCGGCCACCGAACGCCGCCAACTCGGGCCGACCCTTGAATGCTCGCGCCGCCGCCGCCCGGATCTGCTCCTCCGCCGCTTTGGCGGCAGAGCTGGGATCCGCTCCCCCCAGCTCCTTTTGCAGCTGGTCGCAGAGATAGGAGAGGTGCTTCACGGTGGCGGCATTGATGGCGTACTTGATCAAGTTGGCCGAGTACTCGGGCGCCTCGCGCGCGACCAGGCGGCCGAGCGCCAGCAGCTGGCGCGGCTCGCCGGGCACGGGCACGTCGGCCTTGAACACCGACTGGAACGAGGCGTTCCCGGGGAACTCCTTGCGTACGGCTGCCTGGATCTCGCCGACCTCGCGCTCCACGTCCCGGATCAGCACCTGCGCCGCCGGCCCCGGCTGACCGCCCGCCGCCACCCCTCGCAGCGCGGTTTCCAGTTCCTCCAGCACCTGCGACGGCAATCCCGCCGCGAGGAGCGCGTCCTGGTGCTCGCGGGCTGCCTCGAGCAGGCTCCTGCCGGCGGCGGACTTCCCCGTCTGTCTCTTCTTCGCAGTCACGATGGAAGCCCCCGCGCTTTCAGACCTGCATCAGGTCCTTTTCCTTGCCGGCGATCGTGTCGTCGACCTTCTTGATGCCGGCGTCCACTTCGGACTGGACCTTCTCCAGCGCCTTCTTGCCCGCGTCCTCCGCCAGGTCCCCGCCCTTGACCAGCTCCTCGATCATCTCCTTGGCGTCGCGCCGCTCGTTGCGGATGGCGATCTTGTGCTCCTCGCCCTTCTGCTTGACGATCTTGACGAACTCCTTCCGGCGCTCCTCGGTCAAGGCGGGGATGGGCACCCGCACCACCTCGGCGTCGGGCATGGCGTTGATCCCCAGCCCGGCCGCGTTGATGGCCTTCTCGATGGGCTGGATCATCGACTTCTCCCACGGCTTGATGACGATCAGCCGCGGGTCCGCGACCGTGACGTTCGCCACCTGGTTGAGCGGCGTGGGCGTCCCGTAATAGTCGACGCGCACCGAGTCGAGGAGCTGGGGGTTGGCGCGCCCGGTGCGCACCTTGGCCAGGTCGCGCCGGAGGTCGTCCAGGGTCTTCCCGATGCGCCCGTGCAGGTCGGAGATGACGTCCTCTGCCATGCCCATGCTGAGCCTCCTCAGGCGGCGCGCGGCTTGAGCGTGCCCACCGTGGTCCCCACCGCCTCCCCCCGCACCACGCGAAGGATGTTCCCGCGCACTCCGAGGTCGAAGACGATGATGGGCAGATCGTTGTCCATGCAGAGCGAGATGGCGGTGGAGTCCATCACCTTGAGGTTCTTCTTCAGGACGTCCAGGTAGCTGAGCTGGGTGTACCGCTCCGCGCTGGGGTCCTTGACCGGGTCGGCCGAGTAGACCCCGTCCACCTTGGTGGCCTTCAGGATCACCTCGGCATGGATCTCCATCGCGCGCAGGGACGCGGCTGTATCGGTGGTGAAGTACGGATTGCCCGTCCCGGCCGCGAAGATGACCACCCTGCCCTTCTCCAGGTGGCGCACCGCGCGCCGGCGGATGTACGGCTCGGCCAGCTGCTGCATCTCGATGGCCGACTGCACGCGGGTGTAGACGCCCCGCTTCTCGAGCGAGTCCTGCAGGGCCAGGGAGTTGATCACCGTCGCCAGCATCCCCATGTAGTCGGCGCTGGCGCGGTCCATCCCTTCGGTCGAGGCGGAGACGCCGCGGAAGATGTTGCCGCCGCCGATCACCACGCCGATCTCGACGCCCAGCTCGATGACGTCGCGGATCTCCCCCGCGACCTGCTCCAGCACCTTGGGGGAGATGCCGTACTTGTTGTCCCCCATCAGCGCCTCGCCGGAAAGCTTCAGCAGGATGCGCTTGAACCGCGTCGTGGTTGGCTTTTCCGGCAAGGTGCGACCTCGGCGCGCTCTTGCGCCGCGGGAAGCTAACTTGCGAGGTCAGGACGGTCAAGGACGGCTGGCTGGCCGTTCCAAGAGCGCAGCGCCGCCGACTCCGGCGGCAGCTGGGTCAGTTCGCGTCCTCGGGGACCTCCTTCCCGGTGAGCTCGGGCGACAGGAGCGGCCGGGGCGTGCTTTCGAGGGCCACGAGTGACTCGATCTCGAGGTCCGCGTGCGATGCCTGGAGGTCCTCGAACCGCCGGGCGGCGGGCAGCACGCGGCGCTCGAGCGACCCCACCGTGTCGTTGTACGCGCGGACCGTCCCTTCGATGTGGCGGCCCAGCTTCCCCAGGTGGCCGGCGGCGTCCGAGACCCGCTTGTGCAGCTCGCGCCCCAGATTGGCGATCTCGCGCGCGTTGATCTCGACCTTCTCCTGCTTCCAGCCGTGCGCCACGGTGAGGAGCAGCGCGAACAAGCTGGCGGGAGTGGCGAGCACGACGCGCTCCGAAAGCGCCCACTCGAGCAGCTCGCCGTCCTGTTCCTGGGCAGCGGCGAGCAGCGCGTCGTTGGGCAGGTACATGACGATGAACTCGGCGCTCTCCTCGAACCTCTCCCAGTAGGACTTGCGCCTGAGCTGGGAGACGTGCTGGCGGACCTGCGCCGCGTGGTCGCGCAGCCGCGCGATTCGCGTCGTCTCGTCGGAGGCCTGGGCGGCCTCCAGGTACGCGCCGAGCGGCGCCTTGGCGTCGACCAGCACGGTCCGTCCCGCCGGCAGCCGGATCACCATGTCGGGCCGCAGGGTCGACCCGTCGGCCGCGACCGTGACCTGCTCGAAGAAGTCGCAGTGCTCCGACAGGCCGGTCAGCTCGACCACCCGCCGGAGGTGGATCTCGGCCCACCGTCCCCGATGCGCGGGCGCCCGCAGCGCGGTGGCCAGCTTCCCCGTCTCGTCGTGGAGGGACTTCACCTGCTGCCACAGCGCCGCGTACGCGCCCGCGCGGGACTTCTCCAGCTCCTGCACCTTGCCGTCCACCTTGTCGAGCGACTCGCGCACCGGGACGACCAGGTCGGCGATGGCCTTCTGCCGCTGGTCGAGGTCGCCGCGCGCCGACTCCTGGAACTTCTCCATCGACAGCTGCGCGACGCGCAGGAACTCGTCCCTGTTCGAGCGCAGCGCGTCCACCGAGAGCGACTTGAACGCTTCCTGCAACCGGGCGTTCATCTCCTCGAAGGACTTCGCCTTCTCGCCGGCCATCCGGCGCTCCGCCTGCAGGACCGCCTCGAGCCCCGCGCTGCGGGAAGACTCGGCCCGCAGCGCGTCCTGCAACCCGGCCTCGCGCCGGCCGGCGCGCGAGAGCGCGAGCAGCCACCCGAAGCAGAGCGCGACGCATCCCATTCCGAGCGCAAGACCGAGCCCGACGGCCGTCATCGGCGACCTCCGAAGTTGCGCTCAGGCTACACGGGGGGCCTGACACTCCTGCGCAAGCTTCGGGAACTCCACCGGAAAACGCGGACCCCAGAACCCGCGCTCCGCCTCGGCCACGTCCTCGTCGCCGAGCCCGAAGAGCTGGTACACGGCGGCATCGATGGCGCGTTCGAGCGCAGGGACGGCGGCCGGGATCGGTGCCCTGGCCGGGTGCGGCGCGCCCGCCGCGGCTTCCGCTCCCCGGGCCCGCGAAAGGCCCGCGAGCGCTCCGGCGGCCCCCGCCTGCAGCAGCGCGCGCGGGACCGGCAGCTCGCGCAGCACGGCGGGCTTGACGTTCACGTCGGTGGTGCGGAGCCGGTGGTACCGCTGCAGCGCGACGCTCCCGAGCACCGCCAGCAGGGCCCACAGCCGGTCGGCGTCGTCGCACGAGAGGGTGGACAGCGAGTCGAGGCACACCAGGTCCGGGGGAACGGGCGCCGCCTCCAGCCAGCGCGCGTGCGGGGCGCGCGAGTTGGTCCGGATCCGCTGCACGCAGACGCGTGGCCGGCCGAGCTGCCGTTCCGCCAGCGCGCGCAGCTGCGCGGTGGGGGAGCGCAGCGCCTTGGGACGCAGGCGGAGCGCGAAGGGGAGCACGTCCTCGCCGCCGACCAGCGCGATCTCCCCCGGGAGCGGCGGCCGGCGCGCCACGAAGCGACCGTTGTCGCCCGTGCGCAAGCCGTATCCGACCTCGCACAGCTCCTCGAGCGGCGCCCCGGCGGCCTCGAGCGCGGCGCAGAGCCGCCGCTCGGCGGCGCTCCGGTAGATCTGCCACCCGCGCCGGACGCCCTGGAGCAGCTCCGCGCGGGGGGCGTCGGCGAGCCGCTCGCGCCCGCGCAGCACCCGCGCGGCCCGCCGCGGCCGGGGCACGGCCGACCTTCGCACCAGCACCACCGCCTGCACGCGCGTGTCCTTGGCCGCGGCGAACGGCTTCCCGAGGTCGCACACCGCCGCGAGGTCGGCGGCGTCCAGCACCGCCTCGCGCAGCGGCCCCGAGCGGGCGTTGGTCATCCAGGTGTCGGGGACCAGGAGCGCCGCCGTCCCGCCGGGCCGGAGGAGCGAAAGGCTCCGCAACAGGAAGGCCGCGTAACGGTCGATCTCGCCTCCCCGGAGGGCAGGCAGCCTGTCCAACAGGAAAGCGCGCTCGGCCGCATCGGCGACGTGCCCGTAGGGAGGATTCCCGACCAGCAGGTCGGCCGGGGGCAGCCTGGCCCGCAACGAATCCGCGCGCCGGAGCTCCGCCCGCGCGCCGAGCAGCGCCAGGGCTGCGCGCGCGGCGCGCAGGGCGTCCGCGTGCAGATCCGTGCCGGACAGCGCAGCCGCTGGCACGGCGGCCGCCGCGGCGCAGAGGAAGGCGCCCGCGCCCGCGCACGGGTCCAGCACGCGCGAGGGCGACCGCGACGAGCCGTGCCGCAAGGCCAGCGCCACCACCTCCGCCGCGACGGCCGGTGGCGTGTAGTAGAGGCCCGCCGACCGCCTGCCGTGCGCGCCGAGACGGAGCGCGAAGAGCTCCTCCGCGGCGGCGCAAAGGGAGAAGGAGAATCGCGCCGGGCCGGCGGCTGCGCGCGCGGATCCGCCTTCTCCGGCCCATGGCGGCGCGCGGTCCGGCTCGGGCGCCGGCCCGGCGAGCAGCGCGCGCGCAACCTTCCCGAAGGTCTGCCGCGGCAGAGGCCAGGGCGGCAGCGCGCCGCCCGTCCGTGCGCTCAACTCGCGCGCCGCCTCGTCCGCCTCGCCTCGATCGGGGATGCGCGCGCACGTCCCGGCCGGGAGCAGCCCCGCCGCCTCGGCGAGCCGGAAGGAGAAGAGCGAGAGCGCGGCCCGCCCCGAGCGCAGCTCGGCAGCGAGCGCACCGATCAAGGCGCGCCCGTGACGAGGAGGGGGATGTCCACCGCGAAAGGCTCGCCCGCGAAGGGCGGGAACTGCATCCGCCGGGCGGCGGATTTGAGGCAGGCGCCCAGCGGGCTCTGGTCGACCGCCTTCTGCTCGATGCGGGCGCTGGTCACGGCGCCGGAAGGCGCCAAGGTGGCGGAGATGAGGATCTTGCCCACGTGCAGCGAGGGGTCCCGCTTGACCGCCTCGTCGACGCAGCCCTGCAGGACGGGCTTGCTCTCGTCGACCTTGCGCTTCAGCTCCTCCGGGCTGAGCGCAGGCGCGGCGGCCGGCGCGTCGCCGGGAGCGGTGCCCGCGGGCTTCTCCTCCGGCTTGCGCTCGCCTTCCGCAAGAGGGGACGCCTGCGCTGGGCCGCCCGGCGCGCTGCCCTGCTGCGCCGGATCGGGCGCCCGGTCGTTGCGCTCGGAGAGGAGAGCGAAGGCGAGGAGCCCGCCGGCCAGCGCCAGCGCGAGCACCACCAGCAACGCGCGGAAGGGAGAGCGCCGCTCGGGCTGGCCGATCCGGAGCTCCCTGGCCGTGGCCGGGGGCGCCTTGGGGAGAGGCTCCGGCGTGTGCGCACGGGGCTTGGACAGCTCGGCGGCACCCCACCGCGCCAGGTCCAGCGCGCCCGGCGGCGAGGGGACGGCGCCGCCAGCCGCGGGTCGATCCGCCACCGGCTGCGCCGGGGCGGCGGCCGACCCGGCCTCCTCGGGGATGCGCATCCCCCCGGGCGGCGTCGGCGCGTCGGGAGAGGTGGGCTCCTCGACCTCCGCTACCGCCGCCGGAGCTGGTGCCGGCCGTGCGGACGGCGGCGTCAGGCGCCCGGCGGCCGATTCGAACGGCAGCTCGACGCGTCGCCCACCCGCCTCGGGCCGCTGAGCGGCAGCCGCGTCAGGCGGCGGCGGAGGCGGCGTGGGAGGCGCCGCGAACAGCGGGACCAGCTCGGGCACGTCCTTCGCCCGGATCCAGGACTCCATCCCGTCCTTCCACACGTACGTGCGCGGGCCCACCTGGCTGGCCGACGCCTTGAGCGCCAGCTCGGCGCGCGTGATCGGGCCCGCCTGCTTGCCCTGGATCATCGCAAACCAGACGGCCGGATCGCGCGGCGCGGAGGGCTCGCGGGGCGGCGGAGGTGGCGCGCTGCGCGGGACGGGCGCCGGGGAGGCGGGGGCGGTTGCTTCGCCCTTGCTGGCGCGGAGCGCCTTCTCCAGCACCTCGCTGTCCATCGCGCGCGTGCTCTCGGTGTCGGTCTCGCGCCGGGGCGCCACCGCGCGCGCGACCGGGCCGGTCGACGGCCTGCTGCCCGATTGCGAGGTCCGGACGGGCCCGGTGGCTGGCCGGCCGCCCGACTGCGACGTTCCACCGGCCGGCGAGGGCGCCGCCGGCGAGGCGCGGATCGGACCAGTGGGCGGCCTGCCGCCGGACTGGGAGGGCACGAGGGCCGGATCGACGATGCGGATCTGCAGGCCGCAGCGCTTGCAGCGGACGATGAGTCGCTTGCCCCGGATCTTCTCGTCGGCGATCTGCAAGTTCGCCTTGCAGCTTTCGCAGATGAATTGCATCCGCGGCGACTCTACAACAGATCGCGCGACCGACAGGGGCGGCTTACGAAGACGACGCCGCGCTGGCGCTGGACTCGCCGCCCGCCTTCTTGCGCGAGCCGGAGCGACGCCCGCGGCGCTTGGGTTGCAGCGTGCCCGCCTTCTGCGCGCGGTAGCGCGCCCGGTAGTAATGGGACCGGCACAATCCCTTGGCGAGCACCGCGCGGCCGCATCCAGCCACGCTGCAGACCGCCCGCGCCCCCGCGCGCCGGCCGCGACCGCGGCCGCCCACTCCCAGCTGGCGCGCGATGTCGCCCACGTCGATCGTGCTTTGCAACGATCGCTGCACGCTCTGCGCGATGATCTGGCCCAGCTGCGAGCCGATCTGCTCCCCCAGGTCCTGCACCCAAACGCCCATCCCTTGGTTTCGACGACCGCGACCGCGCGCCATCGGTCCTCCCGATTCGTAAAGTATTCGCAAGAAGCCGGTGCGCATCGCGCCGTTCGGCTGGGCGTACAGTTAGCAAACGCAAAACGATTGTCAAGTCGGACTGTCGCCGCCGCCGCCAGCCGCCGCCCCCAGGGCGGGCCCCGCGCTCTGGCAATGGGCGGTGAGGCAGCGCTGCGCTTTTGGGTCGCGGACACCGCGCCTCCCAATTTTCGACGTACGTTTTTGTACGGACCGCAAATGCGGGGCTATACGCGCGCCCCCCGCTCCTCCAGACGGCGGAGCAGCGCCTCGAGCTCGCGCTCCTCCCGCGAGACGTCGAGCCCGGCCGCGCGCGCCCCGTCGAGCAGCGCGATTCCCAGCAGCACCGCCGCGACCGCCTCGCGCTCGCGGCCCTCCTCGCCCAGGATCGCCTCGGCCCCGGAGGCGAGGTGACGGAAGTCGCGGAAGCAGAACGTCGCGGGCAGATCGGGGAGCGGCCCCGTGCTCGCCGTCGAGGGCGCGAAGGCGAAGCCGACGTCGGCGAGAGCGACCTTTCGGCCATCGGCGAAGACCAGCACCAGGTACGGCGCGGGCCGGACCGGGTTCTGCTTCACGGCCGCGAAGGCGATCTCGTCCCAGCGGACGCGGAGCGTCTTGCCGCTGCCCGCCTCGAGGAGCTGCGCTCCGCGGCCGTCGTCGTCGGCCAGGAGCGCGAAGCGGCCCGGCCTCTCGCGCAGAAAGGATTCGATCGCCGCGCGGGCCTGGTCGGGAGTCACGGGACCCGCCTCGGGGCCGCTCACGCCGCCTGTTCCTCCGCGTGCGGCATGCCGGTGGCCGCGGCGGCGCACTGGATGGCGATGCCGATCTTGCCCTTGTGCTGGTTCGCCGCCATCAGCGCGTGCGCCCTGGCCGTCTCGCCGAAGGGGAACACCTGGTCGAGCACCGGCCGGATCTTTCCCTCGTGCACGAGCTGGTTGGCGCGCTCGGCCTGGTAGGCGTTGCAGAAGTGCGAGCCGAGGATCTGCTTCTGGCGCATCCACAGGTGCCGCACGTCGAAGGACAAGTCGAATCCGGTGGTCGCGCCGCAGATGACGATCTTTCCGAACCGCTTCGCCACGAAGACGCTGGTCGGGAACGTCTGCTGCCCGACGTGCTCGAAGACGATGTCCACGTCCTTGCCAGAGGTCAGCTCGCGGATCCGCTTGCCGAACTTCTTGCAATCCTCGGCGCGCAGGCGGGCGCGCTCCGGCGACTCCGGCGGCTTGTACGCCAGGTCGGGGAACTCGCTCCGATCGATCCACATCGGCGCGCCCAGCGACTGCACCAGCTGCGACTTGTCCTTGCCGCCGATCACGGCGATCGGGTTGGCGCCGAGCATCTTGCAGATCTGGATGGCGAACACCCCCAGCCCGCCCGCCGCGCCCCAGACCAGCACGTGGTCGCCCGCCGTGACCTCCGCCTGGTGCACCAGCATCCGGTAGGCGGTGAAATACGTCAGGCCATAGCTGGCCGCCTCCAGCCAGCCGAGCCGCTTCGGCTTGCGCAGAAGCTGCTGCGCCTGCACCTTGGTGAACTGCGCGAAGCTGCCCCAGCTCGTCTCGTACCCCCAGATCTTCTGCTCGCTGCAGGCCATCGGATCGAGACCGTTGCACTCCGGGCATTGCCCGCAGCTCTGGTTGCAATGGACGACGACCTCGTCGCCCACTTTCCAGCGCTTCACCTGGTCTCCCACCTTCCAGACGATCCCCGAGGCGTCGGAGCCGGCGATGTGGAACGGCTCGCCGTGCATCTTGAAGACGCTGACCGGCTTGCCTCGCGCGGCCCACACGCCGTTGAAGTTCACCCCCGCGGCCATGACCAGGACGAGCGCCTCGTTGGGACCGACCGGCGGCAGGTCGACCTCCTCGATGCGCATGGCGGTCGCGGGGTCGCCCTCCCGGTCGGGGCGGATGGTGCAGGCCAGCATCTTCTCGGGCAGCACCCCGAGCTCTTGCGGGACTTCACCGAGCGGCAGCGTCGTCATGGGACCCCTCTTGGGCCTCGACCAGCTCCAGCAGCGTGCCGCCGAAGGCCTTGGGATGGAGGAAGGCGACCTTGTGCCCGCGTGCGCCGGGCCGCGAGACCTTGTCGATGAGCGGCACGCCCCGCGCGTCCAGGCGGGCGAGCAACGCGTCGAGATCGCGGACGCGCAGCGCGAGGTGGTGGAGAGCGTCGCCGCGCTTCTGCAGGAACTTCTCCAGGCCCTCGTTGCCCTGCGGCGCGACCAGCTCGAGCGAGGCTCCGTTGGGGAAGTCGAAGAAGGCCGCATGGACCTTTTGCGCCGGGACGAATTCCTTGTGCGCGACCTTCTGGCCGAGCAGCTCCTCGATGAGGGCGATCGACGCGTCGATGTCGCGGACGCAGATGGCCGTGTGATCGAGGCGGGTGGCCGGGATGCCTGCCCTGGAGCTCGAGGTCGGAGTCGGGGTCGGGATCGCGGTCGCGGTCGGAGTCGCGGTCTCGGTCGCGTTCGTGGCCAACGCGCGCACGGTCTCCACCACGGCGGCGAGCGGCGACTCCGGCCCGAACACCGCCGCCACCCCCAAATCTTTCAGCTTGGCGAAATCCGCGGAGGGGATGATCCCTCCCACCACGATCGGGATCCGCGCCTCCCGGCGCGACAGCTCGTCGCGCAGCCTGCGGCAGATGGACTCGTGCGCGCCGGACAGGATCGAGAGGCCGATCACGTCCACGTCCTCCTGCACGGCCGCTGCCGCGATGGCCGGGACGGTCGCGCGCAGGCCGGTGTAGACGACCTCCATGCCCGCGTCGCGCAGCGCCGCCGCGATGACGCGCGCCCCGCGGTCGTGCCCGTCGAGCCCGGGCTTTCCGACGAGCACGCGGATACGACCTGTTTCCATCCCCACCTCGTCAGAACTTCGTCGGCGGCTGGTATTCGCCGAACTTCGTCTTCAACACGGAGGTGATCTCACCGACGGTGCAGTACGCCGCGACGGCCTCGCGGATGTGCGGCTGGACGTTCGCGCTGCCCGCCGCCGCCTGGGCGAGCCGCTGCAGCGCGGCGCGCGCCGCCTCCCCGTCCCGCTCGCGCTTCACCCGCCTGACTCGTTCCGCCGCGTCGCGCGCCGCCTCCGGCGAGCCCTGCTCCAGCTCCAGGTCGGGCTCGCGGTGTGCGTCGCCCACGGTGGCGAACTTGTTCACGCCCACCACCGCCACCTCGCCCTTCTCCACCGCCCGCTGGTGCTCGTACGCCCGCTGAGCGATGCGCTGCTGCACCCAGCCTTGCCGCAGGCATTCGACCATGCCGCCGCGCGACTCGATTTCGTCCATCACCGCGCGGACGACCCGCTCCATCTCGTCGGTGAGCGACTCGACGAAGTAGCTGCCTCCCAGCGGATCGGCCGTCTGCGCCACCTCGGTTTCGTAGGCGACCACCTGCTGCACGCGCAGCGCCGTGCGCGCCGACAGCTCGGTGGGGATGGCGAAGGCCTCGTCGTACGCGGCGGTGAAGACGCTCTGCACGCCGGCGCAGGCGACCGCGAACGTCTCCAGCGTGGTGCGCGCGATGTTGTTGAGCGGCTCGGCGCGGGTCAGGCTGTGGCCCCCGCAGACGCAGGCGGCGCGCAGGCGCCAGCTCTCCGGCTCTTTCGCCCCGTAGCGGTCGCGCAGCAGCCGGGCCCAGATGCGCCGGCCGGCCCGGTACTTGGCCACTTCCTCGAAGAAGTTGGTGTACGTGTAGAAGAAGAAGCTGAGCCGCGGGGCGAAGCGATCGGCGGGAAGGCCGCGGCGGACCAGCTCCTCCACGTAGGCGCGCCCGGCCGAAAGCGTGTACGCCATCTCCTCGGCAGGCGTGGCTCCCGCGTCGCGGTAGTGCGAGGCGATGCTGATCGGGTTCATGCGCGGCAGCCGCTGCACGGTGTCCTCGATCAGGTCGCAGGCGAGCCGCATCGACTGCTCGATGGGGAAGAGCCAGGCGCCGCGCGCGCCGAACTCCTTGAGCAGGTCGTTCTGCACCGTCCCGCTGATGCGCTCGTCGGGGACGCCGCGCTTGCGGGCGGCCAGCTCGTACATGGCGAGGAGGATGGGGGCGGTGGCGTTGATGGTCATCGAGGTCGAGACGCGCTCCAGCGGGATGCCCTCGAACAGCTCCTCCACGTCGGCGAGCGACCCGATCGACACGCCCACCTTGCCCACCTCTCCTTCCGCCTCCGGATCGTCGGCGTCGAGGCCGAGCTGGGTGGGAAGGTCGAGCGCCAGCGAGAGCCCGGTCTGCCCCTGCTCGAGCAGGTAGCGGAAGCGCTGGTTGGTCTCGCGCGGCGTGCCGAACCCCGCGTACTGGCGCATCGTCCACAGCTTGCCCAGGTACATGCTGCGGTGGATGCCGCGCGTGTAAGGGAATTCCCCGGGGGCGGGCGGGGCCTCGCCGACGTCGCCGGGTCCGTAGACGGGCTTGATGTCGATTCCGCTGCGGGTCTTCACGGCCGGTACGCCTTCTTGAGCACCACCAGCTCGCGGGTGATCTCCAGCACCACCTCGCCGCGCTGGTTCTTGCCGCGCAGCAGGAACTTCACCAGGCCCGCCTGGCCCGGCTGGAGGCCCGGCGCGCCGCAATGAGAAATGCGCGGGTCGTCCTCGCTCTTCGCCAGCACGGTGCTCTCCGCGAACAGGGTATCGCCCGCGAACACCGGATTGAGGTGCCGTCCCTCGTCGTAGGAGAGAACCGCCACGGCGTTCTCCTCCGTCTCCTCCGAGGCGAGGCCGGCCACGTAGGCGAAGACGATCCCCCCGTACACCACCCGGCGCCCGTCGAAGGTGGTCTGCGGGGAGTCGTCGCACATCTTCTGGTTGAAGTGGAGCTGCGCGGTGTTCAAGACGAAGTTCGTCCACAGCATGTGCTCGCCGTCGCTCATCGTCCGCCCGCGCGGGTGCACGATCGTTTCGCCGACGGTGAAGTCCTCGTAGAGGTTGTCGTCCCGGGTGAAGCGGTGCTCCATGTTCAGCCCTCCAGGAGCCGCTTGGCGATCACCTCGTACTGGATCTCGCTGGTGCCCTCGAAGATGCGGAAGACGCGCGCGTCGCGCCAGAAGCGCTGGGCGGGGAACTCGCGCGAGTAGCCGTATCCTCCGAAGATCTGCATGGCCTCGCTGGTCACGTGCTCGGCCATCTCGGCGCAGAACGCCTTCGCCATCCCCGCCTCGAGATCGCAGCGCTTGCCCGTGTCCTTCATGCGGGCCGCGTGATAGGTGAGCTGCCGCCCGGCCTCGATCTGCGTCGCCATGTGCGCCAGCTTGTGGCCGATCACCTGGAACTGGCTGATCGGCTTGCCGAACTGCGTCCGCTCCTGCGAGTACCGGAGCGCCGCCTCCAAGGCGGCCTGCGCCACGCCCACCGCCCGCGCCGCCGTCTGGATGCGCGCGATCTCGTAGGTCGACATGAGCTGGTAGAAGCCCTTGCCGGTGGCGCCCCCGAGGAGGTTTTCCGCCGGCACCTGGTATCCGTCGAACTGCAGCGAGTAGGAGTTCATCCCCTTGTAGCCGATGGAGGGGATCTTGCTCCCCGCCAGCTCCGGAGGATGGAAGTCGTCGCCCGGCGTCTTGGGGATGAGCAGGATCGAGATGCGGTTGTGCTTCTTGGCCGCCTGCGGATCGGTGACCACCGTGGTGCACAGGATGTGGGCCTTGTTCGCCCAGGTGCACCAGGTCTTCTCGCCGGTGACCGCGTACTTGTCGCCCTGCCGCACGGCGCGGCACTTGATCCCAGCCGAGTCGCTGCCCGCGTCTGGCTCGGTGAAGGCGGCGGCCGCGAGGATCTCGCCCGTGCACAGGCCGGGAAGGAACTTCTGCTTCTGCTCCTCGGTCCCCGCGCTCTGCACCAGCGAGGCGGTGATGATCATGCGCGTCATCACCGAGCCGACCGAGAGCCAGGCCTTGGACAGCTCCTCGGCGACGATGGCCATCGAGAGCACGTCCAGGCCGCTGCCGCCGTGGTCGGGCGAGAAGATGAGCCCGAAATAGCCCAGCTCGGCCATCTTCTTCACGATGTGCCCGGGGATCTCGGCGGCCTCGTTGTCCAGCTCGTTGGCGATCGGCTTGACCTCGCGATCGGCGAAGTCGCGCACGCTCTCGCGGATCTGCACGTGCTCCGGGGTCAGCGCGCCCCCGTTCGGGTTGGGGATGGGCATCTAGTCGCCGCCGGTCTGCGGCGGCGCTACGCCCTTCCACGCCGCGGGAATTGTGGGTTGCATTCAGGCGCCTCCATACGCCGAGCGCTTCTTGACCAGGATGCGGCGCTCGTAGACGCAGACTTCCTCTCCGCGCTGGTTCACCCCGGTGGTGCGGACGTGGACGATGCCACGGTCGGGCCGGGAGCCGCTCTCTCGCTTGTCGAGGACCTGGGAGGAGGAGATCAGCGTGTCGCCCGGGTAGACGAACCGCGGGAAGCGCAGGTCCCAGTATCCGAGGTGCGCCAGGGCCTGCTCGGACAGGTCCTCGACGGTCATGCCGAAGACGACGTTCATCACCAGGAGCGGATGGGCCGGGACCTGGGGATGGCCCAGGCGCCGGGCGAAGATCTCGTTGAAGTACAGCGGGACGGCATTCATCGTCCCCGTGGCGAATAGCTGGCACTCGCCCTGGGTGAGGGTCCGGCCCCAGTGGTGCCGGTACAAATCTCCGACCTGGAAGTCCTCGTAGTAGCGGCCGCGCTGGACCGTGCGCCGCGGGCCCTTCGCATCGGATGTCAGTTCGGGCATGCGTACCGGGTTAGGTCTCTGGACGCAGAACGTCAAGCGGTGCTCTGCCGCCGAGCGTCGGACAGCAGACGCGTGCGCTTCCGGACAGGGGCCGCGGCGCTGAAAAATGGACGGGGGATCGCCCAGGGCGCATGGTCCGCGCGAGAAAGCCGATGGACTTCACCGAAGAACCCGGAGATCAGCGCCGCCGCCATCGGCGAAGGCGGGTGCAGCTCGCCGCGCGCATCAAGTTCGAGAGGAACGAGGTGGCGGCCGTCGCGGAGAACATCTCGCCCGGCGGCGCCTTCCTCCGCGTGGCGCTGCCCGACGAAGCCGAATGGCTGGTGGCCGAGATCGACCTCCCGGAGGGCAAGACGGTCTCGGTAAACGCGCGCGTCCGCTGGCGCCGCCAGACCCCCCCGGGCGTCGGCGTCGAATTCCATTCCTTCCTGGAACGCTGGGGATAGGGACTAAAAGCGTTTCACGCGAAGCGCGGAAGAGCTCTTCCAACCCCTCCACGCTTCGCGGGAAACGCTTCTCTAGGCGACCTCGCGGCGGGATCTACAGCTCGAGCGCGATCTGCGATGGGGCGGACACAGGCTCTACCTGGTCGGAGTCGGCGGCGATGGTGGCCTGGCGGATCTTTTCGGGAGGAGTGCGCACGTCCCAGACCAGGCCGAGGGCCTGGAAGAGGCGGATCAGGTAGTAGCTCGGGTCGAGCTCCCACCAGAAGAAGCCCTGGTTCGCCGAGCTCATGTAGTGGTGGTGGTTGTTGTGCCAGCCCTCGCCC
>DASQBG010000104.1:0-12525 GCA_035635335.1 Myxococcales bacterium | reverse complement strand
AGGGGATGGTATCCCGCAGTGGGATCACGGGAATGGTTGTAAGCGGTCGCGCGGCCGGCCGCCAGGTCAGGCTGCCTCGACCAGGTCGGCGAGCGCCGCGAGGTCGGGCACGGTGACGTCCGCCTCTCCGGGGCGCGAGTGGGGGCGCCGGACGAACACGCAGGTGAGGCCCAGCTCGCGCGCGGTGCGGGCGTAGGGACGGAACCGCGCCTGCTCCAGCTCTCCCTGCGCATCCACGATGCGGTCGAAGTCGGTGTCCCCGAGCCCCGCGCGCCAGTCGAGCACCGTGCCGAAGATGTCGAACGTCAGGAGCGAGGGTTTCACGGCCCTGGATTGACACGCCCCCGGCGCTCTGGCAACGGAAAGGCGCGATGCAGGAGATGAAGTTCTGCCCGAGGTGCGCGGCTCCGCTTCGCCTCCACACGACGGAGGGACGCGAGCGCCTGCACTGTTCCACCGACTCCTGCGATTACGTCTTCTACGACAACCCCGTTCCAGTCGTGGCCGCGCTGGTCGAGCACGGTCAGACCGTGCTGCTCGTCCGCGGCAAGGGATGGCCGGAGAAGTGGTACGGCCTGGTGACGGGCTTCCTGGAGAAAGGGGAGTCGCCCGAGCAGGGCATCCTGCGCGAGGTGCGCGAGGAGCTGGGCCTGCGTGGCCAGGTGATCTCCTTCATCGGCGCGTACCCGTTCGCCGAGATGAACCAGGTGATCCTCGCCTACCACGTGCGCGCCCACGGCGAGATCGCGATGGGCGAGGAGCTGGCCGGAGTGAAGGCCGTCCCGCCCGACAAGCTGCGCCCGTGGCCCCTCGGCACCGGCCACGCCGTCCGCGACTGGCTGGAGCGCCGCGCCCAGGAACCGGGCACCGTCGCCTAGATCCGCGCGCTCAGCCGCGCCTTCGCGGCCGCCCATTCCGCCGCGAGCAGCGAGTACGTCGCGGTGTCCCGCACGCCGCCGTCCGAGGCGGGGACGTGAGCGCGCAGGATGCCGTCCAACCTCGCCCCGAGGCGCTCGATCGCTGCCTACTCCTCCACCGGCTCGGCGCCGCCGCGGGGCGAGCTCGGGTCCACTTCCTGCGCCCGGTGCGAGGCGGCGGTGAACGCCTCCCAGACGGCGGCGCGCAGTCCGGGCGGGCGGGGCGGGAAGGGCCCCTCCATGGCGTCGATGGCGGGCTCGGGCGCCCAGGCCGACCACAGCGCGAAGCAGGCCAGCCCGGCCGAGGTGAAGATCGTCGCCGCGCGCGCGCCGTACCAGTGCGCCAGCGCGCCGCCCAACAGGTGCCCCAAGGGGAGCGCGCCGGTGTTCGCCAGCGCCAAGACGCTCATGGCCCGCCCGCGCAGCCGATCGGGCACCAGGAGCTGCATGGCGGTGTTCGACGACGCCAGCGACCAGACCCAGAACACGCCGCCGACGGTCAGCGCGAAGCCGGAGAGCGCGAAGCTGCTCGAGCTGGCGTACAGCATCGCGCAGAGCGCGAACCCGAGCATCGAGAGCGGGATCAGGTGGTGCCGTGGATACGTCGGGGGCAGGCGCGCGAGGGTCAACGCCCCGGCGATCGCGCCGGCGCCGAGGCAGGCGAGGAGCGCTCCGTAGCCCTGCGCGCCGACGTGGAGCAGTTGGTCGGCGTAGACCGGGAGCAGGCCCTGCACGGGCGCGGCGAGCAGCGCGAACATCAAGAGCCCGAGCAGGATGCGCCGCGGCCCGGCTTGGCGCAGCGTCCACGACAGCGCCTCTCGCACGCCTCCCTGCTTCCGCAGCACGCCCGCCCGGGTCGGCGCCTCGCGCAGCGGCTGCGCCGGCACTCGCACCAGCGCGAGCACCACCACGATGGCGAGGAAGCTCAGCACGTTGACGTCGAAGACGGCTGCCGCTCCGGCGGCGGTGAGGAGGGCGCCGGCGACCATCGGGCCCAGCAGGCGCGCGACGTTGAACTGGGCGGAGTTCAAGGCGATTGCCGAGGGCAGCTCCTCGCGCGGCACCAGTGCAGGCACCAAGGCTTGCCAAGCGGGCATCACCGCCGCCCAGGCCGCTCCTTCCAGGAAGGCCAGCGCGATGACGACGGGCGGAGTCGCCAGATGCAGATGCGTGACCAGCGCCATCACCGCCGCCAGCACCATCATCGCGGTCTGCCCGAAGAAGAGCAGCTTGCGCCGGTCGTGGCGATCCGCCAGCGCGCCGGCGGGCAAGGCGAGCAAAGCGACCGGGATGAACTCGGCGGCCGCGAGCAGCTCGACCAGGAAGGGCGAACCGCTCTGGCTCTGCACGAGCCACGCCTGCGCAACCGTCTCCATCCAGTTGCCGACGTTGCTCAGCATCGAGGCGAGCCAGATGTAGCGGAACGCCGGATGGCGCAGGACCGCGAACGCGCCGCCGGGCGGCCGGGGAGGAGAGGTCACCGGATCCACGCCGCGGTCTTGTAGCAGTAGACGGCGCGCGCGGGGCGGTTACCGCACGGAGTCGGCGTAGAGCCGCCCTTCGGCGGCAGCCACCGAGGCCCGGCTGATGTCGAGGTTCGCGCGCGCCTGGGCAGCCGAGCTCTGGGCCTGGAAGAGCCGGTTGTCCGCGTCCTGCAGATCCAGCGAGGTGGCGACGCCAGCCCGGAAGGAGACGTCGGTCTGCACCTGCGCGCGCCTCGCCACCCTGACCTGTGCCTCGTTCTGCTCCAGCACCGCCTGTGACGAGATGAGATTCGCGCGCGCTGCTTGCCAGTTCGACTTCGCTTGCGCCCGGGTGGAGGCCAGGCTCGCGATCGACTGCTGCAGCCTGGCCTGGTCCTCGTGCTTCTGAGCGTAGCGCGCGCCCTGGTCGTAGAGCGGTATGTTCACGTTCACGATGAGATCGTAATAGGTGTTGGTGCCGTTGAAGCCCAGGTTGGAGGTGTAGCTCCCCCTCGCCACCCCCGAGACCGAGGGCAGCCAGAGGAAGTTGTCGTAGGTGACGGACCGCTGCGCCGCGCGGAGCTGCGCGATTGCGCTCTGGACCCCGAAGGTGCGTTCCCACGGTTCCGATGCTTCGTCGGCGGGCTTCCCCAGCTCCTGGGCGTCGCTCTGACCGGCGGGCAGCGGCATGATCGGCTCGCCCACCAGCGCCTCGAGCACCGGGAGGTTCGACTGCTGTTGCCCGAGCAGGCTGGCGATCTGCGAACGCGCGACCGCGGTATCGTTCTGCGCACGCAGCAGATTGAGCTCCACCGCCGTGCCAGCCGCGATCTGCGCGCGGGCGTCCTGTTCGCGGCGCAAGGCGACCTTCTCCGCGTCGTAAGCGGCCGCGAGCAGGCCTTCGATGCCCTGCAGCGTCAAGTACGTGCGCGCCACGCTGAGCAGTACGTTCTCGCGCGTTTGGTCGGCGTTGCGGTCCGCCGACTCGGCGGAGCTGTTCGCGATGCCGGGCTGGAACACGCCCCGTGGGGTGAAGAACGGTTGGGTGAGCTGGAGCGTGCCATAGCGCGAGTTCGTGGCCGTGATGATTATCGGAGGTGGGAGCAAGTCCGGGCGTACCGGGGTCAGGCCGAAGACGGCGCCGATCGGAGTGGTGAACGTGTGGAAGTCCAACACCGAGGGTGCGCTGACGTGATCGTAGGTCCCGGTGGCCGAGATGTCCGGCTTCCAATAGTTGAACGCGCGCTCCACGCCCACCCGCGTGATGGCCGCCTGCGCCCGCGCCGCGGCGACGTCGGGCCCCTGCTTGGCGGCCAGCTGCAGCGCCTCCCGCAGGGGAACCGGCCTGCGCTGCGGCTCGGCTGCCGCCGCGGCGCTGGAAGCGAGGACGGACAACGCCAGGGCCGCGCCCGCGCGCGACCACGAACGATGCTGGAAGTCCATGTGGTTACCCGTTGGCCGCCTTCGCCGGGATCTCCCCGGCGACGGCGGCATGGAGGGGAACGGCCGCCGCTTCTGCGCGGCCGCGCAGCCGGGCGAACAGCCCGCCGAAGCGCAGCCGCTCGATGCCGGCGAAGATGACGGGCACCACCAGCAGGGTGAGCGCCGTCGAGGTGATGACCCCGCCGATGACCGCGATGGCCATGGGCGAGCGGAATTCGCTGCCGGTCCCGGTGCTGATCGCGGTCGGCACCATGCCGATCGCCATCGCGAAGCTGGTCATGAGGATGGGCCGGAGCCGCCGCGGTCCGGCCTTGAGCAGCGCCTCGTCCACCGGGTCGCCCTCGCGGATGTGTTGCAGGGCGCCGTCCACCAGCAGGATGGCGTTTTTGGTGACGAGGCCCATGAGCAGGATGACGCCGATCATGGCTCCCAGCGACAGGTTCTTGCCGGCCAGCAGGAGGCCGAGCCGGGCGCCGATCAGCGCGAGCGGAAGGGATACCATGATGGTGAACGGGTGCTTGAGCGACTCGAACTGCGAGGCGAGAACCATGAAGATGAAGACGAATGCCAGGCCGAAGGCGGCGGAGAACGCCTCGTTCTGTTCATTAAACGTCTTCATCTGCCCGTCGTAGATGACCGAGTAGCCCGCGGGAAGCGGGTGCTTGCCGATCTCCGCCTTGAGCTTCTCCGCCACCTCGCCGAGCGCCGCGCCGGTGCCCAGCTGGCTGAACACGGCGATCTGGCGCTCGCGGTTCTCGTGCTCGATCACGCTGGGGCCGTCCTGCAGCGAGACCTGGGCGAGATCCGAGAGCTGGCGGACGCCGCGCGGGGAAAAGAGGTCCATGCCGCGCACGCGATCCGGGCTCTTGCGGTCGCGCTCGGCGAGCCGCACCCGGATGTCCGTCTCGTCCTTGCCCTCGCGCAGCTTGGCCGGGACCTCGCCGTCGATGGCCAGGCGGAGCTGGGTGGCGATCTGTCCGGCGGAGAGACCGAGGTCCATGGCGCGGGTCCGGTCCACGGCGATGGCCAGCTCGGGCTTGGGCGGGTTGGACTCGATCTTGACGTCCACCGTGCCCGGGATGCGCCGCAGCGCATCGGCGATCCAGCGGCCCTGCTCGTTCAGCACCTTGAGGTCGGGCCCGGTGATGCGGACCATGATGGGAAAGAAGTCGCCGAGCCCCTCGATGGCGGGCGGGTCGCTGATGCTCACCTTGGTCGCGGGAAGCTTCGCCAGCGCCGAGCGCGCCGCGTCCTTCAGGGCGAGGATGCCCCGCTTCCGCGCCTTCTTCGGCACGGTGAGGGCGCGCATCTTCACCTTGTTGGCCTCGCCGTTGAGCCCGATGATGGCGTAGACGTCCTTCACCTCGGGCATGGCGCGGAGCAGCTTCTCCGCCTCGGCGGCCCTCTGCCCCGTCAAGTCGAGCGAGGCCGAGTCAGGCAGCTGCAGATCCACGATGAACTGCGACCGGTCCTCCACCGAGAGGAACTCGCTGCGCAGCCCGCTGGTCACGGCGAAGCTGACCACCGTCACCGCGACCGCCGCTCCAAGGGAAACCCACTTGTGCTTCAGCACCGTGCGCAGCACGCGCCCGTACCAGCGCTCGGTCGCCTCGAACGCCTCGCGCAGGACACGGGCGACCTTCGCCTCCTTCTTCACCTCGCCCGGCTTGCGCGCCTTCGCCAGCCGCGCCGAGAGCATCGGGTCCAGCGTGAAGGAGATGAACAGCGAGATCAGCACGGCGGCGCTGATGGTGATGCCGAACTGCTTGAAGAACTGCCCGACGATTCCCGGCATGAAGGCCACCGGCACGAACACCGCGACCAGGGACAGCGTGGTGGCGAGCACCGCCAGCCCGACTTCCTTGGTGCCGCGCGAGGCGGCCACCGCCGGTTCTTCGCCCCGGTCGAGCCGGTGGGTGATCGCTTCTCGCACCACCACCGCGTCGTCGATCAGGAGGCCGATGGCGAGCGAGAGCGCGAGCAGCGTCATCTGGTTCAGCGTGTAGCCGAGCACGAACATGACGAAGAAGGTCCCGATGACGGACGTCGGCAGCGCCAGCGAGCTGATGAAGGTGCCGCGGGGGTCGAGCAGGAAGAGGAGGATGATGAGGACGGCCATCGCGCCGCCGAAGAACAGGGCGATGTAGACCTCCTCGGCGTTGGCCCGGATCAGCTCGCTCTGATCGATGAGCAGCGTCGTCTTGAAGTCGTGCCCGAGCACGGGGGCCATCTCGGCCAGCTTCGCCTTGGTCTGATCCGCGACCTGCACGGTGTTCGAGCCGGGCTGCTTGACGATCTCGACGATGATCGCGTCCTGGCCGTTCAGGCGCGCGACCGTACGGCGCTCGGCGACGCCGTCGGTGACAGTGGCCACCTCACCGAGCCGCACTTGCGAGCCCGTCTTGCCGACCGACACCGGCAGGTCGCGGATCTCGTCCGCGTTGCGGAACTCGCCCAGCGTGCGGACGGTCAGCTCGGTGGGCCCCAGCGACAGACGCCCCGCGGGCAGGTTGAGGTTCTCGGCGCCGATGCGCTGCGCGATCTCGTACGGGCTGGTGCCCGCCGCCTTCGCCTTGTCCAGATCGATGTCCACCTGGATCTCGCGCACGTCGCCGCCGGTGACGCGCACCTCGGCCACGCCGTCGAGCTGCTGCAGCGCGGGTTGCAGGCGATCCTCGATGCTCTTGCGCGTCTTCTGCGAGTCGAGCGACGAGGACATCGCGTACGTGAGGATGGGCGCGGCACCGACGTCCACGCGGCTGATCAGCGGCGCGTCGGCGTCCTTGGGTAGCTTGCTCGTGACCGAGGCCACCTTGTCGCGCACCTCCTGCACCGCGCGGTCGAGGTTCTCGGACAGCTTGAACTGCACCAGGACGACCCCGGCGTTCTCGCGCGAGAAGCTGTGGATCTTGTCGATCCCGCTGATGCCAGCGACGG
Organism: Myxococcales bacterium; assembly: GCA_035635335.1. Taxonomy (GTDB): domain Bacteria; phylum Myxococcota; class Myxococcia; order Myxococcales; family 40CM-4-68-19; genus VBKO01. The sequence goes on along the minus strand of DASQBG010000104.1, from coordinate 5,765 downwards.
CGTCCTCGATGGGTTTCACCACCTGGTTCTCGATCTCGCCCGGTCCGGCGCCGCGGTAGACGGTGGTGACCGTCACCACCGGGAAGCTGACGTCCGGGAACAGGTCGGTGCCCAGGCGCTTGAGGCCCATGAGCCCGAGCACCAAGAGACACAGGGACATCATGCTGGTGAAGACGGGGCGCTTGATGGCGACGTCGGAGAGAGACATGGCGGACCTTTTTCGGTTCGAGGCGGGAGGGAGCCGTGCGGTTTTTCTAGCGGACCGAGACCTTGGTGCCGTCGACGAGGTCGGTCGCGGGGTAGTCCACTACCCGCGAGAGAGGCTCGGAGGACTTCACCACCACCCGCTGGGCGCCGCGGTCCACCACCTGCACCGGGATGCGCTTCACCTCGCCCGAATCGGCGACCGCATAGACGTGGTCTCCGCCGGTGGAGGCGAGGGCGCTGGCGGGCAGCTCCAAGGCCGCCTGGGGCTGGCCGAGCGTCAGGGTGGCCCGCGCGAGCGTATGCGCGGTGAACTGCCCGTCGGCGTTCGGCACCACGATCTCCACCGGGATGCGGCGGGTGGCTGCGTCCGCCGAGGGGATGATGGCCCGCACCACGGCGTCCGCCCGCGCGCCGCCGCCCACCGCCTCGACGCGCACGCCGGCGCCGACCGCGAGCGAGCCGCGCGCCGTCTCGGGAAGGGTGATCTTCAGCACCAGCGAGTCGAGCTGCTCGAGCGTGAACAGCTCCTTGCCGGACGAGACGGTCGCGCCGATCTGGTCGGGCTGCTCGATCAGCGTGCCGGCGAACGGCGCCGCGAGATCGTGCCGGCGGCGCGAGGCGCGCGCCTGCGCGAGCTGGGCCCGGGCGGCCTGCAGCTGCGCGGCGGCCGCGGCGGCCTGCGAGGTGGAGCTCTTGCTCTGCCACTCGCTGATGCTCCCCTTCTCCTGCAGCTCGGCCTGGCGGCGCGCGGTGTCGGCCGCTTGGGTCGATTGCGCTTCCGCCACCTTCACCGCGGCCTCGGCCTGCAGGACCTGCGCATCGGCCATCTCGGTATCGAGCTGCGCGATCACCTGGCCCTCGCGGACCTGCGCGCCCTTCTTCACGCTCAGCTTGGCCAGGCGGCCGGCGACCTCGAACCCGAGCTGCAGCTGGCGGGCCGGCTGCAGGGTGCCGGTGATCTCCTCGCGGACGAGGCTCTGCACCTGCTTGGGCTCGACGAGCTGCACGGCGGGATCGGCGGCCGCTGGAGCAGCCACGGCGGCCTTCGCCTTCGCCTGCGCATTCACGGCGGCGATGAGCGCAGCGAGCAGGCCGGCCGAGATTCCGGACAGGACCAGGGTGCGGCGGGAGATCGTCACGGCTTGCTCCTTGCGGGCGACTCGAGGTTCTGCGCGCTGGGCTGGCTGCCCTCGTGCACGAGCGTGTGCAGCGAGCGCGCCCACTCGCGCAGGTCGGGCTTTTCTTCCAGCCGGCTCATACGGACGGCGAGCAGCAGGTATGTCCCGACGATGAGCGACCCGAACAGCTCGCCGGGGATGTCGGCCCGGCACACGCCGTGACCCTGGTACCGCTCGAAGTTCTCGCGGACGCGGTTCACCTCCCCGTCGGCGAGCTCCCAGATGGTTCCTTCGAACGCGGTGCCCTGGGAGCCGCGCACCAGCACGCCGACCACGTCGCGGTACGTCCACATCGCCTCGAGGGTGTCGAGGTCGGAGCAGGTGTCGAGCTCGATCAGCTCCTGGTAGCGGGGAGTGCGCAGCTCGACGTCGCGCTGGCTCAGCTCGCCATGCTTCTCGATGAACTGCTGCATGGCGCGCTCGCGCTTCTCCTCCAGCCCGGCGACCGTCTCCATGAAACCGCGCACCACCCCGCCGAAGAGCGCTTCCTTCGATTCGAAGTGGAGGTAGAAGGCGCCCTTCGAAAGGCCGGAGGCGGCGGTGATGTCCTCGATGCGCGCGCCCCGCAGGCCGCGCCTGGCGAACTCGGCACGCGCGGCGGCGACCAGTGCTTCCTTGGCGTTGGGGTCTGCTGGACGGGCCATGGTCTCGCCGTGGATGACCGAAGGGTCAGAAACGATCCGGCGGGTAACTAACCCGGCGGTCAGAAACCGTCAAGCGGTTTCTGACCAGTCGGTCACATACCAGGCAGGGGACACCATGCAATGGTGTCCCCAATTGTCCGGATCTGACTGAAGTTTCGCGGGGCCTGCGTCCGGGCGGTTGCCGCCCGGGCTGCCCGTCCACACCTCTTGTGCGCCGGCCGAACCGGCGGGCGGAGGGGGCGGGATGGCGAGGGGGATCCTCGGGCTGCTCGCGGCGGCAGTTCTGGCCGGATGCGGCGATGGGCACGGCAAGGAGCGCTGCCCCGGCGGCGACTGCAGCATCGGGCGCGCGCCCTGCCAGCGCGACTCTGATTGCGGGAGCCACAGCCTCTGCCAGGCGGACGGCACGTGCAGCGTCCCGAGCCCGGTTCCGGTTGTGAGCCAATGCCTGAACGTCACGTGCCCCGCGAACTTCTTCTGTGCGAACGGGAACTGCTTGCCGGCCGTCCCGCAGTGCAAGCCGGCCGATCCGACCTGCATCTTCATCCCGCACGGCGCCTTCGAGCCGCCCGAGCATGCCTGGTGGTGGCCGTTCACCTCGCCGCTCGGGCCCGACGATCCCAAGTCCGGCGGCGCGATGCGCAACATCGAGTATCCCGATTTCAACGAAGTGATGTCCACGCCCATCGTCATGCGGCTCCACCCGGGCGATGCCGAGCCTGCCGTGGTCTTCAATTCCTTCGCCCGCGAGGGCAGCGGGGGGACCTTGGAGACGCGCGGCGTGATGCGCGCCATCCGCGGGTCCGACGGCTCGCCCCTCTGGAGCGCGCCGAAGGACTTCTGGAACGCCATCAACGTGATCGGCGCGGTGGACGGCAACGCGTCGATCGCCGCCGGCGACTGCAAAGGAGATGGGCGCGTCTGCTTCGTGACGGGCGGCTGGGATCCGACGGACTGCTTCAGCGGACCGCCTTCGTGTCGTTTCGACGATCGCGCGAGAAACAAAGAGTCCCACCAGCACGGCGGGCTCATCGCGTTCGACGAGAAAGGCGACTTCCTCTGGCTCAACCGCGGGAACCCGCAGAACGGCGAGCCGGCTCCCTCGGTGTGGTGGGGCGGTCCCGCCATCGCGCGCCTTTTGCCGGACTCGAAGAGCGCGCAGGTGGTGGTCGGCAACGGCGTCTACGACGCCGCGACGGGCAAGACGCTCTGCCCGCAGACGCGCGCTCCCGGCGGCGGCGATCAGGTCAGTGGCAACGGCGTCGGGACCCTCAGCGCCATCGCCGACATCGACCTGGACGGCGTTCCCGAGATCGTCACCGGGAACAACGCTTACAAGCTGGAGAAGGACGCCAGCTCGCCGACCGGATACACCTGCCGCGCTCTCTTCGGCGTCGGCGTGCGGATCTCGAGCAAGCCGCCGAACTGCCCGTACGGCAGCACGACGAGCAGCAGCACCGGCCAGCAGGTCTGCGTCTGCCCGGGCGGGTTCGAGGACTTCTGCCCGGACGGCTTCCCCGCGCTGGCGAATTTCGCCGGCTACGGCATGCCGATGGGCATCAAGCCCGAGGACAAGCACCCGCAGATCGTGGTCGCCACCCACGGTTTCCTCCGCATCCATGACTGGACGGGCGGGATCCTGCTGAACCCGATTCCACTCCCGGCGAACCCGAACTGCGGGAATGAGACGAACATGGGCGGTGCACCGACGATCGCGGACTTCGACGGCGACGGCCTCCCCGAGGTCGGCATCGCGGCCCAGGGCGGCTACGTGGTCTGGAAGCCCGGCAAGGGGTTCATCTGGCAGTCGCAGACGTTCGACTGCTCGTCGGCGACGGGCAGCTCGGTGTTCGACTTCGAGGGCAAGGGGAACGCGAGCGTCGTCTACAGTGACCAGTGCTATTTCCGCGTCTACGACGGCAAGACGGGTGCGACGCTGGTGCAGGAGAAGAACGCGAGCTGCACGGCATACGAAACGCCCATCGTTGCGGATATCGACGGCAGCGGCCGCGCCAAGGTGCTGGTCCCCAACAACAACGTCTGCCAGTACAAGTGCGACTGGCCAGGGGGCGGGATGACGATCTCCGATTCTCCCTACCTCGGCCTCAAGGCGCTGCGGTCGCCCAGCGACAAATGGGTCAACACCCGCAGCGTCTGGAACCAGCACGCCTACCACGTGACCAACGTGAACGTGGACGGCAGCCTGCCGTTCCCCGAGCCGAACTCGTGGGACCCGGGCCAGTCGAACAGCTACCGGCAGAACGTGCAGGGGCAGGGCGTGTTCAGCTCGCCCGATCTCTCCGTCTGCGAGGTGGCCCCCGACCTGACCAACTGCATGGCCGGCGGAGCGAAGGTGAGCGCGACGGTCTACAACGGCGGCGCCACGCCGGCGCGACCGGGCGTGCAGGTGGACTTCTACGCCGAGCTCGCGGGCGGCAGCGTGCTGATCGGTAGCGGCGCGACCAAGGCGATCCTGCAGCCGGGAGCGAGCGAGAAGGTCACGGTACCCTGGTCGGCGCCGCCGCAGAACGCGTCGGCGCCGGTGCGCGCGGTGGTGGACCCGAACCAGAAGGTCGGGGACTGCCACTTCGAGAACAACACCGCATCGAGCGCGGCGGTGAAGTGCTCGCCGATCGGGTAGCCGAAAAGGGCTCAAGACAGACAGGGAGCGCGGAAGGTTGGGGAGCGCGGGAGGGCTTTGCGAGGCTTCCGACTCGAGGAAAGTCGTCGAGTATCCTCCCGCCCTCCCAAAACTCCCGCGCTCCCTGTGAAGCTTTTGGTCTATCCTCGCGGCGTGAGCGAGCAGATCGCGCCGCCAGTGGCGGCGACTCCGGCGGCGCCGGCTCGCGGGCGTGGGCGCGGCGGCGGGGCGGCGCTGGTGGCGGCGGGGATCCTGCTCAGCCGGCTGGCCGGGCTGGTCCGGCAGAGCGTCTTCGGGCATTTCCTCGGCACCTCGGACGCGGCGGACGCCTACAACGCGGCGTTCAAGATCCCCAACTTCCTGCAAAACCTCCTGGGCGAGGGAGTGCTCAGCGCGTCCTTCATCCCGGTATACGCGGCGCTGCGCGCGGAGGGCCGGGAGGACGAGGCGCGCAAGGTCGCGGGCGCGGTGGCGGGGCTCCTCTCGCTGGTCACCACGGTGTTCACGCTGCTGGGCGTGCTCGCCACGCCCTGGCTCATCGACGCGATCGCTCCGGGGTTCAGCGGCGAGAAGCGCGAGCTGACCATCCAGCTGGTCCGGATCTTCTTCCCGGGCACGGCGCTGCTGGTGCTCAGCGCGTTCTGCCTGGGCGTGCTGAACAGCCACCACAGGTTCTTCCTGAGCTATGCCGCTCCGGTGGTGTGGAGCGCCGCGCAGGTCGCCGCGCTCATCCTCGGTGGCCGCGGCTGGCGGCTGGGTCCGGCCGACCTGGCGGTGGTCACCGCGTGGGGCGCGGTGGCCGGCGCGTTCCTTCAAGTGTTCGTGCAGGTCCCAGCCGTGCTGGCGCTCCTCGGTGGCCGCCTGCGGCTGTCGTTGGGTCGCGCCAGCGCGCACGTCCGCGACGTGGTGCGCAGCTTCCTTCCGGTCGTCGCCGGCCGCGGCGTGGTGCAGCTCTCGGCGTACATCGACAACGTGATCGCCTCCTGGCTGCCCAGCGGCATGGTGGCCGCGCTCGCGTACGCGCAGACGCTGTACACGCTGCCCGTGTCGCTCTTCGCCATGTCCATCTCGGCGGCGGCGCTCCCGTCGATGTCC
>DASQBG010000103.1:0-1796 GCA_035635335.1 Myxococcales bacterium | reverse complement strand
GTGGGCGGCGCCGGCGCCCAGGTGCCCCTGGCCAAGGCGGTGATCGCGGGGATGAAGAAGAAGGTCCTCGACGGCTCGCTGCGGCTCGCTGTGGTGGCCGGCCGGCGGCCGGACGTCGCCTCCGCGCTCAGCACCGCGCTGTCGGCACACGGGCTGATCGGGCACGTGGGAGCGGAGCTCCTCTACGACCAGGACGTCTTCTCCTATTTCAAGCGCTTCAACGAGCTGCTCGCGCGCGCCGACGTGCTCTGGAGCAAGCCCTCCGAGCTGACGTTCTTCGCCGCGCTGGGGCTTCCCTTCATCGCCGCGCCGGCGGTGGGCGCCCACGAGGCGTGCAACCTGCGCTGGGCGACCGATCGCGGCGCCGCGCTCCCGCAGCACGACCCGTCGGTGGCGGGCGAATGGCTGCTCCAGTGGGTCGAGGACGGCGTTCTCGCCAGCGCCGCGGAGGCGGGGATGTGCCTGCCGCAGACGGGGCTCTACGAGATCGCCGACCAGGTGGAGAACGCCTGACTTTCCTCGCGCGGAAGCGGTGCCCGGTATAGAAGCGCCCCCGTGGATCTGGCCGAGTTCGACTACGAGCTGCCCGAGGACCTGATCGCGCAGGGCCCGCTGCCCGAGCGCGACGCGTCGCGGCTGCTGGTGTTGCCGCGCCGCTCCGGGTCCATGGATCACCGGCTGGTGCGCGAGCTGCCGGGGCTCCTGGCCCCTGGAGATGTGATGGTCGTGAACGACGCGCGGGTCATCCCCGCGCGCCTTCACGGGCGCAAGGAAGGCACGGGAGGGAAGGTGGAGCTGCTCCTGGTCGAGCCGCTGCTTGGCCCGGACTGGCTGGCGCTCGGGCAGGCGTCGAAACCGCTGCGCGAAGGGGCCTGCGTCGAGGTGCTGGGCAGCCGGATCGAGATCGTCCAGGTGCGCGAAGGCGGGGAGCTCGTGGTGCGGCTCCCGCTCCAGGGCGACGCTCTCTGGAGGTTCCTCGACGAGGCCGGGGAGCTGCCGCTCCCGCCGTACATCCGCCGTGCGCCGGGGCCGGCCGATCGCGACCGGTACCAGACCATCTTCGCGCGCGAGCGGGGCGCGATCGCGGCGCCCACCGCGGGCCTGCACTTCACGCCCGCGCTGATCGAGGCGCTTCGCGCCCGGGGCATCGCGCTGGCGCCGATCACCCTGCACGTCGGACCCGGGACCTTCCTCCCCGTTCGCGCGCAGCGGATCGAGGACCACCGCATGCACCGCGAGCGCTACTTCGTGCCGGAGGAATCGGCTCGGGCCATCGCGCGGGCAGAGCGCGTGATCGCGGTGGGGACCACGGCGCTGCGCACGCTGGAGGCCTCGCAGGGACGGCCGGGCCCGGGCACCACCGATCTGTTCATCACGCCCGGATACCGGTTCCGCGCCGTCCACGGGCTCTTCACCAACTTCCACCTGCCCAGGAGCACGCTCTTGATGCTGGTGGCCGCTTTCGCCGGCCTCGACCGGATCAAGGCCGCGTACGGCGAGGCGGTGGCGCGGCGCTATCGCTTCTTCTCCTACGGCGACGCGATGCTGATCGCATGAACTTCACCGTCACGCACACCGACGGCGCCGCCCGGCGCGGCAAGCTGGTGCTCCCCCACGGCGAGGTGGACACGCCGCAGTTCATGCCGGTGGGCACCGCGGCGTCGGTGAAGGCGATCGCGCCGGACGACCTGCACCGCATCGGCGCGCAGATCGTGCTGGGGAACACCTACCACCTGCTCCTGCGCCCGGGTCCTGGGCTGGTGGCGGAGCTGGGAGGCCTGCACCGCTTCATGTCC
>DASQBG010000102.1:0-5393 GCA_035635335.1 Myxococcales bacterium | reverse complement strand
GGGGGAGCGAACACTTCACCAGGTACTTCATCAGGAGGTTTGCCGATTTGGGATCGGCGGCGAACCACTTCTTGAAGTGATCGTCCGTCAGTGAGTTCGGACGCAGACCTTGGAGCCCGAGCAGGTTCGGCGGCATGCCGTTGGTGAGGGCGCCGCAAGCCAGCGGGTCGATTACGGGAGCGCCCAACGTGGGGTCCAGCAAGGTCGGGTCGGTGAGGGGCTCGCTGCCTGCCGGAGGGGCGCTGGCAAGGCTGATGCTGAGGCAGGCGTCGCTCAGGCTCAGAGCCACGAGTCCGTTCTCGGTGTCCAGCTCCGTGGGATCCTGCATGCGGACTGCCGAGAACTTGGAGACCGGAGCAGGGCGCCCGCTTCCGCACGCCGCGAGCAGCGCTGCGGCGATCAGGCTGTAGCTCTGAGCGTACCTGGTCATACCGTCTCCCACCCGTCCTGAGTGGACCTCGCGGTCCCCCGCCAGCTAGTTGAGCAAGGGGTGGGCCAAGGCAGTTCTTGCGGCGCCACGGCTAGGTTACGGAATCGGGGGCCCGATGTTGCGCATCTCGGTGCGCTCGATGCGCTCGGCGATGCGCGAATCGAGCACGCCGGGGCGCATCCGGAAGGAGCGTCTCCCACACCTGCCGCCGGACAGACCCGCGTTCCAGGCCGGGTAGAAATGGGGCGCTCCGACCGGCACGCCTGTTGCTCCCTGCTTCCATCCAGCCTCCTGGGGGAGTCCATGGCGAGCAGGATCTTGATCGTCGGCTGCGCGCGCGAAGGCGCGGAGCTCGAACGCCTTGGTCACTGCCTCGCACATGTCGCGGACGCGCGCGCGCTTCCTCAATGGCTTGCCGATCCGGAAGGCTGGGACGTCGCCTTGCTCCCGCCCGATCTCGCGCTGCTCCACTCGCTCCAGAAGGTGTGCCCGCGGACGGAGGTGATCGTGCTCGCGCTTCCGGGCGAACGGGCGGCGGCGATCCGCTGCCTGCGGGAAGGCGCGTTCGCCTCGGTGCGGCGCCCCTGTGAAGGAGGCGAGCTCGATGAGCTGGTCGAGAGGGCGCTGGAACGCAAGGCGCTGCGCGAAGCCGAGGCGCAGCTGCTCGCGCTGCGCGGAGTGCTCGAAGCGCGCGAGAAGCTGCCCGAGGCGATCGTGAGCGCGTTTGCCGAGGCGCTCTCGGCCCAGAGCGCGTGCCTGCTGGTGCCCGCTCCCGAGGACGGCCGCCTCACCGTGGCGTACCTCTGGGGCGGCGACGGCCAGGGCGCTTCCGCGCCGTCCTGGGTACATGACTGGCTGCGCACGGAAGAGGAGCCCGCCATCGTGGGCGCCGCGTCCGGGGATCAGCCTCCGCAGCGGGCGGCGCGCGGCCCCGGGCTGGTCCATCCCCTCACCGCCGAGGGCCGGCTGGTCGCCATCCTCACCGCCCAGCGCGAGCGCCCGCCCTTCGGACCCGCCGATCTCGAGCGCGCCTCGGTCCTCGCCGCTCAGGCGCGGCTGGCGCTGGAGAACGACCGGCTGCTGCAGCACGTCGCCTCGTCGGATCGGCTGGTCTCGCTCGGCCAGCTGGCGGCGAGCATCGCCCACGAGATCCGCACGCCGCTCACCTACGTGCTGGAGAACGCCGGCTACATCGCGGAGCACCTGCCGCGCTTCGCGCCGCCCGAGTCGGCGCAGCCCACCCGCGAGACCGTCACCTTCACGCAGATGCGCCGGGCCTCCGCCGACGCCGTCGACGGCGCGAACCGGATGCGCGACATCATCCGCGACATCGGCGCGCTGGCCAGCGCGGACGGGAACACCCAGCTGCCCTTCGATCTGAAGGAGGCGGTCCGGGCTTCGCTGCGCATGGCCGAGGCGGAGCTGCGCGGCCGCGCCACCGTGACCTTGCGGATGGACGGCGAGACCCAGGTCATCGGCAGCGTGGGACGGATGTCGCAGGTATTCGTGAATCTATTCGTGAACGCGGTGCAGGCGATCGGGACCGAGCGGGCGCGCGACGGCCGGATCATGGTGGTCGTCCGGCGGGAAGGAGCGCGCGTCCTGGCCGAGGTCTCCGACAACGGCCCGGGCATTCCGGCCGGGATGCTGAACCGGGTCTTCGAGCCGTTCTTCACCACCAAGCCGGCGGGGCAGGGCACCGGGCTCGGCCTGTTCCTCTGCCGCAACATCGTGCGGCGCCACGGGGGCGAGCTCAGGGTGCGGTCGACCGCACAGCACGGGACCACGCTGGTCGTGGATCTACCGGCGGATCCGACCCAGCCGGAGCGGCAGCGCCCCTCCGAGACGGAAACGCTCGCGCCGTTGTCGGTCGCAAGGCCCAACTAGTCGCCGCCGAGGGGGCGGCGCTCCGCTGAGCGGCGGACGTCTGTGGATGCGCTCAGGACGGCTACTGCTCGGCGGCTTTGCGGGCCATCTCGTCCACGTTCTTCTGTTGCTCGCGCTCGAGCTGCCTCGCGCGGGCGCGGACGTTGTCGAGCTGGCGCTTCGGTTGGGTCGGGCCCGCGGAGCTGGCGGCCGTGGTGCCGGCGAGCATGACCTTCGCCGCGAAGGCTAGAGCGGCGAGACCCAGCACCAGCGCGAGGAGGCGACCCATGACCGCGATCCTCCCAGCCGCGCGCCGATGCCGCAACGGCGGGCATGTGCGGCGCGCGGCGGCGGAAGTAGGATGGTCAGATGCGCGTTCGTCTGATTCGCGTCCCCTACGACGCGGGCAACCGCGGGCTCCGGATGGGCGCGGGTCCCGAGCGGCTCGCCGTGGCGGCGGGCCGGCTCCGCGCGCGAGGCGTCGAGGTGGACGAGGTGGCGGTGGAGGCGCCGACCGGGCTGCGGGCCGAGATCGGCACTACCTTCGCGCTGCATCGGGCTGTTGCCGTGGAGGTGCGCGAGGCGGCCGCGGCTGAAGCGTTTCCGCTGGTGCTTTCGGGGAACTGCGGCAGCGCCATCGGCGCGCTCGCCGCGGCCGGAGCGGGCACCGGGATCGCCTGGTTCGACGGACACGGCGACTTCAACACGCCCGAGACGAGCGAGAGCGGGTTCCTCGACGGAATGGCGCTCGCCATCGCGACCGGCCGTTGCTTCCGTCCGCTGGCGCTGTCTGTCCCCGGCTTCGCTCCCGTCGCGGAGCATGACGCAGTCCTGGTCGGCGCGCGCGATCTCGATCCAGCCGAGCGGAACGCCCTGCAGGGTTCCGGGGTGAGCTGGGTCACCGTCGCGGAGGTCCGGCGGCTGGGCGCGGACGCGGCGCTGCAGCCGGCGATGGATCGCGTGCGGGCGCCGCGCATGCACGTGCACATCGATCTGGACGTCCATGATCCGGCGCTCGCTCCGGCGAACGAGTTCGCTCCGCCGGACGGGCTGACTCCGCCCGAGGTGCAGGACGCAATCCGCGCGATCGCGGCGGCCCGAGGGATCTGCTCGGCCAGCCTCGCGGCCTACGACCCGTCCGTCGATCCGGAGGGGCGTGCCCTCGTGGCCGGGCTGCAGCTCATCGACCTGTTCGCGGCTCTCGGCTGCTGACCGCGAGCCGCTGGCCGGGTTACGCCTTCGCCGCCGGGGCCGCCTGCTGTCCCTTGCCGTCGCCTTGCGCGGCCTGCTCCGCCAGCGCCTCCTTCCGCGACAGCCGGATCTTGCCGCTGCGATCCACCGAGACTACCTTCACCAGCACCTCGTCGCCTTCCTTGAGCACGTCCTCCACCTTCTTGACGCGCGAATTGGCGAGGTCCGAGATGTGCACCAGCCCGTCGGTGCCGGGGAAGATCTCCACGAAAGCGCCGAACTCCATGATGCGCCGCACGGTGCCCAGGTAGATCTTGCCGACCTCGGCCTCCTGGGTGAGCGCGCGGATCATCTTGATCGCCTGGTCGACGCTCTCGCTGCTCGCCGAGGCGATGGCTACCGAGCCGTCGTCCTCGATGTCGATGCTGGCGCCGGTGCGGGCGATGATGTCCTTGATCACCTTGCCGCCGGGCCCGATGACGTCCTTGATGCGGCTGACCGGGATGCGGATGGTGGTGATCTTCGGCGCGTACTTCGAGATGTCGGCGCGCGGCTTCTCGATCGCCTTGGCCATCTCGGAGAGGATGTGCAGCCGGCCCGCGCGCGCCTGGTTGAGCGCGTCGGTGAGGATCTGCTTGTCCACGCCGGTGATCTTGATGTCCATCTGGATCGAGGTGATGCCCTTCGCGGTGCCGCACACCTTGAAGTCCATGTCGCCCAGGTGGTCCTCGTCGCCCAGGATGTCGGAGAGGATGGCGACGCGGCCCTCCTCCTTGATGAGGCCCATCGCGATGCCGGCGACCGGCGAGCTGATCGGCACTCCCGCGTCCATCAGGGAGAGGCAGCCGGCGCACACCGTGGCCATCGAGCTGGAGCCGTTCGACTCCAGGATGTCGCTCACGATGCGGAGGGTGTACGGGAACTTGTCATCCGTGGGGAGGACCGCGCGCAGCGCGCGCTCCGCCAGGATTCCGTGGCCGATCTCGCGCCGGCCCGCCCCGCGGAGCGGCTTCACTTCGCCGACCGAGTAGGGCGGGAAGTTGTAGTGCAGCATGAACTTGCGGAAGGACTGCCCCTTGAGGCTCTCCATCCGCTGCTCGTCGTCGCTGGTGCCCAGGGTGGTGGTGACCAGGCCCTGCGTCTCGCCACGGGTGAACAGGGCGGAACCGTGGGCCCTGGGAAGCAGCCCCACCTCGCAGGAGATGGACCGTACCTGGTCGGTCTTGCGGCCGCCGATGCGGCGGCCCTCGTGCGTGATCATCCGGCGCATGTAGTCGTACTTGAGGTCCTCCAGCGCCGTCTTGACGTCCTTTTCCTTGCCGGCGAACTCGGCGCCCTCGGCGCAGAGCTGCGCGACCACGTCCTTCTTGATCTGCGAGAGGAGCCCGTAGCGCTCGTGCTTCTGGTCGTGCGCGTACGCGTCCCGCACCTTCTCGAGGACGGCCGCGCGCACCTTTTCCGAGACGCCGCCCGCGAGCGGCGTCTTCTCGAAGGTCCGCTTCGCCTTCCCCACCGTGCGCCGCAGCTCCTCCTGCCTGTCGAGCAGCTGCTCGATGGCGCGCTGTCCGAAGAGCAGCGCCTCCACCATGGTGTTCTCGTCGATCTCTTTGGCGCCGCCCTCCACCATGAAGATGGCGTCCCGCGAGGCGGCCATGATGACGTCCACGTCCCCCTGCTCGCGCTCCTGCTCGCTGGGGTTGGCGATGAACTTTCCGGCGACGCGGCCCACGCGGACGCCCGCGAAGGCGAACGGGAAGGGGATGTCCGACATGGCCAGCGCGAACGAGGCGCCGGTCAGCGCCAGGACGTCGGTGTCGTACTGGTTGTCGGCGGAGAAGACGGTCGCGATGATCTGCGTCTCGTTCTGGTAGCCCTCCGGGAACAGCGGCCGGCAGCTGCGATCGAT
>DASQBG010000101.1:0-4733 GCA_035635335.1 Myxococcales bacterium | reverse complement strand
CGCGAGGAAGCGGATGTTGAGCGGCGTCCTCTGCAGCGGGCCGAGGAAGTGGCTGCGCGTGTTGACCACCAGCTGGAACGCGCTGGGCGCCGAGAGGGGGATGGCCACGATCTGCGCCGCCTGCTCCAGGCCCTGCCCCAGCCCGTCCCAGCCGAGCGCCACGCCGCCCTGGACCTGGAGGAGCAACGCGCGCTTCGCCTTGCTCAGCGAGGCCCGCAGCACCAGGTGCGCGATCGCATTGCGGTCCGAGACGCCTTCAAGGAGCCGCAGCGCTTCCTTGAAATCGATCGGCGCGTCCGCTGTAGAGGGCGGCGGCGGCGCAGGTTCCTCCCAAGCCGGCGGCGGCGCGGCGGCGGTTGCATCGCGCGCGCGGGGCTCGGGAGCGACCTCGCCGAGGATCGCGTCCTCCGGCAGCGCCTCGACCGACTCGGCCGGCGGAGCGGCGATCTGCGCGCGCGGCGCGACCGGCGCCGTACCGGCCGGCGGCGTTGCGACGCGGCCCTGGACGACCCGGTTGTACAGGTCGTTGAAAGCAACCTCGTCGATCAGCTCGCCCCCCAGCTGGGAGGCGGCCTCCTGCTGCTTCTTGCGCCGCCGTCCTTCGGTCGGCACGACCCCGAAATCGAGCGCGCGCATCTGCCGGGTTGCGCCGTAGTTGGCGCGCAGAAGCTGGAAGATGCGGAACTCGGGCGCGATCACCGGCAGGCAGGTGTGGCCCAGCTTGTACCCGAGCTGGTCCATCTTCTCGAGGTGGATCTCGGTGCACAAAACCTTGAGACGCCGCTTCTCCATCTTCCAGGGGACCATCTCGTCGCGGTCGGCGACGTGCTTGGGAAAGAGCGGGATCACCTCGTGCTGCGGTTGCAGCTCGCCCCAGGCGACCTCGCACCCGAGCTGCTTGCCGAGCGCGCGCGCGACCTGCTCCTCCTTGACGAGCTCGAGCTCGAGCAGATTGGTCCCCAGCCGGCCACCGTAGAGCACCTGCCAGTCGAGCGCTTCCTCGAGCCCGTCCTGCGTGAGGTGGCCCTCGCGAATGAGGATCTCGCCGATGCGCATGCGCGACCTCTTTTCTAGCACAGCGCGCCCGCCTGGTTGCGGACCGTGAATCCTCTTGCGGACATGCGCCGGGGGAGGGAAAAGGCGGCGCGCTCTGTTGGAAGGCCCGAGATGAGAGCTTGCGTCCATCCCCTGGCATGGCTGCTGAGCTTGAGCGCGTGCGCACATGCGCTCACCCCTGACCAGGATGCGATGCTGCGGCGCGCGGATTGCGCCGAGCTGCTCCGCGCCGCCGACGCCGCGCGTGCGCAGGGGCGCGGCGGCCTGGCCTCGACGCTCGCCGGCGCCTGCCCTCAGGAGAAGCTCAACGCGCTGGTCGCCTCCGCGCCGGACCCGGCGCAAGCGATGCTGTGGTGCGGCCGCGCCCGGGCGGCCTGGGGGGCATCCACGTGCGATGCGGCGGCGGTCGTCTCGCTCGCGGGCCAGCTGCGGCCGCGCCTCACCATTGGCCCACCGGAACCGGGCATGTCCGCCGATCCCTCGCTCGCCGCCGCGCTGGCAGAGCTGGGGCCCGCCTACAACCTCGGATGGAATGCAGATGATCCGGACGTCATCGTCGGGCGCATGCTGATCACGGTCGATCACGCGGCGAGCAGCATCGTCGCGCAGGTGCCTGACGCGAAGGGCGGCAAGCAACGCGTGCCCGCCGTGCAGCACCGGTTCACCGCACGGGCCCAGGGAGACGTCGAGCTGGCGGGAAAGACGCGCATGCTCCGGGCGGCCGAAGAGGCGCGCGACCTGACCTGGGCCGCGGCGCCCGCGATGTCGGTGGCCGCCAAGTTCGATCCGCAGGTCCCTGCCGAGGCGGAGCTGAAGCGGCGCGCTGCGCTGGCCTGGGTGAAGGCCCTGGCCATGGCACTGGCCGCCGCGCCGCCGGAGGCGGTAGACGTGAGCGACGCGCGCGGCTGCGTGGCCTACGGGCTCTCCCTCAATCTCCTTTCCGGCGACCCGCTGGCGGCGGCCAATGCGCTCGGCGACCCGGCCAAGGTGGCCGCCTGCGAAAAGCTCCTGGACGAGCCGGCCGGCGCCGGCATCCCCGTGCCCTGATGAAGAGGACTTCCATGATCGACAAACATGACTGGCGACTCACGGGCAACCAGGCCAACTACCTGCACGGGGAGCTGTTGCGCTACGCGCCCTACCGGCCGCCGCGTCCTGGTTGGACCCACGACCGGTGCGAGTTCTGCTGGACCCCGTTCGCTCCGTTCAAGCGCGACGGGTGCGCCAGCGAAGGCTTCTACACCGAGGACCGCCGCTGGATCTGCGAGTCCTGCTACGAAGACTTCAAGATGCTCTTCGACTGGCGGCTGGAGGGGTAGCCGCAGGTCCTGGGAATCATCCCACTCGCGCGAGGCTGAGGCGGCCGCGCCAGCGGTTCTGGAAGGCGTCGCGCAGCGCGGCGTTCTCCGGCTTGCGCAGATCGGGGTCGGACTGCACCAGCGCGAACGCCTCCTCCCGTGCCTCCTGTAAGATCGCCTGGTCGCGCGTCAGCTCGGCCACCGCGAAGTCGGGCATCCCGCTCTGGCGGGTGCCGAGGAACTCCCCCGGCCCGCGCAGCTCGAGGTCGGCCTCGGCGATGCGGAAGCCGTCGGTGGTGTCCTCCATCACCTTGAGCCGCTCGCGGGCGGCGGGACCCCACTCGGCGCCGGAGGTCCCGGTGAGCAGCAGGCAGTGCGATTTCGCCGCGCCCCGGCCCACCCGGCCGCGGAGCTGGTGGAGCTGCGAGAGCCCGAACCGTTCCGCATGCTCGACGAGCATCACCGTCGCGTTGGGCACGTCGACGCCTACCTCGATGACGGTGGTGGCGACCAGGATGCGATCCTCGCCGCGCACGAACCGGTCCATCGCCTCGTTGCGCTCTTGAGCGCTCTGCCGCCCGTGCACCAGCCCGATGGGGAGGTCGGGAAACACCTCGACCGCCAGCCGGTCGCGTTCCTTGGTGGCCGCCTTCAGGTCGGCGAGCTTCTCGCTCTCCTCGACCAGCGGCAGCACCACGTAGGCCTGGCGCCCCGCTTTCAGCTCCCGCCGGACGACGTCGTAGGCGCGGTCGCGTTGCGCGTCGCGGTAGACGCGGGTCGCGATCGGGGTACGGCCCGGGGGCAGCTCGTCGAGAACGCTCACGTCGAGGTCGCCGTAGAGCGTGAGCGCCAGCGTGCGCGGAATGGGCGTCGCCGTCATCACCAGCACGTCGGGCCGCGCCCCCTTCTTCATCAGGCGGGCGCGCGTCATCACCCCGAACCGGTGCTGCTCGTCGATCACCGCCAGCCCGAGCTTGTGGAACTCGGTGTCCTCTTCGGCCAGCGCATGGGTGCCGACGACGATGTGCGCCGCGCCGCCGCGCACCAGGCGCTCCGCATGCGCGCGCTCGCGGGCGCCGAGGCTGCCCGTCACCAGCTCGACGTGCAAGTCGCGCCGCCCGCGCAAGAGCCGGCGCAAGGAGCGGGTGTGCTGCTCGGCGAGGATCTCGGTGGGGGCCATCAGCGCGGCCTGGTACCCGTCCTCGACGGCGAGGAGCGCGGCGCAGAGCGCCACCGCGGTCTTGCCGCTGCCGACGTCACCCTGCAGCAGGCGGTTCATCGGCTCGGGCTTGCGCATGTCCTGGGCGATGGCCTCCACCGAGCGACGCTGGGCCCGCGTCAGCGGCCAGGGGAGCGACTTCACGATCCGCTCGATGGATTCCTCGCTCGCGCGGAAAGCGATCCCCGGCTCCACCTTGACCCCGCGCCGCCGGAGAGCAAGTCCCAGCTGGACCATGAACAGCTCCTCGAAGGCCATGCGGCGGTGCGGCTCTCCCGCCGGGCGCTGCGCGGCCGCCGCCACGTCGGCGCTCCGATCGGGGAAATGGGCCTCGCGCACGGCTTCGGCCAGGGGCCACAGCTCCCGGCGCTCCAGCACTCCGCGCGGCAGCACGTCGGCCAGGTGGCGCGCGTACTCGTCCACCGCGCGGCGGGCGATCCGGCGGTAGGTGCGCGCCGGCACCCCTTCCAGTTCGGTGTACACGGGCACCACGCGCCCGAACGAGTCGTCGGAGGAGGGGTCGAACGGCAACGCGCCGCCCCCTGCGGGCTCCAGAGGCTCGACGTCCGGATGGGACATGGTCTTGCCGCCGCCTCGCCAGCCGGCGCGCACCTCGCCGCTCACCACCACGCGCGCGCCGGTGCGCAGCCGCTGCACGAGCGCGGGCCGGTAGTGGAACCAGAGCAGCATCAGGTAGCCGCCCTCGTCGTCGCGCAGCCGCACCTCCAGGCGGCGCCCGCGCCGGGCGCGCACTTCGTCGATCCACGCGATGGTGCCGGCGATGACGCTCCGCTCTCCGATCGGCGCCTCCGCCACGGTGCGGCGCTTGCGCCGATCCTCGTAACGGCGCGGCAGGTTGAGCAGCAGGTCCTGCACGGTGGCGAGGCCCTTGCCGCGCAACTTGTCACGGATGGCCGGGCCCACACCGCGGAGCTGGTCGACGGGAGTGAGGAGGGGATCGGGGGTGAGGCCAGCCTTCTGGGCGGCGGCCGCAATGGCTGCGCGGCGCGCCGGGACTGGAGGGCGCGAAGAGGCGACGGGGGGCGAGCTGGTCGTCGGCTTCGACGTCGAGGTCGGGGCGGTCGAGGTCGGGTTCGAGGTCGACGTCGGGTTCGAGGTCGACGTCGGGTTCGAGGTCGGCGTCGGGTTCGAGGTCGGGT
>DASQBG010000100.1:0-14357 GCA_035635335.1 Myxococcales bacterium | reverse complement strand
TACAACCGCGAAGAGCTGGAGGAAATGGGCGCGCGCGCGTTGTCCTACTCGCCCACACACGAGGTGCTCGTCGAGGAGTCGGTGCTGGGCTGGAAGGAGTTCGAGCTGGAGGTGATGCGCGACAAGGCGGACAACGTCGTCATCATCTGCAGCATCGAGAACGTGGACCCGATGGGCGTGCACACCGGGGACTCGATCACCGTCGCGCCCGCGCAGACGCTCTCCGACGTGGAGTACCAGCAGATGCGCGACATCGCCCGGCAGGTCATCCGCGCCATCGGGGTGGAGACGGGCGGGTCGAACATCCAGTTCGGGGTGCATCCGAAGACCGGGCGCATCGTGGTCATCGAGATGAACCCGCGCGTGTCGCGCAGCTCGGCGCTGGCCTCGAAAGCGACCGGCTTCCCCATCGCGCGCATCGCCGCCAAGCTGGCCGTCGGATACACGCTCGACGAGATCCAGAACGACATCACCAAGTCGACGCCCAGCTCCTTCGAGCCGGCGATCGACTACTGCGTGGTGAAGATCCCGCGCTTCAACTTCGAGAAGTTCCCGCACGCCGACCAGACGCTCACCACCTCGATGAAGTCGGTCGGCGAGGTGATGTCCATCGGGCGCACCTTCAACCAGGCCCTGCAGAAGGCGCTGCGCAGCTTGGAGAACGGCACCACCGGCCTGCACAGCCCGCTCGGGCGCGACGCCCCCCCGGAGGGAGCGTCTTACAGCGCGCAGGAGCTGGAGCGCATCCGGTCGGAGGTGAAGACGCCCACCCCGCGACGTCTCTTCTGGGTGGCCGAGGCATACCGCGCGGGAATCCAGACCAGCGAGATCGCGCAGCTCTCCGCGATCGATCCCTGGTTCCTGCGCGAGATCGAGGAGCTGATCCGCGCGGAGCGGGAGATCGCGGGCGGCGAGGCGCTTTCACAGCTGCAGCGCTGGAAGCGGCTCGGCTTCTCCGACAAGCGCATCGCGCAGCTCGCGGGCAGGCCGGAGAAGGAGATCGCGCAGAAGCGGGAGGCGCTGGACCTCCACCCGGTCTTCAAGCGCGTCGACACTTGTGCCGCCGAGTTCGAGGCGAACACGCCGTACCTGTACTCCTCCTACGAGGACGAAGACGAGGTGCGCCCCGACGCGCGGAAGAAGGTGCTCATCCTCGGCTCGGGACCGAACCGGATCGGGCAGGGGGTGGAGTTCGACTACTGCTGCGTGCAGGCCAGCTTCGCGCTGCGGGCTGCGGGGTTCGAGACCATCATGGTCAACTGCAACCCCGAGACGGTCTCCACCGACTACGACACCTCCGACCGCCTCTACTTCGAGCCGCTCACGCTGGAGGACGTGGTCGAGATCGCCCGGCGCGAGAAGCCGATGGGCGCCATCGTGCAGTTCGGCGGGCAGACCCCGCTCAAGCTGGCCCAGGGGCTGCTCGATGCGGGCATCCCCATCCTGGGCACCAGCGTGGACGCCATCGACGCCGCCGAGGACCGCGAGCGGTTCGCCCGGGTGGTCGAGGAGCTGAAGCTGCTCCAGCCGGAGAACGGCGTGGCGCGCAGCGCCGAGGAGGCGCTCGCGACCGCCCGGCGCATCGGGTATCCGGTGATGGTGCGCCCCAGCTTCGTGCTGGGCGGGCGCGCGATGGAAGTGGTGCACGACGACGAGGGGATGGTGCAGTACTCCACGGAGGCGGTGCGGGCCTCCGAGGAGCGGCCGATCCTCATCGACCGATTCCTCAAGGACGCCATCGAAGTCGACGTCGACTGCGTCGGCGACGGCGAGCGGTACGTCGTCTGCGGCGTGATGGAGCACATCGAGGAAGCGGGCATCCACTCGGGCGATTCGGCCTGCGCGCTCCCTCCGTTCAGCCTGTCTCCGAAGATCATCGACGAGATCTCCCGGCAGGCGGTCGCGCTCGCGCGGCACCTGCGCGTGGTCGGCCTGATGAACGTCCAGTTCGCCGTACGGGAGGGGCGCATCTACGTCCTGGAGGCGAATCCACGCGCCTCGCGCACCGTGCCCTTCGTGGGCAAGGCGACGGGAATCCCCTGGGCCCGCGTGGCGGCGCTCTGCACGGTGGGAAAGACCCTGGCCGAGCAGGGGATCACCAAGACCGTCCTTCCCAAGCACACGAGCGTGAAGGAGGCCGTGTTCCCCTTCCATCGTTTCTCCCGCGCCGACACCATCCTGGGTCCGGAGATGCGCTCCACCGGCGAGGTCATGGGCATCGACGACTCGTTCGCGCGCGCATTCGCCAAAGCGCAGATCGCCGCGGGGAACACGCTGCCGCTCGAAGGGCGCGTGTTCATCTCCGTGCGCGACGAGGACAAGGAGGGGACCGTCGATCTGGCCCGCCGGATGGTGGCCTGCGGATTCGAGGTGGTTGCGACCCAGGGCACCGCGCGCTACCTCCGCGAACGAGGTGTCCCTGCCACCCCGGTCCTGAAGGTGGCCGAGGGCCGGCCGCACGTCGTCGACAAGATCATCGACGGCGAGATCGCCCTGGTGTTCAACACCACCTCCGGGAAGCAGGCCATCGCGGACAGCTACAGCATCCGCCGCGAGACCCTGATGCACGGCATCCCGTACTTCACCGCGCTCACCTCGTGCCGCGCGGCCGTGGCGGCGATCGAGGCGCTCCAGCAGGGGCCGCCCAGCGTCAAGGCGCTGCAGGACTACCAGAAGCAGCGCTGATCAACTCCATCGCGCTGGCCGGCGGCGCCTCGGCGGAGGTGACCGGCTTCCGCAGCCGGTCGGAGAGCCAGTCCGTGACGGAGACCAAGAGATAGATGAGCAGGACCAGCGTGGCTGCGCGGGGGTAGAAGCCGAGCTGCACGTTGTTGTAGAGGGCGAGCCCGAGCCCGCCGCCGCCCACCATGCCGACCACCGTCGACACGCGCAGGTTCGTCTCCCAGCGCAGAAGCGTGTACCCGAGCAGCATCTCGCGGGCCTGGGGCCACATCGCCCACAGGAGCCGCTGCGGCAGCGTCGCGCCGGCCGCGCGCAGCTCCTCGACCGGACCGTCGGGGACCTCCTCCAGCGTCTCCGCGTAGAGCTTGCCGAGCACGCCCGCCGTGTGCAGGCCCAGTGCGAGCGCGCCCGCGAACGGTCCCAGTCCCACCGCCAGGATGCAGAGCAGGACCCAGACCAGCTCGGGGATCGAGCGGAGCATCGCGAGCAGCAGGCGGGAGCCGGAGTACGCGAGCAGCCGCGCGGCGCGGCCGAGCACGCCGGGCGCGTCGCGTCGATCGAGGAGCAGCGTGGCCGTTGCCGGCAGCGCCAGCGCGCCGCCGAGCGCGATCCCGATCGCGGTGCCCACCACCGAGATGGAGACCGTCTGCCAGAGCGGCTCGAGGAGGCTGGCGAGAAAGCCGGCGGACAGATCGGGCGGGAACAGCTGGCGGGCGAAGCGGCCGAAGTGGCCGAGCAGGCCGGGCGCCGCGATCCCCAGGAAGCCGGCCTGCTGGAAGGCGAGCGCGGCGAGCGCGATCCAGAGCAGGGCGGGGGCCCGGCGGGCGACACGGCCTTCGACGGGCCCGCGCAGGAGGCCGCTTCCGTGCACCGCGTTGCGCTGGAAGCGGCCCCGCAGGCGCCGGCTCACGGCATCGGTGAGCAACACCAGCGCGACAAAAGCGAGGAGCAGCGTGAGCACCTGGCCGTACTCGAACAGCCGCATCGACAGGTTGATCTCTCCCCCGATGCCGCCAGCGCCGACGAAGCCCAGCACGGCGGCGGCGCGGACGCAGCACTCGAAGGAGTAGAGCGTGTAAGCGGCTACCGCGGGCGCCGCCTGCGGCCAGATCGCCGCGGCGAACACCTGCATCCGCGAGGCGCCGCCCGCGTGCAGCGCGACCACCGGACCGGGCGGCACCCCCTCGAAGAGATCCGCGTAGACACGGCCCAGGATGCCCGCCGCGCTCACCCCCAAGGCGAGCGCTCCGGGAAGCGGTCCCAGCCCGAAGCCGACCACGAAGAGGAGCGCCCAGACCAGGTCGGGCACGGCGCGCAGGAAGCGGAGGAGGGCGCGGGCGGCGAGGCTCGCGAGGGCGACCAGCGCCGTCAGCAGGCCTGGGCGCTCGCCGGCCAGGAGCGGCCCGCGACGGAAGAGCGATGGCGTGGCGAGGATGCCCAGCGGAAGGCCCCCGAGCACCGAGAGCGCGGTGCCCGCCACGGCGATGCCGAGCGTCCGCGCGATGGCCAGCCCCACCACGCGCAAGAACGGCGGCGAGAGATCCGGCGGGAACACGCCGCGGACGAACGCGCCCAGCGCGCGCGCGTCGAAGGCGGGGTGCACGCCGGCGCCGGCGATGCACAGCGCCAGGGCCGCGCAGACCGCGCCGGCGACGGCGGCCCGCTTCACCCGGCGCGCCTCGCCTCGCGGGCATAGAGTTGCTGGAGGAGCTCCGGCGAGACCTCCGCGGCCGGCACGTCGAAGACGACCCGTCCGGCGCGCACGCCGACGATGCGCTGGAAGCGCTGCAGGGCCAGGTCCACGTCGTGCATGGCGGCGACGAGGGTGCGTCGTTGCGTCACCTCGAAGAGCAGGTCGGCCAGCTGGGCGGTGAGCCCCGGATCGAGCGAAGCGAACGGCTCGTCGGCGAGGACGACCTCCGGGTCCTGCACCAGGACGCGCGCGATCGCCACGCGCTGCTGCTGTCCGCCCGACAGCTCGTCGGCGCGGGCGGCGGCCTTGCCGGAGAGGCCGACCGTCTCCAGGGCGGCGAGCCCGGCGCGGACGTCCTCGGACCCCGGAACGACCAGGGCCCGCAGCGATCGGAGCAGGTTCCAGCTGCCCAACCTTCCACAGAGCGCGTTCTGCTGCGCCGTCAGCGAGGGCACCAAGGAGGGATGCTGGAAGATGGTGCCGATGCGCCGCCGCACTGCGCGCAACTCGCCGGGCCCGAGCGCGGAGAGGTCGCGTCCCTCGAAAAACAGCGCGCCGCGCGCCGGCCGGAGAGTCGCGTTCAGGAGGCGGAGGAGCGTCGACTTGCCCGCGCCCGAAGGACCGAGCAGCGCAACCCGCTCGCCGCGCGACACCCGCAGCGTCACGTCCTCCAGGGCGCGCACCGCTCCCGCGCGGCCCGAATAGACGTGCGCAACCGTTCGGAGGTCGTAGATCACCGCAGCAGGCCCGCCTGCTCCGCCGCCTGCCTGAGCTTGTCGTAACTGGCGTCGTCGGCGGTCAGGTATTTCTTCGCCGCGAGCACGTCGAGGATCTGCTTCTGCTGCGGATCGGCTTCGTTGAGCCCGAGGAAGGCGGTCGCCAGCGCGCTCGAAAGCTTCGTGTCCAGCCCCTTCCGCGCCACCCACACGTAGTCGAGGAAGGGGGGAGTGGTCCAGAACACGCGCACCTTGGCCGGATCCACCTTCCCGGTGGTGGTCAAGCGCTGGAAGACCGCTTCGTCGAGCGCGCCCGCGTCGACCTTCCCGTTCGCCACCGCCAGGAGCGTCGCGTCGTGTCCGCCCGTGTAGATCGCCTTCGCGATTACAGATGGATCCACGGCCGCCTGCCGCATGAAGTACTCGGGCATCAGGTGTCCCGAGGTCGAGTTCACGTCGCCGAAGGCGAAGGAGCGCCCCTTCAGGTCGCCGAGCGACTGGATGGGCGAGCCGGGCTGGGTCACGAACTTGCTGTGGAACTCGCGGTCACGGTCGCGCTGGACGAGCGGCTTGACGCCCGCGCGCCTCGAGGCCTGCACGTAGGTGAACCCGCCCAGGTGGGCGACGTCGACCTGATCGTTCACCAGCGCCTCCACCACCGCCGCGTAGTTGGTCGGGATGGTCATCTCCACCTTGGCGCCAGTCCGTTTTCCCAGGTAGTCGACCAGGGGCTGCATCTCCCGGGTCGCCTTGGACGGGTCGGTGGTGGGGATCATGCTGACGCGGAGCGTCGTGGTCGCCGGCTGGGGCTTGCACGCCGCGACGCAGAGGAGCAGCACGGCGGACAGTCGGGCAATCATGGGGAGCACACCATAGCCGATGCCGCCCCGGACCGCGCGGTGCTCTCACCGCCGGAGGATGAGGGCCTCGAGCAGCGCCTTCTGCACGTGCATGCGGTTCTCCGCCTCGTCCAGCACCGCCGATTGAGGGCCGTCGATCACTCCCGCGCTGATCTCCTCCCCCCGGTGCGCCGGCAGGCAGTGCAGGACGATGGCGGACGGCTTCGCCAAGGCCAGCAGCGCTTCGTCCAGGCAGTAGCCGGCGAACGCCTTCCGCCGCGCGGCCGCCTCCTTCTCCTGGCCCATGCTGATCCAGACGTCGGTGGTCACCACGTCGGCGCCCCGCACGGCCTCGCGCGCGTCGGCGATCAGCTCGAACCCGGAGCCACGCGCAGGCCGGAATCCTTCCGGGGCGCTGATGCGGAGCGTGAACCCGAAGAGCGGCGCCGCCTCGATCCAGGAGAGCGCCATGTTCGACGCTCCGTCGCCGACCCAGGTAACGACCTTGCCGGCCAGGGGCCCGAGCCGCTCCTCCACGGTGAAGAGATCGGCGAGGAGTTGCACGGGGTGGCCGCCATCGGAGAGCCCGTTGATGACGGGCACGGTCGCGGTGCGAGCCAGCTCGCGGAGGCGATCGTCCCCAAACGTTCGGTACACGATCGCATCGACGTAGCGCGAGGCGACCGCGCCCGTGTCGGCCAGGGACTCGCCCCGCGCGACCTGGCTGTCCTGCATCGGCAGCGTGATCGCGCTCCCGCCCAGCTGGCCCATCGCCGCCTCGAAGCTCAGGCGCGTGCGCGTGGAATGCTTCTCGAACAATAGCAAGAGGGTGCGTCCCGCGAGGGTGCTCACCACCTGACCGCGGCGGCGGGCTTCCTTCAGCTCTCGGGCGCGCCGGAACAGCGCTGCGTGCTCCGCAGGGGTGAAGTCCGACAGGCGGAGGAAATCGCGCTTCACAGATCGGCCTCCCGCAGCTCACCGAAGAGATCGTGCAGCCTGGGCACGGCGCGGGCGGCCTCGGCGGCCCGCGCAGCCTGTCGCTCCAGCGCGTCGATCTGCTCCTGCACCTGCGCAGGTCCGGTCCCGCCGGCGTTGCGCTTGCGCGCGACCGAGGCGCGGGGATCCGCGGCGCGCAGCACCTCGTCGTCGAATCGCGGGTCGATCTGCCGGGCCAGCTGCGGGGTCGCGCGCGCCAGGGGCAGTCCCTGGTCCTGGCACGCCCGCACCAGCTTGCCCACCAGCTGGTAGGCGGTACGGAACGGGACGCCCTTGAGGGCCAGCGCCTCGGCCAGGTCGGTCGCCTGCGTGTAGTCGGACTCCACCGCGCGCAGGGTGCGCTCGGGGTCGAACTTCACGTGGTCGAGCCCGATGCGGAGCAGCGAGAACACGGCCCGGAGGAGGGGACCCGTCTCCAGGACGGGCTGGCGGTCCTCCTGCAGGTCGCGGTTGTAGCCTCCGGGGAGCCCCTTCACCGTGACGAGCAGCCCGGTCAGGTTGCCCACCGCGCGCCCCGCCTTCCCGCGGATCAGCTCGAACACGTCCGGGTTCCGTTTCTGCGGCATCATCGACGAACCGCAGGCGATGCTGCCCTCGAGCCTCACGAAGCCGAACTCCGCGCTGGAGAAATCGATGATGTCGGTGGCGACGCGCGACGCGTGCAGGAGCGCGCGGGCGGCGGCGTAAGCGAAATCGAGCGCGAAGTCCCGATCGCCCACGGTGTCGAGGCCGTTTTCGGTGAGCCGCTCGAAGCGCAGCAGCTTCCGGGTGATCTCGCGGTCGATGGGGAGCGAGGTGCCGGCGATCGCTCCCACTCCGAGGGGCATCGCGTCGGCGGCGGCGAGCACGCCGCGAAGCGCGTCGGCGTCGCGGGCGAACATCGCGCCGTAGCCGGCCAGGAGATAGGAAAGGCTCACCGGCTGCGCGCGCTGGCGGTGCGTGTACGACGGGAGGATGGTGTCTTTCTCCTCGCGCGCCCGCGCCACGAGCGCGCCCAGCAGACGTGCCACCTCCTCCAGGGCCCGGGCGGCCTGCTCGCGGACGTGGAGCCGCAAGTCGAGCGCGACCTGGTCGTTGCGGGACCGGGCGCTGTGGAGCATCCCGGCCGTCTCGCCCAGCGCCGCCGTGAGTTGCGCCTCGACCGCCATGTGCACGTCCTCTTCCGCCGGGAGCTGCAGCGGATCGAGGTCCCACAGCTTCACCAGCTCGCCTCGGATGGCGAGCGCCGCCTTCTGCGGCACGATCCCGCAGCGGGACAGCATGGTGAGGTGAGCGAGGCTCCCCGCGAGGTCCTCCCGCAGGAGCTGCCGGTCGAGCGGCAGCGAGCTGGTGAACGCGAGCACCTCGGGAAGGAGCCCGCGCTCACCGGCAGCCTCGGTCTTGGCGAGCATCACTTCCGCTCCCCGCCGTGCAGCCGGCTGAACTCGTGCAGGGACAGGCCGAGCAGGTTGATGAAGCCCTCGGCGGCCTTGTGGTCGAACTTGTCCTCCACGCCGTAGGTGCTCAGCGCGTGGTTGTACACGCCGTTCGGGGAGGTCCGCCCGACCACCCGCATCGAAGCCTTGTGGAAGCGGATGGTCACCTCGCCGGTGATGGTCTTCGCGTGCTCGTCGTTGAACGCCTCGATGGCGTGGCGCAGCGGCGAGAACCAGAACCCGTCGTAGGTCAGCTCGGCGAACTTCTGCTCGAGGAACTGCTTCACCTGAAGCGACTGGCGCAGGGTGGTGAAGCGCTCCAGGTCCTGGTGCGCCGCGATGAGCGCCACGGCGGCGGGGCACTCGTAGGTTTCCCGGCTCTTGATTCCGACCACCCGGTCCTCCATCAGGTCGATCCGCCCGACGCCGTTGTCCCCGGCCAGCTTGCCGACCCGCACGATCAGCTCGGCGGGCGGCAACCGCTGTCCGTCCACGCTCACGGGAAGGCCCTTCTCGAAGGCGATCTTCACGTAGGTCGGGCTCGCAGGCGCGTCCTTCCAGGACTTCGTCCAGGCGAACGCTTCTTCGGGCGGCTCGGTGTTCGGGTCTTCCAGCGCGCCCCCTTCGATGCTGCGCCCCCAGAGGTTCTCGTCGATGGAGAACGGGCTCTTCTTGCTGGCCGGCACCTCGATGCCGTGCTTCTGCGCGTACTCGATGGCCGCATCGCGGGTGATGTTCCGCTCGCGCTGGGGGGCGATGATCTTGAGGTCCGGCGCCAGGCCCTTCACGGCCAGGTCGAACCGGACCTGGTCGTTGCCCTTCCCGGTCGCGCCGTGGGCGACCGCGCCGGCGCCGTGCTTGCGCGCGGCCGCCACCAGGTGGCGCGCGATGAGCGGGCGCGAGAGCGCCGCCGAGAGCGGGTACACGCCCTGGTACAGCGCGTTCGCCTGCAGGGCCGGGAAGCAGAACTCGCGGGCGAACTCGTCCTTGGCGTCGACGATCTCGCAGGCCACCGCGCCGGACTGGCGCGCCTTCTGCGCCAGCTTCTCCCGGTCCTTCGCCTCGCCCACGTCGGCGTGGCAGGCGACGACGTCGTAGCCGTACTCCTCGCCGAGGATGCGCACCAGGACGCTCGTGTCGAGACCGCCGGAGTACGCGAGGACGATCTTCTGCCTGCTCATGTCAGCTCCCTTCCGAAGAGCGCGCGCAGCCGTTGCGCCAGCCGCCGCGTGGTGACGCCACGGACCGGCGTGGCGAAGATGGTGTCGTCCCCCGCAAGCGTGCCGAGGCATTCCGGCAAGCGCGCGGAGTCGATGGCGAGCGCGACCGAGGGGGCCGCGCCGGGTGGGGTGCGAAGCACCACCAGGGCGTCGTTCTCGGCCCAGGAGGTGACCAGCTCGCCCAGCTCGTGCAGCCGCTGCGCGGGCGCGGGCAGCGCCGCGGCGTCCAGCTCGTAGACGGTTCCCTCGGGCCGCGACACGCGCAGCGCGCCGAGCTGCGCCAGGTCGCGCGACAAGGTCGCCTGCGTGACCTCGAATCCCTCGCGCGCCAAGAGGCCCACCAGCTCCTCCTGCGTGGAGATGCGCTGGCTGCGAATGACCTTACGGATCGCCTCGTGCCTGGCGGACTTGTCGCGCACGAGCTTGAGCGGCCTCATGGCGTCACCAGCGTGCCGACGCCCTTGTCGGTGAACAGCTCGCCGATGATGCTGTGCGGGACCCGGCCGTCGATGAGGTGCACCCGCTGCACGCCGTGCTGCAGTGCCTTGAGGATGGAGCGGACCTTCACCCTCATGCCGCCCTGGACGGTGCCGTCCTCGAGTTGGGCGGCGAGGCCGGCCCCGTTCAGCTCCTCGACCAGCTCTCCCGACTTCATGATGCCGGGCACGTCCGACAGGTAGATGAGCTTCTGAGCGCCCACCGCCATGGCCACCTCCGCGGCGACCTGGTCGGCATTGATGTTGTAGCTCTGGCCGTCCTCGCCGATGCCGATGGGGGAGATGACCGGCACGTACCCTTGTTGGAGGAGCAGGTCGAGGAACTCCTTGTTGACGCGCGTCACCTCGCCCACCTGGCCCAGGTCGCGGCCGCCGTTCTCCGGGACGAGCTTGCGCGCGCGGAGCAGCGCTCCGTCCTTGCCCGAGACGCCCACCGCGTGCCCGTACTCCTGGTTGAGCAGGGTGACCAGGTCGGTGTTGATGGAGCCGGTCAGCACCATCTCGACGACCTTGAGGTCGCTGGTATTGGTGACCCGCTGCCCGTCGACGAACTCGGCCTTGCCGCCCAGCTTCTCCAGCGTCCGGGTGATCTCGGGCCCGCCGCCGTGCACCACGATGGGCCGCAAGCCGACGCTGCGGAGGAGGCCGATGTCGTCGCAGAACGATTTCTTCAACGACTCCTTCACCATGGCCGCGCCGCCGTACTTCACTACGCAGCGCGTGCCGGCGAAGCGGCGGATGTAGCCAAGCGCCTCGACCAGGAGCTGCTGCTTGAACCCGGGGCTGTAGTTCGCCAGCCGGTCGTCCTTGGCCACGCCTCCGTCGGGCCGCGGGACGATGAGAGACGTGTAGTCGGCGTTGATCTTCACGTAGTCGTAGGAGAGGTCGCATCCCCAGGCGACCGCGGTGCCCTCGCCATGCCGCAGGTCCACTTCCACGCGGACCTCGGGCTCTCGCATGCGCGCCTTGAGAACCGCCCCCTCGTATCCGGTGGGCGCGCGGTCGTAGACGTCGACGCCTTGGACCGAGACGCGCGCGTCCGCGGGCGCCACGTCGTACCCTGCCGTCCCGGCCCGCGCGCCGATGGAGGCGAGCACGCGCCCCCAGTTGGGGTCGGCCCCGAAGATGGCCGCCTTGACCAGGCTGGAGCCGGCGACGCTCTTCGCCAGCTCCATGGCGATCTCGGCGCTGGGCGCGCCAACCACTTCCACCTCGAGCAGCTTGGTCGCGCCTTCGCCGTCCGCGGCGACGTCCTTCGCCAGCTCTTTGCACACCTCGGTGAGCGCGGCGGCGAAACGGTCCAGCTCGGGCCCCGGATCGACCACCGGCTCGTTGCCGGCGAGGCCATTGGCGAGCGCGAACACCACGTCGTTCGTGCTCATGTCGTTGTCGACGGTGAGCGCGTTGAAGCTGCGTTCCATCGCGCGGCGCAGCGCGCCGGCGAGCGCGGACGGCCCGACCGCGGCGTCGGTGGTGACCACCGCGATCATCGTCGCCAGCGAGGGCGCGATCATCCCCGAGCCCTTGCAGATCGCCGAGATGGTCACGTCCTTCCCGCCGATCCGGACCGTCCGGGCCGCCATCTTGATGCGCGTATCCGTAGTCAGGATCGCCTCGGCCGCGCCCTCGGGCTCGGGGCGGAGCGACTGCGCCAGGAGAGGCGCCGCGGCGACGATCTTCGCGGCCGGCAGCCGGTGGCCGATCACGCCGGTCGAGGCGCTGAGCACCGAGGAAGCAGGCACGCCCAGGGCGCGGGCCACCGCCTCGCACACCGCCTTGACGTCCTGCAACCCTTCCGGGCCGGTGAGCGCGTTGGCGTTCCCGCTGTTCACCACCACGGCGTGCATCCCCGTCGCCGGCAACCTCCCCTCGGCGTCGAGCACCGGGGCGGCGCGGGCGGTGTTGCGGGTGAAGCAGCCGGCCGCCGAGCAGGGCGTCTGGCTATAGACGAGCGCCAGGTCCTTCCGGTTGGGCTTGATGCCGGCCTGGAGGCCGGCGAACTGGAAGCCGATGGGAACCTTCACGGGTTGAGCCCCCTCGAGGTGTCGAGTCCGCTCGTCTCGGGCCAACCGAGGGCGAGGTTCAGGTTCTGCACCGCCTGGCCGGCGGCGCCCTTGACCAGGTTGTCGATCGAGCTGATGACCACCATTCGGCCGGCATCGGCGCCGCCGGCCGAGAAGCCGACCTGGCATCGGTTGGTGCCGACCACCGCCTTGAGCGAGACCTCGTCCGCGCCGCCCGCCAGCTCGACGAACGGCTCGCTTGCATAAATATGCGAGAAGGCGTCGCCGGCGTCCGCCGCGGATCTCCCCGCCGCCAGCCGGGCGTAGCAGGTGGCGAGGATCCCGCGGCGCAGCGGCAGCAGGTGGGCGGTGAAGGTGAGCGGCACCTCGCGGCCGGCGGCCTCGGACAGCGTCCGGGCGATCTCGGAGGTGTGCTGGTGGCGCAGCACCCGGTAGGCGCGGAAGTCGTCCATCACCTCGCTGAAGCTCATCTCCTCGCTGGCCTTCCGGCCCGCGCCGGTGGTGCCGGACGCGGCGTCGACGATCACGCCCTCGGGCGCCAGAACCCCGGCGCGGAGGAGCGGGACCAGGGCGAGCGCGGCCGCGGTCGGGTAGCAGCCGGGGTTGGCGACCAGGCGCGCCTTGGCGATCGCCTCCCGCCCGCCCAGCTCGGGAAGCCCGTAGACGGATTCGCGGAGGAGCTCGGGGTGGGGATGATCGAGCCCGTAAGCGGCGCGGAACGAGGCGGCGTCGGGGAGCCGGAACGCGCCGGACAGGTCGACCACCTTGAGGCCCGCCGCCAGCAGCGCGGGGGCGAGCTGCAGCGAGGCCTCGACCGGCGTGCAGAGAAGGGCGGCGGCGCACTCGCGGGCCAACTCGGCGGCGCGCTCCTGGGGCGCGTAGCGCAGCCGGCCCGCCGGGCCGCGCACGCCGGCGCGCTTCTCGGCCGTCTCTCCCTGCCATCGGTCGCTCGCGATCACCCGCAGGTCCGCGCGGGGATGCTGCGCCAGGATGCGCGTGGCCTCGATGCCCGAGTAGCCGGACGCGCCGAGGACGGCGATGGGAGTGCGCTGCATGGGTTCGCATAATTATGCAACTCTATGCAGAAGGCAAGGGGATTCGGCGGCGCCTCGACCGGCAGGCGGCGGCGGGCGCCCGGCCGCCGCCCGTACCCCGCGCCGGCCGTCCCGGCGGGCGCCGGCCGCAGGGTGTCGGGGGCGCCTGCTATTCTGCAGGCGTGGACGTGCACCTTCAGGGCGCGGGACCGGGTCGTTTCTCGTTGACGCCCACGGCGCGCCTTGCAATGCTTCGTGCGCGGCCGGACCCGGTTGGGCCCGGCCGCCGTCGTTTCCCCCTCACGGACGTGCGATGGTCGACAGCATCCCCATGACCCGTGCCGGCGCCGACGCGATCAAGCGCGAGCTGAAGCGCCTGAAGTCGGTCGAGCGGCCCAGGAACGTCCACGACATCTCGGTGGCCCGCGACCACGGCGATCTGCGCGAAAACGCCGAGTACCACGCCGCCAAGGAGCGCCAGTCGCACATCGAGGGGCGCATCCAGATGCTCGAGGACCGCCTCGCGCGCGCCCAGATCATCGACGTCAGCAAGCTCTCCGGCGAGCGCGTCGTCTTCGGCGCCACGGTGAAGCTGGAGGACAGCGACTCCGGAACCCGCACGCAGTACACCATCGTCGGCGAGACCGAGGCCGACTTGAAGAAGGGTCGCATCAGCATCACCAGCCCCATCGCGCGGGGCCTGATCGGGCGCGAGGTGGGTGACGCGGTGAAGATCCGGACGCCCGGCGGAGAGCGGGAATACGAGATCCTCGAGGTCGTCTTCGTCGACTACGCGCTCGACTCCGAGGAGGCCGAGGCTCCGTGACCCGCGGCGGGGGAGCGCCCGAGGCACTGGCGCTCGCGCTCTCGCCCCTCTTGCAGCCGCTCCGGCTCCTCAGCCGGGCCGGCCTGGCCCGGGTGGCGGTGCTGCGGGAGATCGAGCCGCTGGTCCAGCGCGTCGTCGAGCACGCGCGGCCGTACGCCGGCGATCTCGAGGCGGGGCTCGACCGTCTGCAGGAGACAGCGCGCGGATTCGACTCGGCCCCGGAAGCACGCCGCAGGGCCGCGATCGCAGCGCTGGTGCGCGAGCTATCCGGCCTGCTCGAGGTGCCGGCGGAGATCGCGGCGCTCGCGCGCGACGAGTCGGACCCGACGCCGATCTCGGACCCGATGTCGAACCCGACCTCGACCTCGAACCCCACCTCGATCTCGACCTCGAACCCCACCCCGACCTTGAACCC
>DASQBG010000099.1:0-1559 GCA_035635335.1 Myxococcales bacterium | reverse complement strand
AATATCCTCCGCCGCCCTCGATGAAAGACCCCGTCCAGAAGAGCGTCCTGCCCAACGGGCTGCGGGTGGTGACGGTGGAGCTGCCGCATCTGCACACCGGCATGATCGCGGCCTACGTGCGCGCCGGCTCGCGCCACGAGGATCCGGCGCGCAACGGCGTGTCGCATTTTCTCGAGCACCTCTTCTTCCGCGGCAGCGAGGCTTATCCCGAAGGGCGGGCGATGAACGCGCTGGTCGAGGACTGCGGCGGCTCGCTGAACGGCGTCACCACCCGCGATCACGGCTACTATTTCTCGCCGGTGCATCCCGAACGGCTGGAAGTGCCGATCGCGGTGCTCGGCGACATGCTGGCGCGGCCGCTGTTCAAGGAACTCGAGCTGGAGCGCGAGGTCATCCTGGAGGAGATCCTCGACGAGGTGGACAAGGACGGCCGGGACATCGACATCGACAACCTCTCCAAGCGCGCCTTGTTCCCCGGACACCCGCTCGGGCTCAAGATCGCCGGGACCCGAGACACCGTGGGCGCGCTCGCCGAGGAGCACTTGCGTGCCCAGCACGCCAGGGCGTACGGAGCGCGCAACCTGGTGCTCGCCGCGGCGGGTCCCCTGCGCCATGACCGCGTTCTCGACCTGGCGCACAAGCACTTCGCCAGCCTCCGTCCCGGCGAGGCGCTCGGCGACACCGAGCTGAACGGCGCGCCCCGTGGGCCGCAGCTGATCGCGGTGGATCACACCGAGTCCCAGATGGAGGTGCAGGTCTCGTTCCGCGCCCCGCCCGAGGAGCACGCGGACTTCCCGGTCCTGCGCGTGATCAAGCGCCTGCTCGACGACGGCCTCGCCTCGCGCCTCCAGCTCCACCTGGTCGAGCGCAAGGCACTGGCGTACTCGGTGGGCGCGGGCATGGACGGATTCAGCGACTGCTCCGTGTTCGAGGTCGGCTGCGCCTGCGCGCCGCGCAAGTCGCCCGCCGCGATCGCCGAGATGCTTCACGTGCTCGCCGACCTGCGCGAGGTGGACGTGCCCGAGGACGAGCTTCTCCGCGCGAAGAACAAGTCGCGCATCTGGCTGGAGTTCTCGCTCGACTCCCCCGCCGAAATGATCGGCTGGTTCGGCGCCGGCGAGCTGCTGCGGCCGCCCGCGGAGTCGTTCCAGGGCTGGCTGTCGCGGGTCGAGCGGGTCACCGCCGCCGACGTGCGCCGGGTGGCCAATGCCGTCTTCCGCCGGGAGAACCTGGTGGCCTGCGCGGTCGGCCCGCTCTCCGGACTGGAAAAGAAGCTGCGCGCCGCGGTGGAAAGCGCGCTGTGATCGATCCGCTCGGCGGCATTTCCGAGCCGGGGCCGCCGGAGACCGAGGCGGAGCCGCAACGCACCACCCGGCCGCCACGGCCGACCACATGGGCGCTGCTCCTGGTGATCGCCGTGGCCTTCCTGGCCGAGGCGCTGGTGGGGGGCGATCCCGCCGTGGAGAGCACCGTCGCCCTCTTTCGCCTGGGCGCCCTCTACGGGCCCGCGGTGCGCGACGGCGATTTCTGGCGGATCGGTTCGTACGCGCTGCTGCACA
>DASQBG010000098.1:0-6216 GCA_035635335.1 Myxococcales bacterium | reverse complement strand
GCTCTGCATCGGCTACGGCATGGGCATCTCGACCATCATCGACCGCCGCTTCGACTAACCCACGCCCCGACCCAGGACGCACCGGACAAACAACGTTTTCACGCAGAGCACGCGGAGAGCGCAGAAAAAACATTTGGTTTTTTTGACCCTGAACCCTCTGCGACCTCTGCGGGCTCTGCGTGAAACAAGAAGTCCCGTCGCTGGCCCGCGCGCGAGGGAAAAAAGGAGAGGGTTCGCGGGCCCTGAGATATCGTTCCGGCATGCGGATTTGGATGCGACTCGCACTCACCTTGTGCGCACTGACGCTGGCGGCGGGCCCGCTGGGCGCGGCGCCGAAGAAGACGACCGGCAAGGCCGCGGCGGCGAAGAAGGCGCGCGCCGCGCAGATGCGGGAGCGTGGTCTGGCCGCGATTGCCGCCGGGCGCGAGGACGAGGCGCTGGAGGACTTCGGGCTCGCGGTGGAGGCCAATCCGAACGACCAGGTGGCCCACCACGAGATCGGAAAGATCCTGTTCCACAAGGGACAGGTGCCGGAGGCGATCGGGCATTTCCGCACCGCCGTGCGGCTCCAGCCCAAGGACGCGTCGGCCTGGTACAACCTCGCCTTCGCGCAGCGCACGGCGCAGAAGTTCCCCGACGCGGCCGAGTCGTATCGCCGGTACGCCGCGCTCGCTCCCGACGATCCGGACGGCTACTACGGGCTCGCCGAGTCGCTGCGGCAGTCGGGCCAGGCGCGCGGCGCCGTGGCGGCGTATCGGCAATACCTCGAGAAGGAGAAGCGCCCTACCGAGCAGAAGTGGGTGCAGCGCGCGAACGAGCGGATCGCCGAGTTGCAGCCGCAGGCGGACGTGGAGGAGCAGGCTGCTGCGGCGCTGTCTTCGACACCGACAGCGACACCGGCTGCGACTGCGACAGCGACACCGGACGCGACGGGTGAGCCCGTTGGTACGCGCACCATCGTCCATGGAGCCGGCGAGCCCGCGCCGACCGGCAAGCTGGCCGTCGCCGTGCCGGTGGACGTGGGCGCGAAGATTGCGGAAGGCGACAGCGCGCTGGCCGCGAAGGACTTCCGCATGGCCCTGTACGCGTACCAGGACGCGATCATGGCCGAGCCCAAGAACGTCCCCGCGCGCGTCAAGGCGGGGAACGTCTACGCCAAGATGGGGCACGACCCGGAAGCGATCGAGCAATGGAACAAGGCCATCGCCCTGGACCCGTCGAACGCCGAGGCGCAGGAAGCGCTGGGCGCGGCGTTCGCGCGCCGCGAGCTGCGGAAGCCCGCGCCGCAGGGGACGACGGTCGTCACCGTGGCGCAGCCGCCCCCGGCGGCGCCCGCGCCGGCACCGGCTCCCAGCCCCGTCCCGGCCCCGGCCGCGAATCCGGCCCCGGCCGCGAACCCGGGCCCGGCCACCTCGACTCCCCCGGCGTCGGGAGATGAAGCGTCTGCGCGCCGGCATTATTCGGCCGGGGTCGCGCTCATCCACGATCGCAAGTACGAGCCCGCCCTGGCCGAGTTGGACCAGGCCATCGCGCTGCGTCCCTCGTACGCGAACGCGCTCATCGCTCGCGGCTCGGCGCGGATCAGCCTCGGCCGTTTCCAGGAGGCCGCCCAGGATTACGCGGCCGCGCGTACGGCCGACCCGGCGCTCGCCGCCCCCCTCTTCGGGCTGGCCGAGGCCTACCGCCAGCTGGGCGACGCGCCCCGGGCCATCGAGCTGTACCGCGCATTCGCCGAGAGCAACGCTCCGGACGCACAGCCGAATCTCAAGGCCTACGCGAAGCAGACGGCGGATTCGCTGTCGCGCAAGTGACAGTCCCCCCGCCCGCTTCAGCACACCTGCCCGCGCTCGGAGTTGCGGCGGGCCTCGCGCGGGCCTAACTATTCGGCCCCTGCCGCGGACGGCTTGATCCCCCGCCGGCGTCCCGGTAGAGACGGCTCGCCGATGCCCGAAAAGAATCAACCACCGCGGCCGCGACCTTCCGCGCAGGGCCGTGAGGAGGCGGTCCCGCAGGATGGGGTCGATCCCTCGCGGCGAGCGGCGCTCGAGGACGAGCCACGGGAAGTGAACGGGCGCGAGCAGCCCGCCGGCGGCGGCACGCAGGCCGAGGAGGCGCGCGAGATCGCGCGGTCGGCAGCGCAGCCGGCGCCGCAGAACGGAGATTTGCACCACGAGGTGCCGGCCCACCCCGGCGTCCCGCTCGCGCCGCCCGGGATCGTCCCCGAGTCGGACGTGCGCACGCACAGCCCGGCGGCGGCGATGCCGCCCAAGGAGCACGGCTTCGTCGAGGAGCTGGGCGAGTTGCCCTGGACCTACGGCGACGGGCGGCTCCTGGCGCTCATCCGCGATCCGCAGACGATCTACGTCTACTGGGACCTTTCGCAGCAGCAGATCGAGCAGGCGTTCGGCGGCCTCGGTACCTCGCGAGCCAGCCTCAAGCTGTGGAACGTGCGCGGCAACGAGCTCTTGCGCGAGGTCGAGGTCCACCTCGAGTCGCGCGGCTGGTACGTGCGCGAGCTGCCGAGCGCGCTGGAGCTCCGCGTCGAGCTGTGGGCGCTGGGCGATCGCGGCGCCCGGATGCTCCGGGCGGCGCGCCCGATCAAGCTTCCCCCTGCGCAGCCCAGCGACGTGCTCGACGAGGTGTACGCCACCTTGCCGCTCGGATCGGCGCTGCGCGGCGAGCCGGTCGCGGGCGGCCGGCCTCTGGCGTGGAAGTCCGGCGGAGCGCCGCCTGGCTGGGAGCGGCGGATGCAGCCCCGCCATTCCAGCACCAGCCGCACGGGCGGCCAGGCGCCCTCGAGCGGCACGCTGCAGAAGAAGGACGAGGAGCCATGACCCGGGGCGTCCTCTCCATCGTTCTCCACGCGCACCTGCCGTACGTGCGCCACCCGGAATACCCCGAGTTCCTCGAGGAGGACTGGCTCTACGAGGCGATCACCGAGACGTACCTGCCGCTCCTCGAGGTGTTCGACCGGTGCGTCGACGACGGCGTCCCGTTCCGCGTCACGATGACGTTGACGCCGCCCCTGGTCGGCATGCTGCGCGACGAGCTTCTGCTCTCGCGCTACGCGAAGCGGCTCGACTCCCTCTGCGAGCTGACCGACAAGGAGGTCCACCGCCTGCGGAACGACCCGCAGTTCGGGCCGCTCGCCCGGCACTACCGCGAGCAGCACTACCACCTGCGCCGGTTGTTCCACGACCGGTACAAGCGCGACCTGGTCGGGGCCTTCAAGCGCCTCCAGGACAACGGCGCGCTCGAGATCATCACCTGTGGCGCGACCCACGGGTTCTTGCCGCTGATGGTCCAGCCCGAGGCGATGCGCGCCCAGATCCGCGTGGCCGCCGCGCACTACCGCATGCATTTCGGGCGCGACCCGCGCGGCATCTGGCTGCCGGAGTGCGGCTACGCGCCCGGCATCGACCGCTACCTGGCCGAGGAGAACATCCGGTTCTTCTTCGTCGACTCGCACGCCCTGGCGAACGCGGCGCCGCGCCCCCGCCGCGGCGTGTACGCGCCGGTGTACACGCCCAGCGGAGTGGCCGCATTCGCCCGCGATCCCGAGAGCTCGATGCAGGTGTGGAGCGCCGAGTACGGCTACCCCGGCGACGCCGACTATCGCGAGTTCTACCGGGACGTCGGCTACGACGCCGACTGGGACTACATCCGGCCGTACATCCAGGCGACCGGCGCGCGCAAGAACGTCGGAATCAAGTACTACAAGATCACCGGCAAGGTGCCGCTCGACCAGAAGCAGCCCTACGACCCGGAGGCGGCGCGCCGCAAGGTCGACCTGCACGCCGGCAACTTCCTCTTCAACCGCACCAAGCAGGTGGAGTACTTGCGCCAGGCGTTCGGCGAAGGGCCGCCGCCGATCGTGATCAGCCCGTACGACGCCGAGCTGTACGGCCATTGGTGGTACGAGGGGCCGGCCTTCATCGACCTGCTCATCCGCAAGGCGGCCTTCGACCAGGACGTCCTGCAGATGCTCTCGCCGATCGACTATCTCGCCATGTACCCGGAGCAGCAGGTCTCGCAGCCGCCCATGTCGAGCTGGGGCGCCGGCGGGTACGCGGGCGTGTGGCTCGACGAGTCCAACGACTGGGTCTACCGGTACCTGCACAAGGCCGCCGAGCGGATGATCGAGCTTGCCCGCTCGTTCCAGGACGCGTCGGGCGTCCAGCGGCGGGCCCTCAACCAGGCGGCGCGCGAGCTGCTCCTCGCCCAGTCGAGCGACTGGGCCTTCATCATCAAGACCGGCACCATGGTCGACTACGCCGTGCGCCGCACGCGCGAGCACCTGCTCCGCTTCACGCGGCTCTACGACCAGATCAAAGGCAACCAGCTGGACGAGCGCTGGCTCGGCCAGGTCGAGGCGCGGGACAACCTGTTCCCCGAGATCGACTACCGCGTGTACCGCTCCTGAGGCCCGGTCACAGCCGAGAGGGCGGTCCCGCGCTTTCGAAGCGCGGCGGCCGGCCCAGGCGTGTCCGTACAGTCACATCATGCACACATTCCCTCTCGACCGGGAGGGAACCTGCTTGCGCGTCGCGCTCGTTTCCACGCCTTTCGTCCCCGTCCCGCCGCCGCGCTATGGCGGCACGGAGCTGGTCGTCGCGGAGCTGGCGGCTGCGCTGCGGCGTCGTTCCATCGAGGTGGTGGTGTACGCGACCGGCGACTCGCGGCCCGACGGCGTCGAGGTGCGCTCGTACTTCCCGTCGGCGCAATGGCCGCCCAACGCCGACGTGGACGCCACTCATGCCGCCTGGTCGCTGCGCGACATCGGGCGCGATCCCCGCGGCTTCGACGTGGTGCACTTGCACAGCTCTTCCGCGGTCGAGCTCTCCCGCCTCTGCCCGTATCCCGCGGTCGCCACCGTCCACCACGACTGCAAGGAGAAGCTCTCGCGCATCTACCGGGCCAACCCTCACGTGAGGCTGGTGGCCATCAGCGGCAGCCAGGCCCGGCGGGAGGAAGCGCCGGTCTCGGCCGTGATCCACCACGGGCTCTCGCCGGAACGCTTCCCCTTGCTCCCGGAGCAGGGCTACCTGCTCTACCTGGGCCGCTACTCGCGCGAGAAGGCGCCGCACCTCGCCATCGAGGTCGCGGCGCTCGCCAGGCTGCCGCTGGTCATGGCCGGCGAGCCGCACGAGCTGGACTACTTCGGCGAGCAGGTCCTGCCTCTCATCCGCCGGCACGGCGTGCTCGAGCTGGGCGCCGTGGGAGGCGCGCGCAAGACGAACCTCCTGGCGCGGGCGCGCGCGCTGATCTTCCCCGTCCAGTGGGCCGAGCCCTTCGGGCTGGTGATGATCGAGGCGCAGCTCTGCGGCGTGCCGGTGCTGGCGCTGCGCCGCGGGAGCGTGCCCGAGGTGGTGCAGGACGGCATCACCGGCCTGGTGGCCGACGACCCGTGCGAGCTGGTGTCCGGAGCGCGCGTCGCCGACAAGCTCTTCGACCGGGCCCGCATCCGCGCGCTGGCTTCCGAGCGCTGGTCGGCGGACCGGATGGCGTCGGAGTACCTCCAGCTGTACCGGCAGGCCGTCGCCGAAAGCTTCGTCGCCGCCGATGCCGGGTACGCGGGGTAGACGTGGCCGATCGGACGCTGACTCCCGTCGCGGCGAGCGAGCTGCTCGGCTACGACGACCTGACCCAGCTGCCGGAGTCCACCGGAACCGAGAAGCTGGTCTTGAAGCGCGGCAACCTGTTCGCGGTCACCGGGCGGCTGGGGGACATCTTCCCGCCGGGCGCCCGCGACCAGGGAGGGTACTTCGAGGACACCCGTTTCCTCAGCAAGCTCAAGCTGACCGTCGCCGGCGGACCGCCGGTGGTGCTCTCCACCCAGAACACCTCCGAGTACACCTCGCAGATCGACCTGACGGTGACCTCGACGCTGTTCGGCGGGCTCTTCGCCGATCCGGTGAACTTCCTCCACCTGCGGCGCGAGCAGCTGATGGACGACCACTTCGTCGAGCGGCTGACGCTCACCAACTTCCTCGTGCACGAGGTCGACTACTGGATCGAGTACGAGTTCGCCTCCGACTTCGCCGATCAGTTCGAGGTGCGCGGCGCGCGGCGCCGGGACCGCGGCACCTACTTCCGGCCGCGCGTGACCCGGGATCGGGTGGTGTTCGCCTACCTGGGGCGCGACGGCGCCGTCTACCGGTCGGAGGTGTTCTTCCCCGTGCGCGCGCCGGACGACGTCGACGCGGGCAAGGCTCG
>DASQBG010000097.1:0-12354 GCA_035635335.1 Myxococcales bacterium | reverse complement strand
GACCGGTACCCGGGCGCTAACGTCGGCCCTGGGTCGGGAGGAATGACGATGGCGAAGAGCAAGCTAGCGCTCGGGCTGGACATCGGGTCCTCGTCCGTGAAGCTCGTCCAGCTGAAGGAAGCCAAGCGCGGCTACATCCTGGACGCCTTCGGCGTGGCGCCGCTGCCTCCCGAGGCGATCGTCGACGGCGCGCTGATGAACTCGACCGCCATCGTCGATGCCATCCGCCAGCTCCTCTCCCAGTACAAGCTGAAGAGCCGGGAAGTGGCCATCGGCGTCAGCGGCCACAGCGTGATCATCAAGAAGATCTCCATGCCCCGGATGAGCCAGGAGGAGCTGGAGGAGAGCATCCAGTGGGAGGCGGAGCAGTACATCCCCTTCGACGTGAAGGACGTGAACATCGACGTCCAGATCCTCACTCCTGCCGATCAGGACACCGGCACGGGGCAGATGGACGTGCTGCTGGTCGCCGCCAAGAAGGACATGATCAACGACTACACGTCGGTGGTCAGCGAAGCCGGGCTCTTGCCGGTGGTGGTCGACGTCGACGCGTTCGCCGTGCAGAACGCCTTCGAGGTGAATTACGACGCGCCCCGGAACGAGACGGTGGTGCTGGTCAACGCCGGCGCCTCGGTCTGCAACATCAACGTGCTGGCGAACGGGTTCACCACCTTCACCCGCGACGTGACCATGGGCGGGAACCAGTTCACCGAGGAGATCCAGAAGCAGCTGAACGTCAGCTACGACGAGGCGGAGAAGCTGAAGGTGGGCGGCGACGCGGCGCAGGACTCGGACTCGGTGGTCCCCCAGGAGGTGGAGCGCGTGATCCAGGGCGTCGCCGACCAGATGGCCGGCGAGATCCAGCGCTCCCTCGACTTCTACACGGCGACCGCGGCGGACTCGCACGTCTCCCGCCTCTACCTGTCCGGCGGCACGGCGAAGATCCCCGCCCTGTTCAAGGTGATCGAGCAGCGGGTGGGCGTCCCGGTCGAGATCCTGAACCCGTTCAAGGGCGTGGAGATCGACAACCGCCGGTTCGACCCCAACTACGTGATGGACGTGGCCCCGTCGGCGGCGGTGGCGATCGGGCTGGCTCTGCGCCGGTCCAACGAGCGGTAGGCGGAGGAGACGACGATGATCCACATCAACCTGCTCCCCGTCCGCGCCGCCAAGAAGCGCGAGTTCGGCCGCCAGCAGCTGATCCTCTTCGGGCTCATCCTGGTGGGCGGGCTCCTCGGCAACTACACCTGGTGGAAGGCGGAGAACGACAGCCTGAACTCGCTCGAGCAGCGCATCGCCTCCACTCGAACCGAGATCGCCCAGCTGGAGAAGACCATCGGCGAGGTGAAGTCGATCACCCAGGACAAGAAGGCGCTCGAGGACAAGCTGAAGATCCTCGACGCGCTGAAGAAAGGCCGCACCGGGCCGGTAAAGGTGATGGACGAGCTCGCCACCATCATCCCCAGCAAGGCATGGATCACCGAGTACAGCGAGCAGAACGGCAATGTGGTGATGCGCGGGCTGGCGGTGACCTACGAGGACCTCTCGTCGTTCGCCCAGAAGCTGAAGACCTCGAAGTACTTCGCCAACGTCACCATCAAGAAGGCGTCGCAGAAGAACCAGAGCGGGTCGGTGGAGTGGGAAATCAACTGCAACGCGAACTACTCGGCCTGAAGAGGGAACCGTGGCGCTCACCGGGCAGGACATCCTCAACTCGATCACCAAGGCCCCTCTCTCGCAGAAGGTGGTCGGCCTGGGTCTGATCGTCGGCCTGCTCACGGCCGGCAACTGGTACCTCCTCATCGATCCGATCCAGCAGCAGATCACCCGCGAGCAGGCGGGCCTCCGCCAGCTCGAGGACGAGCTGATCCAGAAGCAGTCGATCGCCAACAACCTGGCCCAGTTCAAGCGCGAGAAGGAGATCCTCGAGCGCCGCCTGCAACAGGCGCTCACCGAGCTGCCCAACGAGGCCAACATCGACGAGCTGATCCGCTCGCTGGCTGAGGTGGGTAACAAGAGCGGGCTGGTGATCAACGACATCGCCCCGCAGGTCGAGCAGAAGCAGTCGTTCTACGCTTCGATCCCGGTGGTGATGGCGGTGACCGGCAACTACCACGAGGTCGGCGTCTTCCTCGATTCCATCTCCAAGCTCGCGCGCATCGTGAACGTCACCAACATCAAGATGTCCCAGCCCAAGATGAGCGGCGACAAGCTGGTCGTCTCCGCCAGCTACGTCGCGACGACCTTCCGCTTCCTGCCCGAGGAGCAGGCCCAGGCCCAGGCGCGGAAGCAGCAGGAGGCCGCGAAATGAACCGTTCTACCCTCCTCGCGGCCGCCGCGCTTGCCTGCGCTGCCTGCGGCGGCAGCAGCCCGCCGCCGCCGCCGCGCCGGCCGGCGCCGCCGCCCGCCGCTCTCAAGCCGGCGGAGGAGGAGGCGACGCCCGCGGCGCCGACGACGATGTACGTGTACTCGCCGATCGGCAAGCGCGACCCGTTCCAGAACGTGTTCGGGAACAAGGAGAACAACCCCGTGCGCGTCGAGGGACGCAAGCCGACGCCGCTGCAGCGCTGGTCGCTCGACCAGCTCCGGCTCTCGATGACGGTGACCGGCACCTCCTCGCCCATGGCGATGCTCGAGGACCCGGAGAGCCGCGGCTGGGCGGTGCGGCTCGGCGACTTCGTCGGGAAGAACTGGGGCAAGGTGACCGCCATCCAGCGCGATCAGATCGTGGTCACCGAGACCATCACCGATCACTCCACGGGCCGCGTGTACCCGCAGAACATCAAGATCATGGTCCCGGAGAGCAAGGACGAGGAGCGCGATCTCCGCGCCCTCAAGGACGGCGAGGAGATGGTGCCGTCCGCGATGAGGGACCGCTAGATGCGCCGCCCGACCGAGGAGAACCCGATGACTCCGATGCTTTGCATCCCAGGCGCAGCGCTCGCGGCGGCGATGCTGGCCGTGGCCGCTCCCGCCGCCCGGGCCGCCGCGCCGAACCGCGTCGCCTCGGTCGAGGTGGACGGGCCGCGCGTGATCGTCCACGGCAGCGAGCGCCCGGACTTCACCGTCTTCAAGCTGGCCG
The DNA here is from genome assembly GCA_035635335.1 of Myxococcales bacterium. Classification (GTDB taxonomy): domain Bacteria; phylum Myxococcota; class Myxococcia; order Myxococcales; family 40CM-4-68-19; genus VBKO01. The sequence continues at coordinate 9,272 of DASQBG010000097.1, read as the reverse complement.
ACCCGACGCGCCTGGTGGTGGACCTCGCCTCGGCTGACGTGACCCAGGCCCGCGCGCCCGCCGCCGTGCACAAGGACGGCATCGCGGGCGTCTCGGTGGAGCAGTTCGACGAGAACGAGAGCCGCGTCGGCCGGGTGGTGGTGGCGCTGGAAGGCGACGCCAAGTACGACGTGGCGGCCCGCGGAAACGACCTGGTGGTGACGCTCGCCCCGGCCCAGGCTGCCGTCCGCCCTGCCGCGCAGCCGGCCGCAGCTCCCCCGCGGCCGCAGCCCGCGGCGCCCCCGGCGGCGCCTTCCGACCCCAACGTGGTCGTGTCGCGCGAAGACTTCGTGGAGGTCGCCTCGCCCGCCCGCAAGCTGCGCGCCATCTCCGTCGCCGGCGACGACGAGCAGGCGGTGGTGCGGCTCGAGGCGGACGGCCCGATCGGCAGCTTCGGGCTCACCGAGCTGCGCAACCCCGGCCGCCTGGCGCTCGACCTGCACGGCATGAAGTCCTCGGCCCGGCACGGGACCGAGGGCGCCGGTCCGCTCAAGGGCGTGCGCGTCGCCCCGCGCGACGGCGGCGTGCGGGTGGTGCTCGACGCCGAGGGCGACGCGATGCCGAAGTACGACGTCCAGCGCGGCCCCTCCGGCCTGCTGGTGCGGGTCGGCGAGGCGAAGGTGGCCCGCGGCGGAACGCCCACGGCGACTGCTCCAGCGGCCCCCCGGCACGAGCTCGAGGCGACGCAGGTGCAGCCGCAGCTCGCCCAGGTGAAGGCAGTGGACCTGCGCACCGACGAGGGCAAAACGCGGGTGCTGGTGGTGCTCGATCAGCCCGTGAAGTTCGACGTGACCCGTCCCGACCCGGCCACCGCGGTCCTCACCCTCCACGGCGCCACGCTGCCGGAGCGGCTGGAGCGCAACCTGGACGCCAGCGCCCTGGGCGGCCCGGTGACGATGCTCTCCAGCTACCGCTCTCCCGCGGCGCCCGGCGACGTGAAGATCGTCGCCAGCACCCGTCCGGGCACGCCTGACTCGATCGACGCCGTCAAGGGCGCGCTGACCTGGCGGTTCGGCGGCCCGCAGCCGGTCGCGCAGGGCCAGGCGACGCAGGCGGCGCCGAAGGCGGGCGCGAGCGTCGAGCTGGACGACCGTAACTACACGGGTCGCCGGGTCGACTTCAACGTCAAGGACATCGACATCAAGAACCTGCTCGGCGCGATCGCCGAGATCAGCAAGAAGAACATCATCGTCGCCGACGACGTGAAGGGCACCGTCACCATCAAGCTGCGCAACGTCCCCTGGGACCAAGCGCTGGACATCATCCTCAAGTCGAAGGGCCTGGGCCGCGAGGAGGTGGGCAACATCATCCGCGTGGCTCCCATCGCCACGCTGCGCACCGAGCAGAAGGAAGCGGCCGACGCGGCCAAGAACAGCCTGGCGCTCCAGCCCCTGCGGGTGCGGCTGATCCCGGTGAACTACGCCGACGCCAAGAACCTGGTGGACAAGCTCAAGGACACCCTCACCGACCGCGGCACCGTCTCGGTCGACGCCCGCACCAACACGCTCATCGTCAAGGACGTGCAGGAGGCGCTGCTTCGCGCCGAGGGCATCGTCCGAAACCTCGATACCCAGACGCCCGAGGTGCTGATCGAGAGCCGCATCGTGGAAGCCGCGACCAGCTTCTCTCGCCAGGTCGGCATCCAGTGGGGCGGCAACGTGTCGTTCGCTCCCACCACCGGCAACCCGACCGGCCTGGTGTTCCCCAACGTCGTGCAGGCGGCCGGTGCGGCGGACGACTCCGGCGCCCCGCTCGGGGGCCTGAACGGCATCACCACGCCGAACTTCGCCGTCAACATGCCGGCGCCGATCGGCATCAACAACGGCGGCGGCATCGGATTCGTCCTCGGCAGCGCCGGCGGAGCGGCCAACCTGAACCTCCGGCTCTCGGCCGCCGAGAACAGCGGCACCATCAAGACCATCAGCTCGCCGCGCGCGGTCACCCTGGACAACGTCGAGTCCAGCATCGGCCAGGGCGTGTCGATCCCGTTCTCGCAGACCAGCGCCGCCGGCGTGAACACTACCTTCATCGAGGCGCGCCTCGAGCTGCGCGTCACCCCGCACGTGACCCAGGAAGGCTCGATCCAGATGAAGGTGCAAGTCACCAACAACCAGCCCAACCCGCAGCTCACCGGCGCCAACGGCCAGCCCTCCATCAGCCGGCGCGAGGCGAAGACCGAGGTGCTGGTCAAGGACGGCGACACGACCGTGATCGGCGGTATCTACACGCGCCGGAATTCGGAGGCGTGGAACGAGGTGCCGCTGCTCTCGCGCATCCCGATCCTCGGCTGGCTGTTCAAGAAGAAGGCGGTCACCGACGACCGCACCGAGCTGCTCATCTTCATCACGCCGCGGATCGTGAACCGGTCCCAGTCGGTCGTCGCCGCCGGGCCTTCCGGCGACGATGCGGCCAACAAGTAGGGGGCGACGCCATGAAGAAGATCCTGTCCATCGGTCCTCTCGCCGCGCTGCTCCTGTGCGGCTGCGAGGTGGTCTACAAGAACGCCGGGATGCTGGTGGGGACCAAGGTCATCCGGGCCACCCAGATCGCCGAGGGCAAGTTCGGGTGCCAGTACGCCATCGCAACGCCGGAGCTGACCTTCGGCGTGTTCAACCCGCTGGGCGGCGGCTACACGCACGGGCTGGTGCTCGAGAACCGCCTCCCGGACAACAGCTCGCTGGGGCCGGGGCGGGTGAACACCAACGACTTCCAGATCGAGTTCGCGGTGATCGACTACGCGCAGATCGACGGCCCGGCGGTGATCCTGCCGCAGCAGACGGTGCCGGCCAACGCCTTGATCCTGACCGGCGGCAAGGGCGTCACGCAGCTGGACATCATCCCGTCGGCGATCGCGCAGGCGATCGGCGGCAACACCATGAAAGTGCGGGCCCAGGTGCAGGTCTATGGCCGGCTCCTGGACGGAACCCGGGTGAAGACCAGTACCTACGAGTACGTCATCCAGGCGGACCCGACCTTCGTGCTCGGGGCGCCGAGCTGCACGGCTCCGCAGGTGCCCATCTCCTGCGAGGGCGCCAACCAGGACACCGGGACGGGGTGCGCAGCGTGATTCCTTGACACGGGCCGCCCGGCCTGCGTCGATGCGCGCATGACGGTGACGCTGGCCGAGCTGTACTTGAAGCAGGGCCTCGCCGGCCGCGCCCGGGAGATCCTGCGCAAGCTGGCGGAGGCCGGCGACGCGGTGGCGCGGGACAGGCTCGCGCACCTCGGTCCGCCGGCGGCGGAAGAGATCGCCCTGCTGGAAGATCTACTCGAGCGGGTGCGCGCGAGGCGAGGAGGGCGTTGATGGGATTCCGCGAGGACCTCCTGGCCATCTGCGGCCGCGTCGACGGCGCGCTCGCCGCCACCCTGATGGGCTTCGACGGCATCCCCATCGAGACCGCCGAGGTGAAGGGTGCGGAAGGCGTCGAGCTGCAGACCCTGATGATCGAGTACTCCGGCATCCTCTCGCAGGTGCGCCAGGCCGCCGAGAGCCTGCAGATGGGCAAGGCCTCCGAGGTCTCGATCCGCACCGAGAAGCTGGTCGCGGTCGCGCGCCCTCTCACTCCGGACTACTTCGTGCTGCTCGCGCTCTCCCCGGAGGGCAACGTGGGCCGCGCGCGGTACGAGCTGCGGATCGCGGGTCCCAAGCTCGTCGCCCAGCTGTAGAATTGCCGGGTTCTCCTCTGGACTGACCTGCCGGTTTGCGATACATCGCCGGGCCTCCTCGGAGGAGCGCCCGTGGCAGAAGTCTACGACACCAGCGAGTTCCGGAACGGGCTCAAGATCCTGTACGACGGGGACCCGTTCGAGATCGTCGAGTTCCAGCACGTCAAGCCCGGCAAGGGCTCCGCCTTCGTGCGCACGCGCATCCGCAACCTCCTCACCGGGCGCGTCCTCGAGCCCACCCTGAAGTCGGGCGACAAGGTGGGCAAGCCGGACATCGACGAGAAGGAGATGCAGTACCTCTACAAGGAGGGGGACCACTACGTCTTCATGGACGTGAAGACGTACGACCAGGTGCACATCGGCGTGGAGGCGCTCAAGGAGGGCAAGAACTTCCTCAAGGAGAACATGAACGCGCACATCCTCTTCTGGAACGGGCGCGCCATCTCCGCCGACCTGCCCAACACCGTCGAGCTGCGCGTGACCCGGTGCGACCCCGGCGTGCGCGGCGACACCGTCTCCGGCGCGATGAAGCCGGCCACCCTCGAGACTGGCTACACGCTCAACGTCCCCCTCTTCATCAACGAGGGAGACGTGCTCAAGATCGACACGCGCAACGGGCAGTACCTCACCCGCGTCGGCTGATCCGAGGGGGCATGGACGTCGAGAAGCTGAGAGCCATCCTCGCCGCGCTGCAGGGCACCGACGTCACGCGGCTGGACTGGACCAACGGACAGGAGAGGATCACCCTGCGGATGGGACATCCGCCCGCGCCGGTGACCGCGCTCCACGCCGTCCCCGCCGGCGCGCCCGGGTCGTCCGCGGCGCTGCCCACTCCGCCGCAAGTCACGCCGGTCGTCGCCGCCGCCTCCCCCGCCGCGCGCGACAATACGTTCACGGTGAACTCCCCGTTCGTGGGCACCTTCTACCGAGCCGCCTCGCCGGACAACCCGTCGTTCGTGGAAGTCGGCCAGGTGGTCAAGAAGGGGCAGGTGCTCTGCATCGTGGAGGCCATGAAGCTGATGAACGAGATCGAGGCCGAGCAGCCGGGGCGCCTCTTGGAGGCGCTGATCCAGAACGGAAGCCCGGTCGAATACGGAGAGCCGCTCTTCCGGTTCGAGCCCGTCTGAGGGATCGGCGCCAGGACCGAGATGTTCCACAAGATCCTCATCGCGAACCGGGCGGAGATCGCGCTCCGCATCATCCGCGCTGCCCGCGAGCTGGGCATCGAGACCGTGGCGGTCCACTCCACCGCCGACGCGAACTCGCTGCACGTGAAGTTCGCCGACGAGTCGCTCTGCATCGGCCCGCCGCCGTCCAAGGAGAGCTACCTCAACATTCCGGCCATCCTCTCCGCCGCCGAGGTCTCGGGCGCCGACGCCATCCATCCCGGCTACGGATTCCTCAGCGAAAACGCCGAGTTCGCCGAGATGGTGCAGCATGCCGGACTGGGGTGGATCGGCCCGCGGCCGGAGATGATCCGGATGATGGGCAACAAGGTCCGCGCCAAGGAGGCGATGAGGGAGGCGGGGCTGCCGCAGCTGCCCGGGTCGGACGGCGTGGTGCGCGACGAGCGCGAGCTGGTCCGGCTGGCGGAGAAGGTCGGCTTCCCGGTGATCCTCAAGGCCGCGTCGGGCGGCGGCGGGCGCGGGATGAAGATCGTCCGCGAGAAGGACCAGCTCGGGCAGATGTACCGCACCGCTTCGGCGGAGGCGCTGGCCGCGTTCGGCAACGGCGACATGTACGTGGAGCGGTACGTCGAGCGGCCGCGGCACGTCGAGATCCAGATCGTCGCCGACGAGCACGGCAACGTGGTCCACTTCGGCGAGCGCGAATGCAGCGTGCAGCGGCGCCACCAGAAGATGCTCGAGGAGTCGCCCTCTCCCGCGCTCAACGAGAAGCTGCGGGAACGGATGGGCCGCGTCGCCGTCGAGGCGATGAAGAAGATCCGCTACAACAACCTGGGCACCATCGAGTTCCTCCTCGACGAGCGCGGCGAGTTCTTCTTCATGGAGATGAACACGCGCATCCAGGTCGAGCACCCGGTCACCGAGTCGGTGACGGGGATCGACCTGCTCAAGGAGCAGATCCGGCTGGCCGCGGGCGAGGAGCTGGGGCGCACGCAGAAGAGCATCGCCCTGCGCGGCCACGCCATCGAGCTGCGCATCAACGCGGAGGACCCGGTCACCTTCGCTCCCTCGCCGGGGCTGATCACCGCCTATCACGCGCCGGGCGGACTGGGAGTGCGCGTCGATTCCATCGCCCACGAGCAGTACCGCGTGCTGCCGTTCTACGATTCGATGGTGGCGAAGATGATCGTCACGGCCGACTCGCGCCCGGCCGCGATCATGCGGGCGCGTAGGGCGCTGCAGGAGTACGTGGTCGAGGGCATCAAGACCAACATCCCCTTCCACAAGCGGCTCTTGCTGTTCGAGCCGTTCGTGCAAGGGCGCTACGACACGCGCACGGTCGAGCGCCTGCTGGCGGAGGCCCCTCCGCCGGCCGGTGCGTAACGCAAAATTACCAACTACATCTGGCGCTGATTACCGACAGCGCCCGACATGTCTGGACGCGCCGCGGCGAAACGTGCTCCGGTGTGCGCCCCGCGGTGTGTGCGGATCGGCGTTTTTCCTAGGCGCCGAGCGGCCTTGTATGTACCGTCTGCTCACGTTACGCTGGAGTTCCGCCGCCCGTTCGAGAGCGAGACTGGGAGCCGTCCCGGACCGTGGACAAGAACAAGGTCATCGAGTCGGCTTCCAAGCTGATCGTCAAAGGTCAGTTCGAGAAGGCCGTCAAGGAATACCAGCGCGTCCTGGAAGTGGACCCCGACGACGTCCGCGTCCTCCAGAAGCTCGCCGAGCTCTATCAGAAGATGAAGAAGCACGCCGAGGCTGCGGACTGCTTCGAGAAGGTGGCTCGCACCTATGGGGCGCAGGGCTTCTACCTGAAGGCCGTCGCGCTCTACAAGCAGGTGCTGAAGGTAGTCGAGCGCGTCGAGGTGAACGTCCGGCTCGCCGAGCTGTACCAGCAGCTCGGCCTCATCGGCGACGCGACCAAGGAGTGGCAGACGGTCGCGGCGCAGCACGAGAAGACCGGCGACCACAAGGCCAGCCTCGACGCGCTGAAGAAGCTCGTCGACCTGGACCCCGACAACGTCGCCTCTCGCATCCGGCTCGGCGAGCAGTACGCCCGCCAGGAGAACCCGGTCGAGGCGGTCACCGAGCTGCGGCGCGCCGCGCAGTACCTGCAGCGCAACGGGCGCACCGACGACTACCTGCGCGTGGCCGAGCGCATCAGCCACCTGGACCAGGCGGACACGAGCCTGGCGCGGGAGCTGGCCGAGCACTTCCTCTCGCGGGGCGATTCGAAGCGCGCGCTCTCCAAGCTGCAGATCTGCTTCAAGGCCAACCCGCGCGATCTGAACACCTTGCAGATGCTGGCCAAGGCGTTCCAGGACCTCGGCCAGACCTCGAAGACCGTCTCGGTCCTCAAGGAGCTGGCCAGGGTGCACGCCGACTCCGGGCGCGCCGACGAAGCGCGCAACACGTACGCGCAGGCGGCGGAGCTGGCTCCCGACGACCCCGAGGTGAAGGCCGCGCTCCGATCGGGCGGCGGGTCACCCCGCCCGGCGGCGGCGGCTGCTCCGTCCCGCCCGGCCCCGCCGGCCGCCCCGCCTCAGCGGCCAGCGGCCATCGCGCCGCCCCCCGCTCCCAAGACGCGCGCCGTGGCGCCGCCGCCCCCGTCCCTCGCGACCCCCGCGCCGCCGGCCCGGCCGGCCGAGCCGGCGTCGACGGCGAGCATTCCCAAGCTGCTCAAGGAGACCGAGGTCTACGTCAAGTACGGGCTCCACGACAAAGCGCAGGAGCACCTGCGCAGGATCCTCGCGGCGGACCCGAACAACCTCGAAGCCCACGAGAAGGCGAAGGCTCTCGCGCTGGCCACCGGCCGCACCGACGAGGCCGTGGCCGCGCTCGCCACGCTGGTGCGGCTGTACACCCAGCGCCGGGATCCGCGCGCGCAGCAGGCGCGCTCCGAGCTGCGCGAGCTGGACCCGCGCAACGCCGCTCTGGGCGGGGCCCCGGCCCGGGCCCCGGCCGCGCCGGAGCTGGAGATCGAGCTGGAGCCCGCCGAGGCCGAGATCGAGCTGGAGGCGGCGGAGCCGCTCGACGAGCCGCTGGTCGAGGCCGAGCTCGAGGCCGAGAGCCTGCCGGCGCCGGACGAGGACGAGCCGCTGCTCGAGGTGGAGCCGCTCGCCGGCGCGTCCGCGGGCGGAGGGGACGACGCTTTCGCGTCCGACCTGGCGGAGGCGGACTTCTACATCGAATCGGGCCTGGCCGACGAGGCGCGCGCCATCCTCGAGGCGATCCTCATGGGCGAGCCCCATCACGAAGGCGCGCGCGCTCGGCTCCGGCGTATCGGGGGCGCTGGACGGGCGTCGCCAGTCTCGCGCCCGGAGCTCTCGCAACCGCCCCCGGCCGCGGCGCCCGAGCAAGACGACCTCGCCGCCGAGCTCGCGGCCGAGCTGGCCGCCGAGATCAACGCCGCGCAGCTGGTCGAGGACGCGCCGCTCGACGGCGACGTGTTGGACAGCTTCCAGGTGCCGGCCCACGAGGTGCTGGGCGAGTTCCGCAGCAAGATCGCCCAGACCGTGCGCCGCGAGGACGCGCAGACGCACTACGATCTGGGCATCGCCTTCAAGGAGATGGGGCTCCTCGAGGAGGCCATCTCCGAGTTCGAGATCGTCCTCCACCACGGCGGTGGGGCCCGGCGGGCGGACTGCCTGACGATGCTCGGCACCTGCGAGGCGGAGCGGGGGAACGCGGAAGCGGCGGTGAAGTACCTGCAGGACGGCCTCGAGCTGGACGAGCTGAACCCGGAGGCGCGCCGCGCCCTCGCCTTCGAGCTCGGCACGGTGCTCGAGACGCTGGGCCGGAACGGCGACGCGCTCGAGCAGTACCGGGTGGTCGCGGCGGAGGAGCGCGGATTCCGCGACGTGGCGGCGCGCATGCAGCGGCTGAGCAACGGCGGCGGCCGGCGCGCGCCGGTCAAGCCGGCGGCGACGCCCGCCGGGCGCGCCGCGCCGGCGACCGCCGCCGCGGAGAAGAAGCCGACTGACGCGGCGTCGCGCAACCGGAAGATCGGGTTCGTCTAGGGTGGGGCCGTCCAAGTGAACTACCTCGACTACTACGAGCTGGCCCAGGAGCCGTTCTCCAACGCCCCGGTGTCGCGCTTCTACTTCAACTCCCCCCAGCATGCGCAAGCGCTGGTGCGGCTGACGCACGTCTGCTCGCAGATGAAGGGCCTCGCCATCCTCGTGGGCGACATCGGCGCGGGGAAGACCACCCTGGCGCGCCGGCTGCTCGATTCGCTCCCCGAGACCGAGTACGAGGCGGCGCTGCTGGTGATCATCCACAGCGGCGTGACCGCCTCCTGGCTGCTCAAGCGCATCGCGCTCCAGCTGGGAGTCGACGCCCCCAGCGAGGACAAGCTCACGCTGCTGGGCCAGCTCTACCAGAGGCTGGTGCGCATCTACGAGCAGGGCAAGCGGGCGGTGGTGCTGATCGACGAGG
>DASQBG010000096.1:0-10868 GCA_035635335.1 Myxococcales bacterium | reverse complement strand
CCAACGGGGCAGGGAAGACCACGCTGTTCAACTGCCTGTCGGGGTTCCTGCAACCGAGCGAGGGCACCGTCGAGCTGTTCGGCGAGACCATCGCCGGGCTCCCGCCGCACAGGATCGTGGACCGCGGGCTGTCGCGCTCTTTCCAGATCAGCAGCGTGTTCGAGACGCTGACCGTCCTGGAGAACCTGGTAGTCGCCCTGCAGGCGCGCACCGGCCATCCGGTCCGGTTCTGGGAGCCGCGCGAGGCGCTGCGCGAGTTCGAGCCCCGGGCGCGCAAGATCGCCGGGCAAGTCCGGCTGAACGGCAAGGAGCAGGTGCGCGCCGCCGACCTCTCCCACGGCCAGAAGCGAAACCTCGAGATCGGGATCTCGCTCACCCAGGACCCGCGCGTGCTGCTGCTCGACGAGCCCACCAGCGGCATGGGGCGCGAGGACGTGGAGCGCACCGTCGAGCTGGCGCGCGAGGTGGCCAGGAGCCGCACGGTCGTGTTCGTGGAGCACAACATGGGCGTGGTGGCGAAGCTCGCTGACCGGATCACGGTGCTGGCGCGCGGGCAGGTGCTGGCCGCGGGAAACTACGAGCAGATCAGGAGCGACCCGAAGGTCATCGAGGCGTACCTCGGTGAAGAGGTGCGCGCTTGAGCGCTCCGCTCCTGGAGGTCTCGGACCTCAACGCCTGGTATGGCCAGGCACAGGCGCTGCACGGCGTCTCCCTGAAAGTGAACGAGGGCGAGTGCCTGGCGCTGATCGGGCGCAACGGAGCCGGCAAGACGACCACCCTGCGCTCCATCATGGGCGTTTTGCGCAAGAAGACCGGAAGCATCAAGCTGCGCGGGCAGGACATCACGCGGCTGGACAGCCACCAGATCGCGCGGAAGGGCCTGGCCTACGTGCCGGAGGAGCGGGCCATCTTCGCCACGCTCACGGTCAAGGAGAACCTGGAGCTGCCCCCGGTCTGGAACGCCAAGGGCTGGTCCTCGCGGAAGTGCACGGAGGCCTTCCCCGCGCTGGAAGCACGCGCCGAGCACAGCGGCGCCAAGCTGTCGGGCGGCGAGCAGCAGATGCTGGCCATCGCGCGCGTGCTGCGCGCCGGGCCCACGCTGCTCCTGCTCGACGAGCCTTCCGAGGGACTGGCGCCGGTGGTGGTCCAGCAGATCCAGAGGATCCTGCGCGGGCTCAAGGCGGAGGGCATGGCGATGCTGCTGGTCGAGCAGAACCTGCATTTCGCCCTCTCCCTCGCGGACCGGCACACGCTGTTGGTGGACGGCGAGGTGAAGGAGACGCTGACCACCCCCGAGGTTCGCGCCCGAAACCGGGAGCTGCTCGATCACCTGTCCGTTTGATCAAAAACGCAGCGCCGCTCTATCGGCGGCGACTGACTGGAGGAATCGCAAATGACGACGATGCGAAGCGCAGCTGGCCTGTGTGTACTGCTCGCTGCCGGAGCCGCCAGCGCGCAGTACAGCGCTGGCGGGATCAAGGTGGGCCTCCTGACCGACATGAACGGCGTGTACTCGGCCATCTCCGGCCCGGGCTCGCAGAAGGCCGCCGAGATGGCGGCCGACGACTTCATGAAGGCCAACAAGGACTTCGCCGGCAAAGTGACGGTGATCGCGGTCGATCACCAGAACAAGGCGGACATCGCCAGCAACAAGGCATCGGAAATGTATGACCGGCTCGATGTCGACGCCATCTTCGACACGGTGAACTCGGCCTGCGCGCTCGCCACCTCGGCCATCGCGGCGCAGAGGAAGAAGGTGTTCATCGATACCGGCGCCGGGACGAGCGAATTGACGAACGAAAAGTGCAACAAGTTCACCTTCCACTATGCGTACGACAATTACATGCTGGCGAACGGCACCGGAACGACCATCGCCAAGCAGGGCGGCAAGACCTGGTACATGATCTATCCGAACTACGCGTTCGGGCAGAACCTCGAGCGCCAGTTCCGCGCCGCCGTGGAGAAGAACGGCGGCAAGCTGGTGGCGCCGAGTGACGCGACGCCCTTCCCGAACACCGACTTCTCCACCTACCTGCTCAAGGCGCAGAGCCTCAAGCCGCAGGTCTTCGGCACCATGCAAGCCGGCGCCGACCTGGTGAACGTCGTGAAGCAGTACAACGAGTTCGGCCTGAAGAAGCAGAACATCGGGCTCGCGATCGGGCTGCTGTTCGAGAGCGACATCGCGGCGCTCGGGCAGGACGCCTACCAGGGCGCCATCGCGACCGTGCCGTGGTTCTGGAACCTCGACAAGGCGGCGACCGATTGGTCAGCGAAGTTCGAGAAGGCGGCCGGCAAGAAGCCCACCTTCGACCAGGCCGCGGTGTACTCGGCCGTGACGCAATACCTCCAGGCGGTGAAGCGCGCCAAGACCGACGAGGGCGAGAAGGTCGTCGCGCAGCTCGAAGGGCACAAGTTCAACGACTTCTTCGCCCGCAACGCGCAGATCCGGAAGGAAGACCACCGCACCATCCTCGACGTCTACCAGGTGCAGGTGAAGCCGAAGAGCGAGGCGAAGGCCGAAGGCGACTACTACAAGGAGGTCAACAAGACGCCCGCCGACCAGGCCTTCACGCCGCTCTCCGAGTCGAAGTGCAAGATGGCGCAGTGACCCTGCTCTTCATCCAGATCTTCAACGGGCTGGTGAACGGCGCCTTCTACGCGCTGCTGTCGCTGGGGCTTGCGGTCATCTTCGGCATGCTGCGCATCGTGAACTTCGCTCACGGTGCGCTGTACATGCTGGGCGCCTTCACCGCCTACGCGCTCGGGGAGAAGTTCGGGCTGGGCTTCTGGGCCTCGCTGGCCATCGCGCCGCTTTCGGTGGGCCTGTTCGGGATGCTCCTCGAGCGCACCATGATCCGGCGGCTCTACGACCTGCCGGCCTCCTACAACCTGCTGCTCACCTTCGGGCTGACCTTGGTCATCCAGGACGGGGTGCGCCTCATCTACGGGATCTCGGGGCAGCCTTACGCGCCGCCGCAACAGCTTTCCGGCGCGACCAACCTGGGGTTCATCTTCTTCCCCACCTTCCGGCTCTTCGCCATCGTCGTCTCGGTGGTGGTCTGCTCGGTGACCTGGTTCGTCATCGAGCGCACCCGCGTGGGCGCCGTCATCCGCGCCTGTACCGAGAACCCCACCATCACGCGCGCCTTCGGCATCGACGTGTCGCTGTGGGTCACCGCGGTGTTCGGCTTCGGCTCGGCGCTGGCGGGGCTGGCGGGCGTCCTGGCGGCGCCCATCTACAGCGTCGATCCGCTGATGGGCTCCGAGCTGATCATCACCACCTTCGCCGTCGTCGTCATCGGCGGGCTCGGCTCCATCCTCGGGTCGGTGGTCACCGGCTACGCGGTGGGCGTGCTGGTGGCGATCGGCTCGGCGCTGTATCCGCCCATCGCCAACACGCTGATCTTCATCCTGATGGCGCTGGTGCTCCTCTTGCGGCCGAGCGGGCTGTTCGGCCTGCAGGAGGCTCGATGAACGCCAGGCGGTGGATCGTCCGCATCGGCGTGCTGCTCGTCCTCCTCCTCCTGCCCAGGATGATCTATCCCGTCCTGGCGGTGGACATCCTCTCCTGGGGGCTATTCGCGCTCGCCTTCGATCTGGTGTTCGGATACGCGGGTCTCCTCTCCTTCGGCCACGCGATGTTCTGGGGCACGAGCGGGTACGTGACCGCGAACGTGCTCCTGCGCACCGGGCTGCCGGTCCCGATCGCCATCCTGGCCGGGACCGTCGCGGCGCTCGTGCTGGCGCTGCCGACCGGGTACCTCTCCATCCGCAGCGCGGGCATCTACTTCTCGATGATCACGCTCGCCTTCGCGCAGATGGTCGACTTCATCGCGCGCCAGGCGGACCAGTTCACGGGCGGGGACAACGGGCTGCCCGGGATCCCGCGGCCGGCGCTGGGGCCGATCCATTTCGACAACCCGCTGCACCTCTATTACTTCACGCTCGCGCTGGCGGCGCTCGGGTACCTGGTCGCGGCGCGCGCCATCGAGTCGCCCTTCGGCCAGGCGCTGCGCGCCATCCGCGACAACCGCGTGCGCGCGCAGAGCGTCGGGTACAACCCGCGCGTGCAGATGCTGGTCGCATTCCTGCTCTCGGCGGGGCTCTCTGGTCTCGCGGGCGGGCTGCACACCGTCGGCCATGGCGTGGTGTCCTTGGACGCGGTCAACTGGTCCACCTCCGGCATCGTGGTGATGATGACGCTCCTCGGGGGAACCGGCACCTTGCTGGGACCCCTGGTGGGGGCGACCCTGGTGCTGCTCCTGCAGGACGCGCTCGCCTTCAGCACGTCGGCGAGCGGAGTGGTCACCGGGGCCGTGTTCGCCCTGACCGTGCTCTTCTTCCGCCGCGGAGTCGTCGGTACCCTGCTCGCGCTCGATCTGCGACGTCGCGCGGGCGAACGGCTCATCGGACCAGCCAAGTGATCGCCGCGATGCGTCCGGCCGCCGTCCTCCTCGCGCTCACTGCTGCGTGCGGGCACGAGCGCGCCGCCCTCGTCGCCGCCCGCGTCTCGTCCGGCCAGGAGGGCGCCCAAAAGCCCCTCGAGGGTGCGAGCGGGACGCTCGACTGCCCCGGCCAGTTGCTCCCGCAGGACCTCGGTACGTCGGACAAGGGCGGCGATCTGCGCGCCCAGCACATCGGCGCGGTCTCGCTCGCTTGCGCCATGAACATCTCCGTCGCGGGGTACCAGCCTTACAAGGCCGCTCTGCGGGACGTGTGCACCGGGCCCGTGCCGGGCGGTTGCCAGACGGTCGACGTGCGTGTGGTCCTCGCTCCGGAGCCGGGCAAGCCCTCGGGCGAATCGAAGTGAGGACCCGACACCAGCCGCACAGTGCGGGAGCGCCGCGCAGCTTCTTGCGCTATCAGGGGTGAAGCAAGCTCAAGGAGCGCCGCCGCATGACCTCGCTTTCCGAGCCGAAGCTGCGCGATTACGTCAGGCGCCTCGAGCAGGTCCAGGAAGCCTTCGCGAAGCATTATCCGGGCGAGCAGGGCACCAGGCAGCCGGTGCACACGGTCTACGGCGGCGCGCACCTGTTCAAGTCGGACACCACCCGCAAGCTGGGGGACCTCGCGGTCAAGGCGCTCGACCAGTATGCGCCCGAGCCGCGCATCTTCGCCGAGGCGATCGGGCTCTCCGCGGCCCTGGCGGAGACCGTGCATGGTCGCGTGCGCAAGAAGCTCGAGCGGGAGGCGGTCGAGGACTTCCGCATCGACTTCGAGGACGGGTACGGCATCCGGCCCGACGAGGAGGAGGACGGCCACGCGGTGACGGCGGGCGAGGAATGCGCCAAGGGGCTCGCCGCAGGCACCCTGCCGCCCTTCATCGGGATCCGGGTCAAGACGTTTTCCGCCGAGCTGGGCGGCCGCGCCCTGCGGACCTTGGACCTGTTCCTCACCGCGCTGGTGAAGGGGGCCGCGAAGCTGCCAGCCGGATTCGTGGTGACCTTGCCGAAGGTCGTCAGCCCCGAGCAGGTGACGGTGCTCATCGACGCGTTCGAGGAGCTGGAGCCCAGGCTGGGGCTCTCGCGCGGGGCGCTCAAGATGGAGCCGATGATCGAGACCACCCAGTCGATCCTCGACGAGCGCGGCGAGTCGATGCTGCCCAAGCTCCTGGCGGCGGCGCGCGGCCGCTGCGTCGCAGCGCACTTCGGCACCTACGACTACACGGCGTCCTGTGACATCACCGCGATGCACCAATCGATGCGCCACCCGGCGTGCGACTTCGCCAAGCACATGATGAAGGTGGCGTACGCCGGCACGGGCATCTGGCTCTCCGACGGAGCGACCACGCTCATGCCGGTTGCGCCGCACAAGGCGCCCAAGGGCGCGCAGCTCACCGCGGAGCAGGCCCGCGAGAACCAGCGGGCGGTGCACGCCGCGTGGCGCTTGCACGCCGCCGACGTCCGGCATTCGCTGGTGAACGGCTACTACCAGGGATGGGATCTGCACCCCGCGCAGCTGCCCAGCCGGTACGGCGCCGTCTACGGATTCTTCCTCGAGGGACTGCCCGCCGCCTCGGAGCGGCTGAAGAACTTCATCGCCAAGGCCGCCCAGGCAACGCTCGCCGGCGACGTCTTCGACGATGCGGCCACCGGACAGGGCCTGCTCAATTTCTTCCTCCGCGGCGTGAGCTGCGGCGCGCTCACCGAGCAGGAAGCGCTCGCCACCGGCGTGACGCTCGACGAGCTGCGCAGCCGCAGCTTTCTCAAGATCCTCCAGAACCGCCGCCACCGCGCCTGAAGCGGACGCGCGGTTGAAATGACCGCGATCTATCGCCGCCGCGCCTGAAGCGGACGCGCGCGGTTGAAATGACCGCGATCTTTTGGGAGGTCGAGGGGGGAGCGAGCTCCCCCTCGTAGAGGCGCCGAAGGCGCCGGATCGAACTCGGTGATGTGTACGGCAGAGCGGTCAATCAAGCGAGCGGTGGGTTCAGTGATCGCGGATGACCTTCGCGGCGGCCCAGCCGACCAGGATGAGCACGGCGAGCACCAGCCAGGCGTGCTGGGAGCCATAGGTCGAGGCCGGGTAGTGGTTGCTGATCATGGTGAGCACGGTCGGCATGGCGAGGAAGGCGTTGTGCTTGCTGCGGAGTTGCGCGCGGGCGATCAGGGCTTCGTCCAGCGGCTGGCCGGCGCGTACGCTGGCCACGATGCGGCGGTAGGCGGGCACGATGCGCAGCCAGACGTTGGCGGTCATCAAGGTTCCCAAGAGCGCGCCCACGTGGATGTACGCGGCGCGACCGTTGAAGACCTGCATGAGCGCGTAGGAGGTGGCGACCAGCAACAGGTAGCAGAGCGCCACCAGCGGCATCTCGAATCGCGCCAGCGGCGAGATCCAGAGCAGGTCGTAGATGATCCAGGCGAGCACCAGGACCGCGACCGCCACGGCGAACGCGGCCGGCGCGCTGAGTCCGCCCACGCCGACGCCGCGCCAGGGCAGGTAGTAGACGAGCCAGAGGAGCGCGAGGCCGCTCACCCAGGTGGTCAGCGCCTCCCAGCGGAACCAGTGCAGCCGCTCGGGCGGGGCGGTCTGCTTGCGCACCGTGTAGAACGCGCCGCCGTGCACGATCGACACCCCCGCGACCTCCTCGCCCAGGCGGCGGCCGACCCAGGTGAAGTAGTAGGTGGTGCCGACCCAGAGGATGCCCGCGAAGACGTGCGTCCAGCGGAGCGCGAGATCGAGCCATTCGAGGATGAAGCGCATCCTCAGGCGCACCGCGGCGTGGTCGCTTCGTCGAGCATGGGACCACGCTAGCACGCCTGAGCCTCGACGCCGGGCGGGGCCTGAGTGTAGGTAGGACGGCGGTGGACGCGCTCAACTACATCGAGGGGAAACACGTCGCGGCGGCGGAGTGGCTGGACAACGTCGACCCGGCCGCGGGAGCGCCGTACGGGCGGGTGGCCTCGAGCGACGCGGCCGACGTGGAGAGGGCCGTGGCGGCCGCCCGGCGCGCATTTCCCGCCTGGTCGGCCACACCGGTCGCGCAGCGCTCTCGCCTGTTGCGCGCGGTGGCGCGGCTGATCGAGCGGGACCGGGAGCAGCTCGCGCGCGCAGAGGCGGTGGACGGCGGGAAACCCATCGCGCTCGCATCGGCGGTGGACGTCCCGCGCGCCGCGCAGAACTTCGACTTCTTCGCCGACGCGATCACCCAATGGCACAGCGAGGCGCATGCCACCGACGAGGTGGCGCTCAACTACACGCTGCGGCAGCCGCTGGGCGTGGTCGCCTGCATCTCGCCTTGGAACCTGCCGCTGTACCTGCTCACCTGGAAGGTGGCGCCCGCGCTCGCGGCGGGGAACTGCGTGGTGGCGAAGCCGAGCGAGGTGACGCCGATGACGGCGCACATGCTCGGCGAGCTGTGCGGCGAGGCGGGGTTGCCGCCGGGCGTGCTGAACATCGTGCAGGGCCTGGGCCCGCGCGCAGGCGCCGCGCTCGTCTCGCATCCGGAAGTGCGCGCGGTCAGCTTCACGGGCTCGACACGGGTCGGCCGCGAGATCGCCGCGCAGACCGCCGGGAGGTTCGTCAAGGCGTCGCTGGAGCTGGGCGGGAAGAACCCGAACGTGATCTTCGCGGATGCGGACCTGGACGAAGCAGTCGCGCAGACCGCGCGCGCCGCCTTCCAGAATCAGGGACAGATCTGCCTGTGCGGGTCGCGCATCCTGGTGGAGCGCCCGGTGTACGCGGAGGTCCAGGAGCGCCTGGTCGCGGCCGCGCGTGGCTTGCGCATCGGAGACCCGCTCGATCCGGCGACGGAGCAGGGATCCCTGGTCTCGCGGCAGCACTTCGACAAGGTGATGGGATGTATCGACGTGGCCTTGCAGGAGGGCGGGCGCGTCCTCTGCGGAGGCCGGCGGGCGCGCGTCGAGGGACGCTGCCGCGCGGGGTGGTTCGTGGAGCCTACCGTCATCGACGGCCTGGGCCCGTCCTGCCGGACCAACCAGGAGGAGATCTTCGGACCCGTCGCGACCCTCCAGCCGTTCGACGACACCGACCAGGCGGTGCAACTCGCGAACGCCACCCGGTACGGCCTGGCCGCCTCCGTCTGGACCCGGGACCTCTCGCGGGCGCACCGGGTGGCCGCGCGGCTCGACTCGGGCATCGTGTGGGTGAACTGCTGGATGCTGCGCGACTTGCGCACGCCCTTCGGCGGCGTGAAGGAGTCCGGCGTGGGCCGCGAGGGAGGGTTCGATGCGCTGCGCTTCTTCACCGAGCCCAAGAACGTGTGCGTGAAGCTATGAGCGGACGGATCGAATCTCAGCGCGCGCCGGAGCCCGTCGGGGCCTATCCCCACGCGCGCCGGGTGGGAAATCTGCTCTTCCTCTCCGGAATCGGGCCGCGCGTGCGCGGCTCGCGCGAGATCCCCGGGGTGAAGCTGCGCGCCGACGGCAGCGTGGAGAGCCACGACATCGAGGCGCAGTGCCGCTCGGTGTTCGCCAACGTGCGCGCGGTGCTGGAGGAGGCCGGCTCGAGCTGGGAGAGGCTGGTCGACGTGACCGTGTTCCTGACCGACCTGAAGCGGGACTTCGCCGCCTACAACCGGATGTGGGCCGAGCACTTCAAGGACGCGCAGCCCTGCCGCACGACGGTGGAGGTCACCGCGCTGCCCACGCCCATCGCCATCGAGCTGAAGTGCATCGCCACCGTGGAGTGAGCCATGCCGGACCTCAAGCCGCTCAACTTCAAGCGCTGGATCGACGAGCACCGCCACCTGCTCAAGCCGCCGGTCGGCAACGCGCAGATCTGGGAAGGCGACCGCGATTTCATGGTCACGGTGGTGGGCGGGCCGAACTCGCGCAGCGACTACCACGTCGACGAAGGCGAGGAGTTCTTCTACCAGATCGAAGGAGACATCACGCTGCGCGTGCTCGAGCACGGCAAGCCGCGGGACATCCCCATCCGCGAGGGGGAGATCTTCCTGTTGCCCCCGCGGATCCCGCACTCGCCGCAGCGGCCGCCCAACACGGTGGGCCTGGTCCTCGAGCGGCGCCGCCTGCCCGACGAGCTGGACACCTTCCTTTGGGTCTGCGACCGCTGCGGGCACGAGCTGTACCGCGAGTCGTTCCACCTGACCGACATCGTCCAGCAGCTCCCGCCCGTCTTCGCGCGCTACTGGGGCGACCCGAAGCACACCACCTGCAAGAAGTGCGGGCACCAGCATGAGAAGCGTTGACGTCCACACCCACCTCCTGCCGCCGGAGCTGCCCCGCTGGAGCGAGCGATTCGGCTACGGCGGGTTCGTGCGCCTCGAGCACCTGGGCGGGTGCAAGGCGCGCATGGTGCGCGACGACGGGACGCAGTTCCGCGAGGTGGAGAGCAACGTCTGGGACCCGGAGGTCCGGCTGCGCGAATGCGACCAGGCCGGGGTGGGCGTACAGGTGCTTTCGACGGTACCGATCATGTTCTCGTACTGGGTCCGCGAGCCGCGCCACGCCCTGGACGTGGCGCGGTTCCTCAATGACCACCTCGCCTCCGTCTGCGCCGCGCACCCGCAAAGGTTCGTCGGTCTGGGGACGCTGCCGCTGCAAGCGCCTGACCTCGCCGCGCGCGAGCTGATCCGGTGCGTCCGCGAGCTGGGCCTGGCCGGCGTGCAGATCGGCTCGCACGCGGGGAATTGGAACCTGGACCGGCCGGAGCTGTTCCCCGTCTTCGCGGAGGCGGAGGAACTGGGGGCCGCGATGTTCGTGCACCCCTGGGACATGATGGGGCAGGAAAGGATGCAGAAGTATTGGCTGCCTTGGCTGGTCGGGATGCCGGCCGAGGTGTCGCAGGCGATCTGCTCGATGATCTTCGGCGGCGTCTTCGAGCGGCTGCCCGCGCTGCGCGTGTGTTTCGCGCACGGCGGCGGCGCCTTCGCGGCCACGCTCGGGCGCATCCAGCACGGCTTCGAGTGCCGCCCGGACCTGGTGGCGGTGGACAATCCGCATCCACCGGCGCGCTACCTGGGACGCTTCTGGGTGGACTCGCTGGTCCACGATCCGCGGGTGTTGCGCCTCGTGCTGGACACGTTCGGTCCGCGCCGGGTGGCGCTCGGCACCGACTATCCCTTCCCGCTCGGCGAGGAGCAGCCTGGAAAGCTCATCCGTTCCCTCGAGCTGGACGAGGGTGCGCGCGAAGCGCTGCTGTCGCGCAACGCCCTGGACTGGCTGGGCCGCGAGCCACGGGAGCTGGACCTGGCATGACGGAGCTCCGCGACGACGCCGCCTGGGCGCGCGCGCAGGACGCCGCCGATCCGCTGGCCCGCTTCCGCGACGAGTTCGTCTTCCCGGAGGGCGTCGAGCTGTATTTCGCGGGGCACTCGCTGGGACTGATGCCCCGGCGCGCGCGCGAGTACGTTCTGGCGGAGCTCGATGCCTGGGGCCGGCGCGCCG
>DASQBG010000095.1:0-4125 GCA_035635335.1 Myxococcales bacterium | reverse complement strand
CCTTGCTCCTTGAAGTACCCGAGCTGCTCCGCCAGCTTCGCCGGCAGGTAGATCTGCTTCTCGATCCCGCCCACCATGATGGTGATCTTCTCGGCGCGGGCGGACCGCGCAGGAACGAGCACCGCGACCGCGACGAGGAGTGCCCCACTCAACCTAACCATGTTCACCTCGAAGTGTGTTGGTTGGGGCGGATGGATTCGAACCATCATAATGGGATTCAAAGTCCCATGTCCTGCCGTTAGACGACGCCCCAGCAGCGCGGGAGGGTGCATGGGCACGGCGCGCGGGTCAAGGGATCCGCGGCGCTGCGGTCCACCCTCCGGATGACGGATGGGCAGCGCCCCCGCGGCATGGCGGAATGGCTTTGCGATGGGCGGGGAGGGCGGACAGGCGGTTGTCGAGGCGGCGTTCGCGCTGCCGCTGACGGTGGTGCTGATCCTGTGCACCATCCAGATCGCGCAGCTGCAGCAGGCGCGGCTGCTGGTCGAGTACGCGGCGTTCAATGCGGCGCGCGCCGGCGTCGTGCAGAACGGAAACGACGGGAGCGACGGTACCGCTGGGCCGATGCATGACGCGGCGGCGCTGTCGCTCCTCTCGGGCCAGGGGCCGACCGACGGGCTCGGCGCGCTCGCGCGCACCTGGGCCGGCTTTCGCGCCCGGGAGGCCCTGCTGCGCGCCCTCGGGCTCCCGCTCGTGCAGGTGTTCGTGCTGAACCCCCGGCGCGGCGACTTCCGCCGCTTCGGGCAGCACCTCGGCGGCCAGGAGATCGACTTCGACGACGTGCGGCCGCAGGCGGTCGACGCGAGCCTCCTCTCCATCCAGGTGCGCTTCCTGGTCGAGCTGCGCGTGCCTCTGGCGAACAAGCTGATCCATTCGGTGTGGCTCGCGAGCCGCGCGCGCCGGGGCAAGCAGGCTCTCGACGACGGCACTCCCGGCGGCCTCGACTTAGCGCCGCTGGCACTCGCGGGCACCCGGGGCCGCTACTTCGTGCCCGTACAGGCCTTCCACACCCTGCGCATGCAGTCCAACGCCTTCCTGCGGTGGGCGGCGCCGTGATCCTGCTCCTGCACCGGATCCGGCGCGACGAGGACGGCCAGGTGCTGGTGCTCGGGGCGATCTTCGGGCTGGTGCTGATGCTGTGCGTCCTGTCGACGGTGAACCTGGGCCGCGCGGTCTACGCCAAGGTGCAGCTGCAGACGGCGGCGGACGCGGCCGCCTATAGCCAGGCGGCGGTCGAGGCGCGGGTGCTGAACTTCACCGCGTACACGAACCGCGCCATGGTCGCGCACTACGCGTCGATCATGGCGGCGTCGGCGTACCTGACGTGGGTGCACTTCCTCTGGGCGGCGATCGACCCGGTGCTTTCCGTGCTGCGGAACGTTCCGTATGCGGGTCCCGTCTTCGCGGCGCTCCAGGAAGTCTTCCGCGGGCTCCTCGTCCTGCTGGATTCGGCGGTGGCCGTGATGACGCCGCTCGTTTCGGCGGCGAACGTGGTGCTCTACACGCTGCAGGAAGGCGCCTGGCTCGCGGTGGGGAGCCCGGGAGGAGGCAGGCTGTCGCGCCTGCCTCCTGAAGCGCACTCGGGAGACTCGGGGGCGGCGCCGGTCGAGGAGATCTGGCCCGCCCTGGTGCACGCCGCGAACCAGACGGTGTTCGCGCGGACACGGGGCAAGGCGCTGCTGGCCGAGGACGTCGCCGACTCCGGGAAGATCCTGGTCAACGACAAGGACGACGCGGTGCAGATGGCGCGCGCCCACATGATCGAGATCGCCAACTCCGCGCGCGACCCCTGGGTGGCGTACGGGGACCGGTGGAACGATCCGTCCAGATCCCCTCTCGCGCGCCACGCCGCCTGGCAGGTCGGATGCCCCATCGTCCGCGGGCACATCGGGTTCCAGATCGTCTCGAGGACCGAGCTGGGAGGACCGCCTCCTCCGAGCAGCGCATCGCAGGCGCTGGCCACCTCGCAAGCGCAGATCTACTCGGGCCAGCGCCTGCAGCTCGGCATCCGGTGCGGGCCGATCGACAAGCGCTACAGCATCTTCCAGCTGGCCACCATGGACCAGGTGTTCGCCAGCCTGCGCCCCGGGAAATGGTCCGACTTCCAGATCGGCCAGAGCAAGGGCGGGCTGCTCGGGCGCATCCTCGGCTACATCCTGCGAGGAGTGCTCTCCGGGATGTCCCGCGCGGCGGCGCGGACGCGACCCAATCCCGACACGCGGTTGTTCTGGCTCTCGCCGTACGTCTCCTTCGCTCCCCAGGCACGTTCGCGGCCGGGCGGCGCGCTCGGGCAGCTGGGCAACTTTGCCCAGCCCGACGTGCTGGTCGGCCTCGTCCGGAGGGCGCGCGACTACGACCGCGAGCCCGGAGCCCGCAAGTACTTCGGCCGGCGTTTCGGGATGGACATGGGGGGCGCGGGTACCGGCTCGACGGACTTCTCCTACGCGGCCGGAGGCGAGACGCACGCGGCCGGCCTGCCCCTCTTGCCCGAGGGGCTGACCGCGTTCGCCGCGGCGCAGGCGTACTACCACCGGCCGGGCGACTGGCGCGAGGTGCCGAACTTCTTCAACCCGCTCTGGGGCGCTCGCCTGATGCCCATCGCCGAGTCGAACGCGGCCAACCTGGTTCCGGGGCTGGTCGACAACCCTCTCGTCCGAACCCTCCTGCTCCACTGACCATGCGGCGCCTGGACGGACAGGACGGCTCGGCCCTGGTCGAAGCGGCCATCCTGTTCCCTTGCCTCTTGCTCGTCCTCTACTGGTCGATCGCGCTCACGGACGTGCTGGTCCTGAAGATCAAGGCGTCCGAGGCCGCGCGATTCGCCCTGTGGGAGACGACCGTGTGGAAGCCCGCGCCGCAGATCGAGCGCGAAGTGGAGCGGCGGTTCCAGGACCTGCGCTCGCCGGCCGGCATCCAGCGCGCCTCGACCGGGCTGCTCCTGTACCCGCGGTCGTCGAGCTTGCGCTGGAAGGCGGAGGTGGACACAGCCGCCGGAGAAGTGACGCTCGCGGGCAACCGGCCGGCGTTCGGGCGGGGACCCGGCATCCTCGGGTCCTTCGTCGCCACCGTCGCCGGCTGGATGGCGGGCGGGGTGCAGGCGGCGATGCGGCAAGAGCGGCTCAATACTTCCGGCGTCGCTTCGGCCCGAGCGCGACTCGTGCACGCCGGCCGCGATGGGTCGAAGGTGCTCGCCGGCGGGGACTTGCCCGGCCGGCGGGCCGGAAACGACCTTGGCGCTCCAGGCTCGATCGCGGACCTGACCTTCACCTCGCCCCTTCCGGAACAGCGTCCGCTGCAGCTCGTCTTCGACACCTGGAAGGCCTGGCCCAAGCCGGCGACCTTCCAGCTCTCGCGCGCGCCGACCGATCTCACCGTGTCTCCCCAGCAGGGCCATCCCGAAGTCGAGAAGCAGGTGGCGGCGCAAGTAGGCGAGATCGCCTTCTTCGGCATGCGCCAGAGGCCGTGGTTCACGGCGCTGGATTCGGTCGTGGGCCGGATCCAGAGCAGCAGGGTGACAGACACGCTGACCGGAGGTCGTCTGCCGCGGATCTTCTCCACGGGGCGGATGGACTCGGCGGAGCGGGGGCCCATCACCATCCTGCCGCAAGGCACGCAGCGAGCGGGAAACGTCGTGTCGCAGGCCGCCAAGAGGCTGACCGGCCTCGACGCGTTCACCGAGGGTGAGGACGTGACCCGGAACACGGTGCCGCACAGCATCAACTCGCAGTACTGGCGCTCCTCCGGGGGGACCCAAGGCGGCTCGGTCCGGAGCTTGTCGCCCCTGCCGGCACGCCTCGCGGCCGCGAACCAGTACGTCCGGGCGTGGAGCTGCCGGGGCCGCTTCTTCGCGGGCTCGACCGCTCCTCAGGAGCCGGACTTGCGCCGCCGTTACGGTTCTCGCTGTTGATCGCGATGCGATTCCTGCGCACCGCGATCGCCGTCCTGGCCACCGCCGCCGTGCTGCTCACCGGAGCGTGGGCGGGGGACGCCTGCGCTCCGGCGCGGGCGCAGTCTGGCCGTCCGCCGCGAACGAACCTTCCGGAAGCGCCTTCCTCGGTGAGCGAGTTGGCGGAGATCCCGGTGGGTGACGCGCTGGTCGTGAACGGTCAGCCGATGCAGCTGTCC
>DASQBG010000094.1:0-10925 GCA_035635335.1 Myxococcales bacterium | reverse complement strand
CGGCATCCTGTACATCTGGTTCCCCGATGCGGCGCTGCGCGCGAGCGGGCTGCGCGTCTTGCGCGCGGGTCGCCACAAGCTCGAGCTGTCTGCCTCGTGCGTCCGCGTCACGATGGGCGAGGGCGAGCTGGACGGGTGTCTCCTCGAGCTGGGCGCCGGTATCTCCCCTCCGGGCACGCGCCGCGCGCGGGCGCTGTTCCTCGCGGGCGATCAGGCGCCTTCGCTGGACGATTTCGGCCGCATCGCCAGCCTGCACGAGCTGCACGTCCTGGCCCAGACCGGCTGGCTGATCGACCAGCTCGAGCACGGGCGGATCACCAGCCACTTCCATCCCATCGTGCACGCCGGCGATACCTCGCGCATCTTCGCGCACGAGGCCCTCCTGCGCGGCTCGGGGCCCGACGGCGAGCCTCTGGAGCCGCTCTCCATCCTGCAGCTCGCGCGCGAGGCCGGGCTGATGGCGGAGCTGGACCTCGCCGCCTG
The DNA here is from genome assembly GCA_035635335.1 of Myxococcales bacterium. GTDB lineage: Bacteria > Myxococcota > Myxococcia > Myxococcales > 40CM-4-68-19 > VBKO01. The sequence goes on along the minus strand of DASQBG010000094.1, from coordinate 10,442 downwards.
CAGGTCCGCCATCCGCGAGGCGGCGTTGCTCGACGCGAACGTCACCGTCTTCATCAACTTCTCGCCGGGAGTGATGGAGGACGCGGAGAGCTGCCTGCGCGCCACCGTCGCCGCCATCGACGCCGCGGGGTTGCGGCACGACCGCTTCGTCTTCGAGGTGATCGAGGCCGACCGCATCGAGGACGCCGCGCACCTCAAGCGCGTGCTCGACAGCTACCGCCGCGACGGCTTCCGCGTGGCCCTGGACGATCTGGGCGCCGGATGGTCGACGCTGACCCTGGTGCACCGGCTGCGACCCGACTTCATCAAGTTGGACCGCGAGCTGATCCGCGAGGTGCATCGCGATCCGGTGAAGGACCTGATCGCGAGCAAGCTGCTGGAGATTGGTCGCGGCCTGGGCATCCAGACCATCGTCGAAGGAGTGGAGCACCGCGCCGAGCTGCAGTGGGCGCGGGCGCGCGGTGCCGATTTCGTGCAGGGCTTCCTGATCGCGCGGCCCGCGCCCGTCCCCGCCCGTCACCCTCCGGGATGAGCATGCACCGGCTCCTGCGCCGCCAGCTCGACGCGCACTTCGGCTCGAAAGGCGAAGCGCCGCCGCGGATGGACAAGCTCCTCCGCGAGATCGATGGGGAATACCGCCGCGCCGATCAGGACCGCGAAGCGCTGCAGCGCGCGCTGGCGCTCCTCGCCGACCTGGCGCAGCGGCAATCGGTCCGGACGGACGCCGGCAGGGCCAAGGCCGCCCCGCCCGTCTTCTCCAAATCGATGCACCGCTTGTTCGAGCAGGCCCCGTTCGCCGTGATGGTCTGCGACACCTCCCTTCAGATCACCTCCTGGAACGCCGGCGCCGAGCGTCTGTCCGGACATCCCGCTTCCCAGGCGGTCGGCCGCGACGTCGCCGCCGTGTTGTTGCCGGAGACGGACCGGGCGTCCGCGCGCGACGAGCTGCGCGAGATGATCGCGCGGGGGGACCCGCAGCGCTGGCTCCGCTCGGGCGTCACGCGCGCCGGCGAGGAGTGGACCTGGGAATGGACCCTGGTGCCGCTGCGCGATCGGCGCGGCACGGTCGCGGGGCTCGCGGGCCTGGTGCAGGAGCCCCTGGCGGGGCGCGACCGGTTCGCGCTGGCGCTCGAGGCATCGGGCGACGGGGCGTGGGATTGGGACCTGCGCACCAAGCGGCTCTGGGTCTCGGACTCGTGGCGCGCCATCGCCGGAGTGGCGCAGCTGGGCGAGGAGCCTTCGGCGTGGATCGATCGCATCCACCCCGCCGACCGCGAGCACTTCGACGCGGCCTTCGCGGCCCACGGGGAGGGCCGCAGCGAGCGGTTCGAGAACGAGCACCGGCTACTTCACCGGGACGGCTCGTGGAGATGGGTGCTCGCCCGCGGCGCGGTGGTGAAGGACCGCGGGGGCAAGCCGATCCGGGTGGCCGGCTCGTTGATGGACGTCACGCAGCGCAAGGCGGTCGCCGACCGCATGCTGCACGACGCGCTCCACGATCCGCTGACCCGCCTCCCCAACCGCGCGCTGTTCCTCGACCTGGTGAAGCGGGCCTTCTCCCGGGCGCGACGGCGCGAAGGGTACCGATTCGCGGTGCTGTTCCTCGACCTGGACCGCTTCAAGGCGGTGAACGACGGTCTGGGCCATGCCGCGGGCGACGAGCTCCTGGTGCAGATGTCCGCGCGCTTGCATACCTGCCTGCGCGAGGGCGACACGCTGGCGCGGCAGGGAGGCGACGAGTTCACCATCCTGCTCGACGACGTGCGCGAGGCGAACGACGCGACCGTGGTCGCCGATCGCGTCCACCAGGTCACCACCAAGCCGTTCGCCATCTCGGGCCACGAGGTCTTCGCCACTGCCAGCATCGGGATCGCGCTCTCCGCGCCCACCTACACCCGCCCGGAGGACCTGCTCCTCGACGCGGACACCGCCATGTACCGCGCCAAGGCGCAGGGGCGCGCGCGCACCGTGCTGTTCGATGCCACCATGCGCGAGCGCGCTCCGCAGCTGCTCGACCTGGAGGCCGACCTGCGGCGGGCGCTGGTGCGCGAGGAGTTCCGCGTCCACTACCTGCCCATCGTCGAGGTGGCGTCTGGACGCATCCAGGGGCTCGAGGCGCTCATCCGCTGGGCCCACCCGAAGCGCGGTCTCGTCTCGCCCGAGCACTTCGTCCCGTTCGCCGAGGAGACGGGGCTGATCGTCCCCATCGGGCGCTGGCTCCTCGACCAGGCCGGGCAGCAGTTCCAGGAATGCCGCCGCTTCGCGCGCGCCAACTCGCTCACGCTGAACGTGAACCTCTCCTCCAAGCAGCTCCTGCAGAACGACCTGCTCGAGCACATCGACAAAGTGCTGGAGACGAACGATCTGCAGCCGCGCGAGCTGGTGCTGGAGCTGACCGAGAGCACCTTCCAGTTCAACGAGCAGGCGGCGGCGCGGCTCGCGCAGCTGCGCGCGCGCGGCGTGCGGCTCTACATGGACGACTTCGGGACCGGCTACTCGTCGCTCAACGCGTTGTACCGGTTCCAGCTCGACTCGCTGAAGATCGACAAATCGCTCTTCACCGGCGGGTCGCCGCGGGGCCAGGCGCCCGAGCTGGTGCGCACCATCGTGTCGCTCGCGCGCGAGCTGGGCAAGGACGTGGTCGCGGAGGGCGTGGAGACCGCCGAGCAGTTCGACTTCTTGCGCGAGGTGGGCTGCGGCGCCGCCCAGGGATTCTTCTTCTCGCCTCCGGTGGATGGGGCGATGGCGCGCGCGCTGCTCGAGCGCGGCGCCAGCTGGTGAGACTCTACAGCCCCGCGACCACCGGCCAGGGCGCCGCAGGCGCGGCCGGCGCGAGCCGATCCGCGAAGTCCGCCAGGGCTGCGTCGGCGCCGGCGACCGCGGCCCACGCGGGCGCGCCGCGGCCGCGCCAGGCGAGCAGCGCCTGGTCCAGCCGCGTGCCGATCTCGCTCAGCTCCTCGAGACCGAAGGATCCGGCAGCCCCGGCCAGCTCGTGCAACCAGTTGCGAGTCTCGGAAAACAGGCCGGTGTCCTGCGGCCGGTGCCGGAGCTGCTCCAGCGCCCACCGGATCTGCGCCAGCCGATCGGTCAGGCCCGAGGTGAACTCGACCCGGGCGCCATCGCGCTCCTTCGACATGCGCTGCCTCCCACCGACGCCGATCGGCGCATTCGCGCGGATCTTGATGTGCGCGGATGAAAGATGCCCTGCTTGGGTCAGGGCGGCGGCACGCGGCGGAACAGCAGGTTGGTGCGATCCGAGAAGTTCCCGGAGTTGGCTGCGGCGAAGAACGAGACGAAGGCAGTTCCGTCCCACGCCAGCCCCTGGTAGTCGCCCAGGAAGTATCCCTGCGCGAACGGCGCGATCTGCAGGTCGAAAGGACCGGCGAGCGCCGTTTCCTGCCAGCTCGCGCCACCGTCAGCGGAGATGGCCAGCCAGGAAGAGGCCAGGAAGCGCGATGCGTCGGCGGGGTCGTCGTCGCGCACGTCGTAGTAGGCCACGCCGAGCTTGCCTCCGCCGCCCGCGACGGCTGGAGTGAACGCCGGCGCCGCCGGAGCGCGGTTCACCTGGACGGGCGCCGACCAGGTCAGGCCGCCGTCCGCGGAGGTGGCGAGCGCGATGCCGTTGCGGACGCCGCCGCTGAACCGCGAGTCCTCCCAGACCACGTGGACCTTGCCCGTCGACGCGTCGACCGCGATCGAAGGCAGCGCTCCGCCCGTCCGCACCGGCCTGTGGCTCTTCGGATCGATGAACAGGACATTCTGCACGGCGCTCACGATGACTGGCGGGTCCGGCCAGGTGACCCCTTTGTCCGCCGAGCGGAGCACCGCCAGCTGGGCCGCGGTGTTGGTGGTGAGCCCGGTCAGGACCAGCATCGCGTTCAGCAAGGTCCCGTCGGGGAGCACGGCGATCACGTTGCCGATCGTCTGGGCGTTCGCGCCGGGATCGTAGATGCTTCGCGCCGCTTCCCAGCTCAGGCCGGCGTTGGTGGTGCGGGCAAACCAAGCGGGCCCGCGGGCGAGCGGCGAGTCCTGGACGTCCTGTTCCGTGAGCCTGTCCCAGACCGCGTATGCGAGGGACGAGCTCTGCGGGTCGGCGGTGATCGATCCCTTGTCGAGCGCGAACTTTGGACTCGTGTCACCCTGGAGCGCTTGCGGCGCGCTCCACGTCCGGCCACCGTCGGACGAACGGCTGGCGAGGATGGCGCGGTTGCCGCCGCTGGCGCCGACATCAAACGCGAGCGCGAGTTGGTGTGCGGTGCCATCCGGCGCGATGCTCACCCAAGGGTCGCTCGCGCGCTGGTAGTCGCCGCCGTTCGACGCAGTCCCACCGGTACAATGCGAGAACGCGGCCCAGACAGTCGCCCAGGTCTTGCCCGCATCGAAGGAGATGCCGGCGAGCAGGCCGGCAGCGCCGCCTCTGGAATAGCGGTCTTGCTGCCACACGCCGATGACGTGGGCGGGATCGGCGGGATCGACCGCCAGGAATGGCTCCACCTCCGCATTTCCGAACAACGTCTCGCCTTGCAGCAGCGGCCCCTGGCATCCCGGCGCCAACGGTGTACCGCCGCCGCCACCGCTGGGAGGCTCGGAGTCGCAGACCGCCAGCAGGAGCGCGAACACGAGCAGCGCCGTGCGCCGGAGCGTCCGCGAGGCTGGCGGCGCCCGCATCCACGGGGCTGTAGCAACGATCGCGCAGGCGGTCCACCGGCGCGGGGGAAAGCGCTACTGCGGAAGCGCCAGCTGCAGGTTGAACGTGTAGTAGACGTCCACCGGCTTCCCGTGCGTCGTGGCCGGGTGGTAGCGCCGGCGCTCGAGCGCGTCGACCACGGACGCGTTCATGAAGGGCAGGCCCTTCAGCACGCGGCACTTGCGCACCGATCCGTCGTGCCCGATCACGCATCGAATGGTCATCTGCCCCTGCACGCCCCGCTCGACCGCTTCCTGCGTGTACTCGGGTTCCGGGCCCGAGATCATCGCCGGCCCGACCATCGTCGCCTCGTCGAACTCGACCGCGACGGGAGCCGGAGGAGGCGGCGCGGGACGCGGCTCCGGCATCAGCTGCAAGCGGAGCTTGATGCGGCGACCCCGCACGACCAGCCCTTCCGGAGAGAAGGGCAAAAACCCCTCGTGCTGCACCGCGAGCGCATAGTTGCCCGGGGGCAGCATGGTCATCTCGAACGCGCCCGCGTCGTCGGTCACAGTGCTCTGCTCGCCCATCAGCACCGGGCTGCGCGCGGTGATTCGCGCTCGCGCCAAGGGGGCCTGCGTGCTCGCGTCCAGCACCACGCCCGAGATGATCCCGCTCGGCTGCGCTCCGGCTCGCGCGGCGAGCACCAGGACCGCGATGCCCAGCGCGCGGGCGGCGCCGCGGCGCGGAGGAGCCTCGATCAGCTGGTTTCCCACGGTTTCCAATGCTGCAGGAGGGCGTCCGCCCCGATCAAGAAAACCGTCCGTCAGGAACGGCGGGAAGGCGGGGGGGACTGTACGTTTTGCAAAGGGGAGGTAGGATGCGCCTCCCTCAGTCCAGAGGAGGTCCACAGATGGGCCAGACGCGAAGGAACTTCCTGAAGCTGGCCGGCGCGGCCGGGATCGGTGCCGCCGCCGCGCCCCGTGCTCTGCAAGCCGGGCAGAAGACGCGCACCGTGGCAGCGCGTGGGAACGGCAACGCCGGGCCCAAGGAGCTGCCGAAGAACATGACTTTCTGCACGCTCCGGCGCGACGGCCGCTACGTGCTCGGGGTCCGCACCCCGCGCGGAGTGCTCGACATGGAGAAGGCGGGCAAGGCGCTGCGCCGCCCGGCGCCAACCACCATGGACGAGCTGCTCCAGGGCACCGACGTGCAGGCGCTCAAGGCGCTGGTGGACGCGGCGGTGGCGAACGGCGCGGCCAAGGCCGCCTTCGTCCCGGAGGAGCAGGCGCCCTTCGGACCGGTGGTGACCAATCCCGAGAAGATCATCATGCTCGGGTACAACTACAAGAAGCACGTCATCGAGACGAAGCGTCCGATGCCGGACTCGCCGGTGCTCTTCAACAAGTACAACAACGCGCTCAACTGGCACGGCGGGGTCATCAACCTTCCCCAGAAGGTGGCGAAGAAATTCGACTACGAGGTCGAGCTGGTGGTGGTGATGGGGAAGACGGCGCGCGACGTGCCCAAGGAGAAGGCGCTCGACTACGTGTTCGGCTACACGGTCGGGAACGACTTCTCCGCGCGCGACCTGCAGTTCAAGACGCCGCAGCTGATGCTGGGGAAGACCTCGGACGGGTTCGGCCCGGTCGGGCCGTGGCTGGTCACGGCGGACCAGATCCCCAACGTCCAGAAGCTCGGCCTGCAGACGCGGGTCAACGGCGAGATCCGGCAGAACTCCAACACCGACGACATGATCTTCGACGTGGCGACCATCGTCAGCTACACGTCGCAGGTCTGGACCCTCAAGCCGGGCGACATCTTCTTCACCGGGACGCCGGAGGGCGTGATCCTCGGCAAGCCGGAGGCCGAGCAGGTCTGGCTGAAGGCGGGTGACGTGGTGGTCACCAGCATCGAGAAGCTCGGCGACCTGCGCATCACGCTGGCGCCGCAACAGCAAGCCTAGTCCGACCGCCGACTCGTGAGCGGTGTCCGGCCCTGCGAGGTGGGGCCGGAACAGGACCCGTGCGCACCCCGGTGCAATCCCCGCCGAATTGCGGTAGGGACGCCGGCATGAGCGCAGAAGCCCGGTTCGCATGGGAAGACCCCTTCCGGCTCGACGACCAGCTCTCCGACGAGGAAAGGCGCATCCGCGACCTGGCGCGTGATTACGCGCAGGAGAAGCTCATGCCGCGGATCCTCGAGGCGAACCGCCACGAGCGATTCGACCGCGAGATCCTGCGCGAGATGGGCGAGCTGGGTTTTTTGGGCTCGACGCTGCAAGGGTACGGCTGCGCGGGCGTGAACTACGTTTCGTACGGGCTCGTCGCGCGCGAGATCGAGCGGGTGGACAGCGGGTACCGGTCGGCGATGAGCGTGCAGTCGAGCCTGGTGATGTATCCGATCCATGCTTACGGGACGGAGGAGCAGCGGCAGCGGTTCCTGCCGCCGCTCGCGGCGGGCGAGCTGGTCGGGTGCTTCGGCCTGACGGAGCCGAATCACGGCTCGGACCCGGGCAGCATGGAAGCTCGCGCGCGCAAGGACCGCGGCGGGTACGTGCTGCGCGGCGAGAAGACGTGGATCACCAACTCGCCGATCGCCGACGTGGCGGTGGTGTGGGCCAAGGACGACGCGGGCGAGATCCGCGGCTTCCTGCTCGAGCGGGGGATGCAAGGCTTGTCGATGCCGCCCCTCCAGGGGAAATTCAGCCTGCGCGCCTCGAGCACCGGGCGCATCGTGATGGACGAGGTGCGCGTGCCGGAAGCGAATCTGCTGCCCGGCGTCTCGGGGCTCAAAGGCCCGTTCGGATGCCTGAACCGCGCCCGCTACGGGATCTGCTGGGGCGCGCTCGGCGCGGCGGAATTCTGCTGGCACCGCGCCCGCCAGTACGTTCTCGACCGCAAGCAATTCGGCAAGCCGCTCGCCGCGAACCAGATCATCCAGCTGAAGCTGGCGGACATGCAGACGGAGATCGCACTCGGGCTCCAGTCGGTGCTGCGCCTGGGACGTCTGATGGACGAGGGCCGGGCCGCGCCCGAGATGATCTCGCTCTTGAAGCGGAACAATTGCGGGAAGGCGCTGCAGATCGCGCGGGTGGCGCGCGACATGCACGGCGCGAACGGCGTGTCGGACGAGTACCACGTCATCCGCCACTGCATGAACCTCGAGGCGGTGAATACCTACGAGGGGACGCACGACGTGCACGCGCTCATCCTGGGGCGCGCGCAGACGGGGATCCCCGCGTTCTGAGAGGGTCGCATGCACGAACAGCGCGCACGCAGCATCCATGGGCTGCTGGTCCTGACGGCGTGGGCCGACGGCCGGATCGTCGCGCCGGAGCTGTTCGTGGAGCACGCCATCCTCGGCGAGGTGCCGGAGCTGACCTCGCTTTACGACAAGCGCGGCCTGGCGGACGCGGCGAAGCGCGCGCTGGACGAGCTGGGGCTGGATGCCGCGGTGGCGCAGATCGCCGAGCCGCTGCGGACGCGCGAGGACCAGGAGCTGGCCTTCGTCTGCTGCGTGCGCATCCTGGAAGCGGACGGCGTGATCGCGCCCGAGGAGTTTCGCGTGCTGCGCATCCTGCGCCGCCTGTTCGGCTTCACGCAGGACGACGTGAACCGGCTCATCTCACGGTGAGGGCACCGCGACCGGCGGGTGCTCGGGCTTCGCGCGCCGGCGCGCCGCCCACGCCCGGAACTGCTCCATGTACGTGTAGGTCACGGGCGTGACGAACAAGGTGAGCATCTGCGAGAAGAGGAGTCCGCCCACCACCGCCAGGCCCAGCGGCCGCCGCGACTCGGCGCCCGCGCCGTAACCCATCGCGATCGGCAGCGTGCCGACCAGCGCGGCCATGGTGGTCATCATGATGGGGCGGAACCGCACCACGCAGGCTTCGTAGATCGCCTCGGTGGGCGTCTTCCCCGCGCGCTGCGCCTCGATGGCGAAGTCGACCATCATGATGCCGTTCTTCTTCACCAGGCCGACCAGCATGATGATGCCGACGAACGCGTAGATGGACAGCTCGACGCGGAAGAGGAGCAGCGTGACCAGCGCGCCGAATCCGGCCAGCGGCAGCGCGGACAAGATGGTGATCGGGTGGATGAAGCTCTCGTAGAGGATCCCGAGCACCAGGTAGATGACCAGGATGGCCATCAGCAGCAGCACGCCCAGGCCCTGCTGCGAAGACTGGAACGCCTGCGCGGTGCCCTGGAAGCTGGTGCTCACGGTCGCCGGCAGCGTCTGGCGCGCGAGCCGGTTGACCGCGTTGACCGCCTCGCCTAGCGACACCCCCGGCTTCAGGTTGAAGGAGATGTTCACCGCGGGCAGCTGGCCCAGGTGGTTCACGGAGAGCGGCCCCACCGTGCTCTTCAGCGTCGCTACCGAGCTGAGCGGCACCAGCTGCCCCGCCGAGGAGCGGATGTAGAGCATGCCCATGGCGTTCGGATCGCCCTGGAACTCCGGCTTCAGCTCGAGGATGACCTGGTACTCGTTGTTGGGGGCGTAGATGGTCGAGATCTGCCGCGACCCGTACGATGAATAGAGCGCGTCCTCGATCGCCTGCGGCGTGACGCCCTGCGAGGCCGCCTTGTCGCGGTCGATGTCGACGTTCACCTGCGGGTTGCGGATGAGCAGGTCGCTGGTCACGTCCTGCAGGCCCGGGAGCTGCCGCATGCGCGCTTCCATCTCCGGGGCGGCGCGATACAGCTCCTTGGTGTCGGCGTCCTGCAGCGTGAATTGGTAGAGGCTCTTCGTCAGTGTGCCGCCGATACGGATCGGCTGCAGCGGCTGCAGGTAGGTGTTCATGCCCACCACTTCGCGCATGAGCTTGGGCCGCATCTCCTGCACCACCTCGTCCGCCGCCAGCTTGCGCCGGTCGCGCGCCTTCAGGCGGATGAAGATGAACCCCTGATTGCCTCCCGCCCCTCCGCGGGAGCCCGCGCTGGAGAAGAATGACTCCACGTTGGGGTCCTGCTTGACCACCCGGTTCACCTGGAGCTGGTGCTCGACCAGGGCGCGGAAGGAGATTCCCTCGCGGGCCTCGGTGATGCCGAAGATGCCGCCCATGTCCTCGCTGGGCATGAAGCCCTTCGGCACGATCACGAACAGCGGGACCATCGCGATGAAGACGATCAGCGAGAAGGCGATCACCGTGCGCCGGTGCTCGAGCGACCACTTCAGGCCGCGCTGGTAGACGTGCAGCATGGAGTCGAACCCGCGCTCCAGCGCCAGGTACGCCTTCCCGTGCTGCTTGCTCTGGTGGCGCAGGAACCGGCTGCCCAGCATGGGCGTGAGCGTCAGCGAGACGAATCCGGAGACGAGGATCGCCGCGCCGATGGTGACCGCGAACTCGTGGAAGAGCCGCCCGACGATCCCGCCCATGAACAGCACCGGGATGAACACCGCGGCCAGCGAGATGGTCATGGAGACGATGGTGAAGGCGATCTCGCGAGAGCCGTTGTAGGCCGCCTCGAGGACCCCCTCTCCCATCTCCATGTGCCGGACGATGTTCTCCAGCATGACGATGGCGTCGTCGACCACGAAGCCGACCGAGAGGGTCAGCGCCATCAGCGACAGGTTGTCGAGGCTATACCCGAGCAGGTACATGACGACGAAGGTGCCGACGATCGACATCGGCAGCGCCACGCTGGGGATGGCGGTCGCCGACACGTTGCGCAGGAAGAGGAAGATCACCAGCACGACCAGGAACAGCGTCAAGAGCAGCGTGAACTTCACGTCGTTCACGGACGCGCGGATGGAATCGGAGCGGTCGAACATCACGTGCAACGAAAGCGAGGCCGGGAGCTGCTGGCCGATG
>DASQBG010000093.1:0-24436 GCA_035635335.1 Myxococcales bacterium | reverse complement strand
CGAGGCCGCCGCCCGCGCCTACGCCCCTCTGCACGCATGGCTGCGGGACGAGCTCTGCCGATAGATCTGGGGACACCATACGGTAGATCTGGGGACACCATACGTAACTCCGGCCTACGGCGGAGTTACGTATGGTGTCCCCAGATCTACAAACGCTTATACGAAGAGGAGGTAGCTGTTCGCCACCATCGCCAGCCCGGCGAGGCCGCAGAGGACGGCGAACAGCCACAGCTCCTTGCGGCCTGCGCTCGCCGCGATGGTCGAAAGCACCACCCCGGCCTGCAGCACGACGAACGCGTACTGGAAGCGGTCGCCCTGTTTCTGGTGCCGCGCCTTCGCCGCATCGAGCGTCTCCGCCCGCGCCTTGATCTCCGCCAGCTCCGCGTCGTAGCGCTTCGCCGCCGCCGCCGCGCCCGCCTCGAGCTGCGCCAGCGCGGGAGACAGGTCCGGCCGTCCGGCGGCCAGCGCGCGCTCCAGCTCCAGCTGCCCGGTGCTGATGTGCCTCTTGATCGACTTGGCCTGGTAGTAGCTCCACTGATCGCTGGCTTCCGTCTGCGCGAGGATGGTGTGCGAGAACTGGCTCGCGTACGCGCCGGAGGCCACGGCCGCCAGCACCGCCAGCACCGCGGTCGTGCGCGCCACGTGGTCCGTCCACCTCCGGCCCGCCGCCTCTGCGGCCGCCGCTTCTACGCCGAGCTTGTCTGCCGGGATCGCCATGGAGCGATGCTACTGCTGGGCCGCGGCTGGGCGGAAGCGTTTGGTCGGCCGCCGGGCCCGGTGCTAGCGTACCTTTCCGCACCTCGGGCGCTGCCACCATGCAGGCACAGTTCGGCCGCTACGAGCTCCTCAAGCGTCTCGCCGGCGGCGGCATGGGCGAGGTGTACCTCGCGCGCCAGCGCGGCCTGGCCGGGTTCCAGAAGCTGCTCGTGATCAAGACGCTGCTCCCGCACCTCTCCGAGGACGAGGAATTCATCGCCATGTTCAAGGACGAGGCGCGCCTCTGCGCGCACCTCGTCCATCCGAACATCTGCCAGGTGTTCGAGTTCGACGAGATCGGCGGCACCCATTACCTCGCCATGGAGTACCTGCGCGGCGAGGACCTCCGCCGGCTGGAGCGCGCGTGCGAGCAGCGGGGGAAGCCGCTCCCGGTGGCGCTCATCTGCCGGATCGTCGCGGACGCGGCGGCGGGACTCTCTTTCGCGCACTCGCTGCGCGACGCGAGCGGCCGCCCGTACGGGATCGTGCACCGCGACATCTCGCCCCAGAACATCCTGGTGACCCTCGACGGCGGCGTGAAGATCATCGACTTCGGCATCGCCAAGGCCGTGGGGCGCTCGCAGCACACGCGCACCGGCGCGCTCAAGGGGAAGTGCGGCTACATGAGCCCGGAGCAGGCCCGGGGCGAAACCGTCGACGGGCGCGCGGACATCTTCGCGCTCGGCATCGTTCTGCACGAGCTGCTCACGGGGCGGCGGCTCTTCAAGGCGGAGGACGACGTGCAGACGCTGGCGCGGGTGCGCGAGTGCCGCGTGCCGCCTCCTTCGCAGCTCGAGCCGGAGCTTCCGCCCGGGCTCGATCCGATCGTGCTCAAGGCGCTGGCGAAGGACCCGTCGGCGCGGTACGCCGGCGCGCAGGAGCTGCGGCTCGCGCTCGAGGAATGGCTCATCGAGGGACGCCGGAGCGCCTCCGCCGCGCACCTCTCGGAGTTCCTCAAGGTGGTCTACGCGGACCGCCTCGAGAGGGAAGCCGGCGAAGCGACCGCCGAGATCCCCACTCCCGTCACGCGCCGGACCCCGAGCGGACCTGCGCGCACCGACAGCGCGGATTCGCCCGTCCACAGCGGGAGCGCTTCCCGTCCGGCCAGCCGGCGCGGCGCGACCGTCGCCGTCGCGATCGCGGCGGCGCTCGCCGCGGTCGCCCTCGTCGGATTCCTCGCGGTGCGCACGCCGCTCCAGCCGCTTCCCGCCGCGCAGCTCGCCGTGCACCCGGATCCGGAGCGCGCCCCCGAGAAGGCCCCGGCGCAGCGGGTCATGATGATCCTCAAGAGCGATCCGGCGGGAGCGACCATCGCGGAAGGCTCGACGCCCGTCGGGACCGCGCCCCACGTGTGGAGCGCGACGCGCGGCGAGCACCGGCTCAGCTTCCAGCTCGCGGGATACCGCGGCGTGACCGAGGACGTCGTCGCGGCGAGCGACGGCCAGGAGGTCCTCGTCCGGCTGCCACCGCTTCGATCCGAGCGGCGGCCGGTGAAGGACCCGGCGATCAAGGCGGAACGGTGATGGGGGTGCGGGGGGCGCTGGGCGCGGCGCTCCTCTGCGCGCTCTTCGCTTCGCCCGCGGCGCGGGCGGACTCGGTCGCCGACGAGGCGGATTTCCGGTTCCACCGCGGAGTCAAGCTGTACGCCCAGGGACGCACCGAGGACGCGCTTTCCGAGTTCCTCGCCTCCAACCGGCTGGTGCGCAACCGCAACGTCATCCAGAACGTGGCGCGTTGCTTCGAGCGGCTGCGCATGCTCAACGAGGCGTGGCGCTGGTACTCCGAGCTGCTCGCGGAGCCGTTGCCGGAGAGCGAACGGCGGGACCTGGCGGCGGCGCTGACGCGGCTGCAGCCCTCGCTCGCGCTGTTGCGTGTCTTCAGCGACCCGCCCGGCGCCACCGTCTACGTCGATCGCAGGGACCTGGGCGCCCGCGGGCAGACGCCGGTCACCCTGCCCCTCCCGGCTGGCCCCGTGACCACGATCGTCGAGCTGCCCGGGCACAGGCCCGCCGAAGCCAAAGCGGAGCTCGCGATCGGGAAGCTTTCGCTCCTGCAGCTGAGGCTCCCGCGCATCGAGGGGGAGATCGAGGTGGATGGCTCGCCGCGCTCGTTCGAGCTGCGCCTCGATCGGCCCGACGGTCCCGTGCAGCTCGCCGCCAGCGGCCGCGCGCACGTGCCTCCCGGCCCCCACGTCCTCTACGTCAGCGCGCCGGGCCACGCCACCCAGCAGCTCGCCGTGGAAGTGCCGGCGGAAGAGACGGCGAGGGTCTCCTTCAGGCTCCTGCAGCTGCCGCCCCCGTCCGGCACGTTGATCGTGCGCGCCAACGTCGACGGCGCGCTGGTGCGCGTGGACGGCAAGGAGATGGGGTTCACGCCCGGCGTCATCGACAACGTCCCCGCGGGGTCCCACGAGATCCAGGTGCTCGCCGATGGGCGCGAGCCGGTGGTGGAGCGCCTGGAGCTTGCCGCGAACGACCGCAGGCCCGTCGACGTGAAGCTGCGCTACGCGGTGCCGCGGGTGGTCGCGGCCGAGAAGGCGCTCACCCGGGCGGAGGACGCGCCGGCCTCGGTCACCGTCATCTCCGGCGAGGAGATCCGCGGCTTCGGCTACACCACGCTGTCCGAAGCGCTGCGCTCGGTGCGCGGCTTCTACACCAGCTCCGACCGCGACTACGACTCGACCGGCGTGCGCGGCTTCTCCACGCCGGGCACGTACAACAACCGCATCCTGGTGCTCTCCGACGGCCATGCCACCAACGACGTCTCGGTCGGCCAGGGCGCGGTGGGGCGGGACTTCGACGCCGACCTCTCGGGCGTGGAGCGCATCGAGATCGTGCGTGGGCCCGGATCGGTGCTGTACGGCAGCGCCGCGTTCTTCGCGGTGGTGAACGTCGTGCACCGCGCGCCGCCGGAAGGACGCCACGCGGAGTTGGGCGCCCAGGTCGGCACGCTGGGCGAGAACACCGGCCACGCCATCGCGTCCTGGGCGGGCCCGGGCGGTTCCGTGTGGGTGCGCGCCAGCGGCGCGGACCTGACGGGAGAGCCCGTCTTCGCCTCGCCGGCGGCGGACGGGCCGGCAGCGGGCTTCGCCAGCGGGCTCGACGGCGAGCGCGCCGGCCACCTCGACTTGCGGGCGCGCGCCGGCGAGGTGACGCTCTCCGGCTCGTACAACTGGCGGCGCAAGGCGCTGCCCACCGCCGCGTTCGACACCGTCTTCGGGGCCGCGGGGACGCAGACCACCGACCAGCGCGGGTTTCTGGAAGCCCAGGTCGCGCACACCTTCGCGAACGGCCTGGGGATCGACGGTCGGGCGGCCTTCGACGCCGAGCGGTACCGCGGAGACTGGCGGTACCGCGGCGCCGGACCCGGCTACGACTCCAGCTTCGAGAACTGGGGCACCGCGGAGCTGCGCTTCCGCCTCCCGCCCATGGCCGGGCACCGGCTGTTCGTGGGCGGCGAGATCCAGGACCGGTTTCGCATCCACGTGCGCGCGGTCACTCCCGGCAAGCCGACCTTCGACAACAGCGCGGGCAATCCCGCCGGTGCTCCGGACGCAGAGGCGATCTACAGCGCGTACGCCGGCGACGACTGGCGCATCTCGCCGCGGCTCTTGCTCGACGCAGCCGTGCGCATCGACGACTACGCCGATTCGTTCGGCGCGGTGGTGAACCCCCGCGTCGCCCTGATCGCCCAGCCTTATGCGGCCGGCACCACCAAGTTGCTCTTCGGCCGCGCCTTCCGCGCGCCGGGCATCTACGAACGCTTCTTCAACGACGGCGGCGCCTCGCAGATCGCCGCCCAGGACCTGCGGCCCGAGCGGGTGACGACGTTCGAGGTCGAGCACACGCACCACGCGAGCGACGAGGTGTCGCTGCTCGTCGCGGGCTACTTCAGCCGCATCGAGAAGCTGATCCGCGCGGCGCCGGCGGGCACGCTGCCGGACGGCACCGTGCTCAGCCAGTTCCAGAACCGGGAGGGGTTCGTGCACGGCGCCGGGGCCGAGGCCGAGGTGCGCTGGGCGGCCGGTCCGGGAGTGCTGTTCTCCGCCTGGTACGCCTGGAGCCTGGTGCGGGACGACACCGGGACCGGGTGGTTCCAGGGCGCGCCCATCGCCAACTCGCCGCGGCACAGCGGCGCCTTGCGGCTCCTGTACCCGATCGTGCCGCAGGTGCTTTCCGTCTCGACGGAGGCCGTCTACGGCGGCCCGCGCCACACCGTCGCCGACTCGAGCGAGCCCGACCGGCTGGTCGGCGAGTCGCTTCAGTGGAACGCCGGCCTCTCGGGCGAGTACGCCCGGTGGAACCTCCGCTATGGAGCGTTCGTCTACGACCTGCTCGACCAACGCGTCCTGTTGCCCGGCGGTCCGGAGATCCCTTTCCCCGGCCATGCGGTGCCGCAGATCGGGCGCACGCTGCGCGTCCAGCTGGCGGCCTCCTTCTGATGCTGCTTCTCGGCGCCAAGGAGATCGAGGCGGCCTCACTGGGCATGCCCGAGGTGGTGGAGATCGTCGAGGCGGCGCTCCAGGACAAGGCCGCCGGGCGCGTGGAGATGCCGCCGAAGCTCGGGCTTCAGCCGCGCCCTGGCGCCGTGCTGCAGGCCATGCCGGCGCGCGTGGGCGATGCGCTCGGCATGAAGTGGATCGCGTCGTTCCCGGAGAACCGCGCGCACGGGCTCCCGCCCACCACCGGCGTCATCGTGCTGAACGACGCGCGAACCGGCGCGCCGCGAGCGGTGCTGGACGCGGACCGGATCACCACTTTGCGGACGGGCGCGGTAGCGGCGATCGCCGCCCGGATGCTGGCGCGTCCCGGGGCCGGGATCGCCGCGATCCTCGGTCCAGGACGCGTGGGCGCCGCGGCGCTGCAGGCGCTCCGCCATACCTTGCCGGGGATTCGGACCGTCCGAGCCTGGGCGCCGCGGGGCGAGACCGCCCGGCGCTTCGCGAAGGAGCACGGGGCGGAAGCGGCGGCCACCGCCGAGGAGGCGGTCCGAGGCGCGGACGTGATCGTGAGCGCCGCGCCCTGGCCGGGCGGTCCGCCCCGCCTCGAGCCCGGCTGGATCAGCCCGGGCGCGTTCGCCTGCTCGCTCGACTACGACGCGACGTTCACGCCGGCGGCCGCGGCGGCCTTCGACGTCTGCGTGGCCGACGACGTCCCGCAGATGGACGCCGCCCGCGCGAAAGGTTCCTTCGCCGGCTGGCCCCGCTTCTCCGAGCTATGCACCGCCCGCCGCAAGGACCCCGACCAGCGCATCCTCTGCGCCGCCCTCGGCCTGGCCATCTTCGACATCGCCGTCGCCACCCGCATCCTGCAGCTGGCGGCGGAAGGCCACACTGGGCGCGAGGTCGACTAGAAGCGTGTCACGCAGAGCTCGCTGAGGGCGCAGAGAAAAGCTTTGGTTTTGAAAACCAACCCTCTGCGAGCTCTGCGCGCTCTGCGTGAAACCTTTTTTCAGTCCTCGGACTGTTCTTGTTCTTGTTCCTGGAGCTTGGCGCGGAGGAGATCGCCGAGGGTGCCGAAGCCCTTGCCGGGAGGGGGGGCCTTGCGGCGGTAGGCCTCGTATTCGGAGCGGCCTTCGGAGCGTTCGGCGGAGGTGCGGGACAGCCGATACCGGCCGCGCTCGTCGAGGTCGATGATCTGCGCCTTGAACTGGGTGCCCACCGGGGTGGTCTTCTGATTGTCCGAGCCGCGCGGCGTACCCAGCTCCGCGTTCGGCACCAGTCCCTTGCCTTCCGGCCAGGTGACGAACACGCCGTAGGCCTCGACCCGGTCGACCTTCGCGTCGACCATGTCGCCCACGCGCGGCCGGCGGCCGCCCGGCTTCTTCTCGGGCGCGGCGGCAGGAGCCTGCGCCTCGTCGTCCGAGATACGCCGCAGCGCCACCCGCTTCTGCGCGTCGTCCACCGAATCGACCTGCACCCAGATCGGCTCGCCCTCCTTGACCACCTCGCGCGGGTGCTGCACGTGGCGGTTGGCCAGCGCCGAGACGTGCACCAGCCCGTCGACGCCGGGGAACAGCTCGACGAAGGCGCCGAAGGGCTGCAGGCGCACCACCTTCCCTTGCAGCTTGGCGCCCTCCTTGAGCTGCGGCCGCGCCGCGTCCCAAGGGTCCTGCTCGAGCGCGCGCAAGGAGAGCGCGATCCGCTCGTGCCCCTTCTCGTCCTTCTCCATGCGGAGCACCTGCACCCGCACCGTCTGCCCGGGCTTCACCACGTCCTGCGCGTGCACCACCCGCTGGTGCGACAGCTCGGAGACGTGCACCAGGCCTTCCAGGCCGCCCAGGTCGACGAACGCGCCGAAATCGCGCACCGAGCTGACCGTGCCCTCCAGCACCGCCCCGACCTCGAGCTTCTTGCGCAGCTCCGCGGCCAGGGTGGCGCGCTCCTCCTCGAGCAGCGCGCGCCGCGAGAGGATCGCGTTCCCGCCGCGGATCTCCATCACCCGGAACTTCAGCTTCTGTCCGACGAACTGCGCCGGATCGTCGACGAAGCGCACGTCGATCTGGGACGCCGGGCAGAAGGCGCGGAGCCCGCCGAGGTCCACCTCCAGGCCGCCCTTGTTCTGCGCCGTCACGGTCCCCTCGACGGGCACCTTCGACTCGAGCGCCTGCTGCAGCACCTCGCGGCCGGCGCCCTTGGGCACCGAGCGGGTCATCACCGGCGTTCCGTCGGCCAGCGAGAGCACGTAGGCGTCGATGCTCTCCCCGGGCTGTACCAGCAGCTCGCCCTTGTCGTTGCGCAGCTCGCGCAGGTCGATGATCGCCTCGCCCTTCCCTCCCAGGTCGAGGTAGCCGATCTCGGCGCCCACGTGCGCGACCCGCGCGTGGACCTTCTGCCCGAGCCGCAGCTTCTGCGGCTTGCGCGCCGACTTCTCGCTCTCCGCGAACAACGCGGCGAAGTCGCCGGACTCGTCGGCCCCCGCCTCCGCGAAAGCAGACTCCGGCGCGGTCCGCTGCTCGGCGCTCCCCGACTCGCGGGCGGGCGAGGCCGCCGCCTCGCCGTGCGACGCAGGCGGCTGCGCCGGCTCTTCCGGCTTTCCCAGGGTCGGCCTCCGCACGACCACCGGCATCTTGCGCTCGTCCTTGCGCGGCCGGCGGGGAGGCGGCGGCCGCGGAGCGCGATCCTCCGGGCGCAGCTCGACCGACCCGATGATCTCCGCGAACGTCGGCGCCGCCGGCTTCCGCCTGGCAGGCTCGGCGGGCGGCGAGGCGGGCTTCTTCGGTTCCTTGCGCTCGGGCTCGGGCGGCCGGGAGGCGCCCTTCATGATGTCTTCGAACGACGGCGGCTTCGACTTGTCGGGCATACGCTGATCGCTTCCAGAGACGAGAGCCGGGCGTCATACCACGCCACCCGAGCGGTGTCAGTCGAAGCCGCCCGGGCGGCGCCGTGCTTTTGGCTCGCGGCGTTTCGGACCGGTTCAGTCGCGTGGAGAAGCGCGGCGGCGTC
Organism: Myxococcales bacterium; assembly: GCA_035635335.1. Classification (GTDB taxonomy): domain Bacteria; phylum Myxococcota; class Myxococcia; order Myxococcales; family 40CM-4-68-19; genus VBKO01. The sequence goes on along the minus strand of DASQBG010000093.1, from coordinate 16,236 downwards.
CCACCGTCTCGATCTGCTGCTCCAGCTCGCGCATGCTCTGCAAGAGCTGCACGTCCTCGGGCAGCGGAATGCGCGCCATGCCCCTTCCCCCGACGACCACCCGTCCGCCGCCGCCGCGGGCAGCCCGGGCCGCCAGATCGATCTGGTCCTGCAGCGCGCGCCCTTCGGGCGGCACGGTCGAGGCGAGCGCGACCAGCTGCGCGCGACTGCGCTGCACAAGGTCCGCGAGATCGGTGGCCGGCGTGGCCGCCAGGGGCGCGAGCACCTCGAATCCGCGGGCCCGCAGCAGGCACGCGGCCATGCGCGGCGCCACGTCGTGCTGCTCGCCGGCGACCGCCGCCACGACCGCCGTCCCGCGGCCGCCGCGGTTCGGCTCGCCGGGCGGCTCCGCCAGAGGCTGCGCGCGCGCGATGGCATCCACCACCGCCTGGGTCGCGACGTGCTCCTCCGCAACGCTCAGCTTGCACGCTTCCCAGCGATGCCCGATGCGCTGCAGCGCGGGCGCGACCACGTCGTCGAAGATCCCCGCCAGGTCATGACCAAGGAGGCGCAGCGCGGCCATCTGTGCGACGAGAGACGACGCGTCGCCCGCCAGCGCGCTCTTCTCCACTGCGGCGACGGCCTCCTCGCCCCCCGCCTCCTCGCCCGGCGTCAGCTGCGCAGGAATCGTCTCCGCCACCTGGAATTTCCGCCGCTGCACGAACGCGGTCACGTCGCGCAGCCGGAACTTTCGGTGCCCTCCCGGAGTGCGGAAACAATCGATCTCGCCGGCGTCGGCCCACCGCTTCACCGTGGCCTCGCCCACGCCCAGGAGCTGGGCGACCTGCCTGGTGGACAAGACGCCGGTCTTCACGGCCGTTTCGCTCCCATGTACCAAGGTGTCCTCGAGACCGCCGTCCGAGCGTTTCGAGCGTTCCGATGTTAGGTACGGGCGCCTTGGTTCAGAAAGCCAGACCTTGTTGATGTCCGTTCGCTCACGAGGATGCTCGAGATGACCGAGCGCGGGCGCTTCGCGCCGAGTCCCACCGGGGAGCTACACATCGGCAACGCGCGGACGGCGATCCTGGCATGGCTGTGGGCCAGATCGGTGGGCGGCGGGTTCACCCTGCGAGTGGAGGACCTCGACCGGCCTCGCGTCCGCCCCGGACTGGCGGAGCGCCAGCTGGAAGAGCTGGCCTGGCTCGGACTCACGTGGGACGAGGGGCCCGACCCGCGCACCGGAGCGGACCTCGGCGGGCGCGGTCCGTACCGCCAGTCGGAGCGGGCGGCGCTGTACGAGGAGGCGTTGGCGAAGCTGGGCGAGCACGTCTACGAGTGCTTCTGCTCGCGCGCCGAGATCGCCGTCGCCAGCGCGCCGCACGGGCCGCAGGACGACGGCCCGCGGTACCCGGGCACCTGCGCGGGCCTCAGCTCCGCGCAGCGCGCCGAGCGCCGACGCACCCGGGCGCCGGCGCTGCGCCTGCGGGTCCCGCCGGGTCCGGTGAGCTTCCAGGACGAGCTGCAAGGCCCGCAACAGTTTGATCCACGGGCAACGGTGGGCGACTTCGTGCTGCGCCGCGCGGACGGCATCTTCGCCTACCAGTTGGCGGTGGTCGTCGACGACGCGGCGATGGGCGTCACCCAGGTGCTGCGCGGCGCGGACCTGCTCCCGTCCACGGCGCGGCAGATCCTCCTCTACCGCCTGCTGGGCCTGCGCGAGCCGCGGTGGGCGCACGCAGGCCTGGTCGGCTCGGCCTCAGGGGAGCGCCTCTCGAAGCGCGACCGGGCAGCCTCGCTGTCCGCCCTTCGCGCGGCGGGCCGGGACCCACGCGAGGTGGTCGCCCGTCTGTGCGCGGCGTCCGGCCTGCCGGAGCTGCCGGGCCGCGGCCTGGCCGATCGCGCCGCGACGTTCGCGCTGGACCGGGTCGGCCCGGGGCCCGTCCTGCTGGACCGCCCTTGAAAGCGGCGGTTGCCCGCCCGGGACGAGCGTGGTACTGCGGCGCGTCCACAGGTCCGGAATCTTGGCAGGATTGGCGCAGCTCGAGTAAAGACGGGGCGGCATGTCGGAGAAAGAAGCAGGCATAGAGGTCGAGGGGACGGTGCGCGAGGAGCTCGCCGGCGGAAACTACCGTGTCGAGCTGGACAACAAGCACTCGGTGCTGGCCTACGCCTCCGGCAAGATGCGCAAGTTCCGCATCCGCATCCTCCCTGGGGACCGCGTCAAGCTCGAGCTGTCGCCTTACGACCTGACCCGCGGCCGGATCACCTACCGCCAGAAGTAACTCAGGCGATGCCGCGGAGGCGGAGGAACTTCTCCAGGGCGAGCGCGATCAGCTCGGGTTGCTCGACGAGGGCGGCGTGGCTGCCGCCACGGACGACCAGCAGCTCGGCGCCGGGGATCTGCGCCGCCAGCTCGCGTGACCGGGTCATCGGGGTGAACAGGTCGCGCTCGCCGGCAATGACGAGCGTGGGGACGCGCACCTCGGAGAGCAGCGCGGTGGCGTCGTGCGAGAGCAGATCGCGGGCCAGGGCGAAGTAGGCGCGCAGGTCGAGCTGCAGCAAGTGCTGGAAGTACGGCTCGAACTCCTCGCGCGGGCAGAGGTCGGGATGGACCACCCCCAACGCGCGGACGGCCTCCCACACGCCCGGGAGCCGAAGCACCGTCCGTAGCGCCTTCTCCGCCAGCGACGCGTGCCGGGCCGCCACCTCGAGCAGGAGCGTCAGCACGGGCGTCAGGGCGGACCCGCCCAGGAAGCTGGAAAAGATGCCTCCGGCCGCGCCGAGCACCGGCACCAACCCGCGCACTCCGCCCGGGCGCAGGCGATACGCCTCGAGCGAGACTTGCACCCCCATCGAATGGCCGAGGAGCACGGCCTCGCCGACGCCCGCCCGCTCCGCCACGGTCCACAGATCGCGGGCACACTGCGCCACCGTGACGCCTTCTGGGTGCTCGGGGACGGGCGTACGGCCGTGCCCGCGATAGTCCCAGGTCACCACGGTGTGCGTGGGAGCGAAGTGCTCCGCGAGCCGGCGCCAGAAGAAGGTCGAGACGCCGATGCCGTTCGAGCAGAGGAGCGCGGGGCCCTCGCCCTCGGCGCGCCACCACAGCACCGCGCCGTCGGGCGCCTCCGCGGTGCCCAAGCGCACCGGCGGGGTCACTGCGCGCTGCCGGGCGCCTTGGGCGGAGCGGTCTGCTCGGGCGGAGCGGTCTCCGGAGACGGCGCGGCGTCGGCAGGCGGCGCCGGCTGGGCGGGTGGCGCGGTCTGCGCGGGCGTACCGGCCTGCCCCGCCGGAGCGGCGCGGCCCGGCGGGCCGGCGGGAGCCGGGGCGGGCGCGGCGATGCGGAACTCCACCCGCCGGTTCGCGGCGCGGCCGGCGCGGTTGGTGTTGGGCGCGATCGGCCGGGTCGGGCCGAACCCTTCCGAGACGATGCGCGAGCGCAGCACGCCCTGGCGGACGAGGAACTCCTTCACCGCCTCGGCCCGGCGCTGCGACAATTTCAGATTCCGGTCGCGCGACCCGACGTTGTCGGTGTGCCCCTCGACGCGCACGGTGACGCCCGGCGCGTCCTTCAGTGCGCGGGCGACCTGCCGCAGGACCCGGTAGCTGTCCTTGAGGATGAGGGCCTTGCTGGTCGCGAAGTGGATCTGCTGCTTCAGCTCGATCCGGTCCTTGCGCACGATGATGAGCGTCTGCTTGCGCGGGCAGCCGAAGCTCTCCTTGGGCCCGGGCTCGTCGGGGCAGCGGTCGTCCTTGTCGGCGACGCCGTCGCGGTCGCGATCCGGCCAGGGACAGCCGAAGTTGTCCTTCGGCCCCGGCTGGTCCGGGCAGCGGTCGATGTCGTCGGTGATGCTGTCGCGGTCGCGATCGCCGCTCAGCGGGCACCCGTGGTTTCCTGCCGGCCCCGGCACCTCGGGGCAATAGTCCTCGACGTCGGGCACTCCGTCGCCGTCGGAATCGGTCATCGCCACCTTGGCCGTCTGCGGCTTCGGCTGCTCGCGGATCAGCACGCTGACGGCGCCGCACTGCTGCGACCCGCTGACGGCGGCGCGCGCGGCGCGACGCGCGAGAGCGACATGCTCGTCGGCGCTCCCGCCGTTGCCTTGCGAGAGCTCCACCTCGGCGAAGCGCAGGTTGGCCTCGGCGGCGGCGAGGTCGCGAGGCGCGCATTGGTCGGCCCGCTGCTTGCGCGCCACCGCCAGGTCGTTCTCGACGGCGCGCATCCGCTCGCGCACCGCACCCCCGGTGACGCAGGAGCAGAGCGCGAGCACCGGGACGAAGAGGACCCGCCCCATCCTACGGCGTCCTCGGTGGCGGCGCGGGCGGCTCCGAAGCGGATTGCGGCCGTGTCACCGTCGCGGGAGTGGCCGGCGCGGGCGCCGCACCGCCCCGGCTGCGCAACTCGCCGGCGCGCTCGGCTGCCTCGCGGGCGAAGCGGAGGCTCTGCTTCGCCAGATCCTCGGCTGCCCCGTACTGGGCGCGCCCCTGCTGCTCGCGCGCCTTCGCCAGGTAGAGCTGCGCGGAGACCGTCTCGTAAGGAGCGAGCCGCTCACCGTCGGCCGCCCGCGCCCGGGCAATCGCCGTTTCGGCGTCGCCGATGACCGAGGTGGCGCGGACGGGTCCGCAGCCCGCGGCGAGCAGGACGAGCAGGCAGCCGGCGGGTCGGCAGGTCGCGCGCACTGCAACTTCGCTAAAGCATCGGGTCCCCTCTGTCAAAGAACCGGCCGCGGCGAGCCTACAGCGCATGACATGATCTCCGCGGTATCAAAAGCGCAGCGCCGCCCTATCGGGGGCTGGCATTGGCGGGTACCTCCCCGGGCGGTTAGGCTGCTCGCATGCTCGCGCTCGCGCTCCTGCTCGCCGCCGCGCCCGTGCTGCAGATGTCGGAGCAGCAGCTCGACCGCGCCATCGCCGACGCACACCTGGTGCCGGCCATCGGCGAGCGCGTCGAGCGGCTGTCCGCGCTGTTCGTCGGCGTGCCGTACGGGGACTACCCCCTGGGTGAGGGGAGCGGGGTGGAGCCCCAGGCGCGCTGGCGCGTCGACAAGGTGGATTGCCAGACGTTCGTCGAGACGGTGCTGGCGATGGCCAACGCGAAGTCGCTCGACCGGGCCCGGACGATCCTCGACGACATCCGCTACGCGGGCGATCCCCCCAAGGTGAGCTTCGCCACCCGGAACCATTTCACCGAGGCGCAGTGGCTTCCGGCGAACACCGCAAAGGGCTACCTGCGCGAGGAGACCCGGACCGTCGAGCCGCGGGCCGACTCGACGACGCTGTCGCTGCGCCGCAAGCAATGGGAGAAGGTGCCCGGGCTCCGGCGCCTGTCGTCCGCGAAGGTGCCGCAGGGCGAGTTCCCCATCCACTACCTCGCGCTGGACCAGGCCAGGAAGCGCGCCGCCAGCATCGAGCCCGGCTCGGTGCTCCTGGTCGTGCGGCAGCACGATCCGAAGCGCGTGGTGCGCGTCTCCCACATGGGGTTCGTGGTGCGCAAGGATGGGCGGCTGTACGTGCGGCACGCCTCGACCGGGGAGGAGCACCGGGTGATCGACCTCGAGCTGGGTCAGTTCCTCGACAAGCAGCGCGAGTACAAGAAATGGCCCGTCCAAGGCATCGCCCTGCTCCTACCCCTCGACGCCCAGGCCCGCGTCACCCACCTCACCGCCTCCCGCTGAGCCCTGTCTTACGCCGGACTGGGCGAAAAGTGGTCACGCAGAGCGCGCTGAGGCCGCAGAGGGTTCGGGCTGGCGGATCGGCAACCGCACACGATCCGCAGATCACACCAGAAACCTCTGCGCTCTCTGCGAGCTCTGCGTGACCCAACCAGGCCGGCCCGTCTTTACGTCGGCCCCTCGGAGCCAACTTCTTCGGCGGCTTCGGCTTCTTCGGCGGCGCGGGCGGCGGAGTCGGGGTCGGATTCCAGGGCGGCGCGGCGCTCCTCCAAGAGGGAACGAGCCTGGGGGACGTCGCGGGAGGGCACCAGCAGGGTGAACACCTCTACCGGCGAGTCGAGCTTCCCCGCGATCCCGCTGCGGGGGGAGCGGACGATGGCGGGGATTCCCGCGTCCTCCAAGGCGCGCCAGAGGAGGTCGGCCTCGAGGGCGTCCGAGGCGGCGCCGGCTATTTCGAATTCGCCCGGATCTTCGGGCGCTTCCTGCACGTCGTCCTCCTCGGCCCCTTCGGGGTGCAGCAGATCGCCCATCGCGCCCTCCGAGCCGAACAGATAGCCCCGCGCGGTGCGCGCGACAAGGCCGGCGCTCCTCCGCTCAGCCCCCTGGGTCCGCCCCCGGGAGGTCGAGATCCACTTTCCACACTCCGCCCTCGCGCACCACGCGGAAGGTGCGCGCCCGCCGCGACTGGTCGATCACCTCGACCCGCGCCACGTCCCCCTCCCGCGAAATCTCGCGGACCTCGACCTTGCCCTGCGGCAGCGCCGAGCCGAACAGCATCTGACGGCCCGATTCGGGCACCCCGCCGGCGTCCCCACCCGCCGCTCGCGCGCGGGCCGCGATCCGGTCCGCCTCGCGCTGCGTGCGCGCCGAGAGGAGCGCATAGGCGGCCGCCGCGTCGCCCCGCTGGAGCGCCGCCGCGAATTCCTGGACCGCCTCCACCGCCCCGGCCGCGCCCGGAGGAGGCGGCGCGGCCGCCTTGCAGCCGAAGAGGCAGAGGAGCAGGGCCGCGCGTCGCACGAGTGCGCAGTACCCGTTGCCGGCGCCCGGCGCAATCACTTCCGGCGCACGTCAGTCCATTCCCGACCGGTGCGCCGCGCGGAAGGAACCCGCAGCTCCCCGGCCGGCGGTCCCGGGTTCACGAACCGCGCCCGGTACACCGGCTGGCCCGTGCGCGCGTACTTCTGCTCCCGCGTGGAGAGCACCTCTGGCGCATCGCCCCACAGCCGCCCCGGACCAGCCGCGTTCGCGAAGCCGGCCTCCTCCCAGGTGCCGACGGCCGCCTCCGCGTAGGCCCGCACGTCGGTGCGGAAGTCGACGGCGCCCCCTTCGCGCAGCAGGAGCCGCATCCGCGCCGCCAGCTCGACGTCGACCATCCGCCGCTTGTTGTGCCGCTTCTTCCACCACGGATCCGGGAATTGGACGTACAGCCCCGAGAGCGACCCCGGAGCGAAAACACGCGGCAGGAGGAGCTTCGCATCCCCCTGCAGGACGATCAGGTTGGAGAGGCCGCGCCGCTGTGCGCGGTCGCGGATCAGCTCGCAGTCGCTCCGCCGGGTCTCGATGCAGACGAGGTCGATCCCCGGGTGCGCGGCGGCGTGACCCAGCGCGAATCCGCCCCGCCCCGGGCCGATCTCGAGCTCCAGCGGCGCGGCGCGACCGAAGTCGCGCGCCCAGTCGGGGAACGCCTCCCCGGGGGCCGTGCAGCCATGCGGAACCACGGCGGTTTGCAGAGCGGGCGCGTCCTTGCCAGCCATCGGAAGTCTTGATACCTGTCTCGCGCCCTCTGACACAACGAGGTTGCTCCCATGTGGCAGCGTTTGAAGCGCGCAATGCGTTCCATGTTCGGCTGGATGATCTCCGCCGCGGAGGATCCCGAGATGATCCTCGAGCAGAACATCCGCGACCTGAACGACCAGGTCCCGAAGATGAACGAGTCGATCGCGATGGTGAAGGCCAACGTCACGCTGCTGGAGAAGGAGAACCAGAAGTACAAGAACGACAGCGTCGACCTGACCAGCAAGGTGAAGGCCGCCCTGCAGGCCAGCCGCGAGGACATCGCCACCACCTATGCCACCCAGCTGCAGACGCTCCGGGGGGCGATGCTCCGCAACGAGCAGCAGCTCTCGGCCGCCCGCCAGGCCTACGACAAGGCGATGCAGGTGAAGCAAGCGTTCATGCGCGAGAAGGACCGCAAGACCAACGACGCCATGCAGGCGCTGCGCGACGCGCGCCGGGCGAAGTGGCAAAGCAAGGTGGCCGACGCGATGGAGAGCTTCCAGGTCGCGGGAATCGACGCCACCCACGACGAGATGCTGCAGAAGATCCAGGAGACCACCGCGGTCAACGAGGCGCGCATGGACATGGCGCTCTCGAACGTCGACACGCAGGGCCTGAAGATCGAGGAAGAGGCGGAGAAGATCCGCGCGGGCGAGCTGCTCAAGCAGTTCAAGCAGGAGATGGGCCTCGAGGCGCCGGCCGATACGGGCGGCGGCGACAAGACGATCGGCAAGAAGGTCGGGGTCCAATAAGGCCACATGGGTTCCGGCGAGGGTTACGTCAAGGAGGCCTTCCTGATGAAGCCCAACCTCGTCGGGCTGGGCGCGGGAGTGGTCGCGGCCGCGATGCTCCCCTTCACCGGGCCGCTGCTGCTGGGCGTCGCCGCGCTCGAGGGCGCGTACCTGTGGTCGATGAGCCGGAACCCGCGCTTCCAGCGGATGGTGCGGTCGCGCCGCGGCGGGTTCTAGGGAAGCGGAGCATGCGGCGGCTTTTGCCGGCCCTGCTGCTCTGCTGGGCCTGCGCGCGCGAACGGAGCGCCAGGTCGGCCGAGGAGCTGCTCCCCGAACCGGCCCAGGGCGCGCTGGCGACCGCCCCGCTCGCCGGCCTCGCCCAGCATGCGTCCGCGCTGCTGGAGCGCGCGGGACAGCTGCCCGGAGGCGAGCAGCTCGGCGACGGACGGCGCTCGCTGTCCGCGCAGCTCGGGTTCGATCCGCTCTCCCGCGAGGGTCAGCTCGCCGCGGGGCTCGACCCCGATCGCGCCGCGGCGATGGTCCTGCTTCCCGCGCCGGGCCGGCCGGGGTGGATCGCCGCGCTGCCGCTCACCGGGCAGGAAGCGTTCGCGCAGACCGTCGATCGCCTGCTGCGCGAGCGCGCCGCGTTCGCCGTACGGCACGACGAGGCGCGCGGCAAGACCCGCGTGGCGGTGTATTCGCGCGAGGGCGAGACCGACCGGGTGGCGTTCGCAGTCGTCCGCGGGTACGGCGTGCTGGCGCGCGGCACGGACCCCGCCGCGGACGTGGCCGCGACGGCCGAGCGGGCTCCGGAGCAGTCGCTCGCGCACGATGCGAGGCTCGCGGCCGCTCGCAAGCAGCTGGGCGGGCAGGACCTGACGATCTTCGCTCCGGCCGGGTCCGGCCTGCTTCGCCGGATCACCTCGCGCCCGCTCCCGGGAGATCTGGCCATCGGCCTGACGGGCACCTCCGGGGGCCTCTCCAGCAAGCTGTTCTTCCAGGCACCCCCCGCGGAGGCGACGCGCATCCAGGCGGCGCTTCCGGGCGGGGCCGGCTCGCTGGTGCGGTTTCTTCCCCGCGACGCGCCGCTGGTCGTGCGCGCCGGGCTGCAGCCGGCCGAAGTGCTCCGGGAAACGCGGCGCGTGCCCGAGCTGGCACAGATCCTCGCGCGGCTTGGGGAACCCGTCGCGCAGGAGATCGCCGCCTCCCTGCTCCCGGGCGCCGCGATCTCCATCGCGCTCGCTCCGCGCGCGAACTTGGGCGCGCTGGTCGACTTCTCGCTGCTCGATTGGCGCCGGCGCAGCCCCTTCGAGACGTTCCAGGTGGTGGCGCTGGCACCGGTGGGCGACCGCGCCCGGCTCGAGCGCGCGTTCGAGGGGGCCGCCAGGGCCTTGCCGCGCCTCGGAGCCCAGGCGTCGCGCAGTGGATCCGGCTGGCAGGTCCGCTATCCCGGCGGCGAGGGTCCGCGGTTCGGTATTCGCGAGCTGGGTGGAAACGCCGTCGCCTACCTCCTCGGCGGCGGGATCGCGCCCGAGCAGCTCGCGCCCGGCGAGCCGCGCACCCCGGTGCTCGAGCAGGACGCGGGCGCCGCGCTGCTGCTAGATTTCGGCAAGCTCGCCGCGAGGGTGCGGGCGTTGCCCGAGAGCGCCTACGGATCCGGACCGCAGGCGTACGTGGCGCGGTCGGTGGTCAGCCAGGTGGTGGAGCCTCTTTCGCCGCTGCGCCTCACCGCGACGGCGCTCCCCGGAGTGCAGGGAGTGGACGCGGAGATCGGCCTCGCCATCGCTCCGGGGAAGCCGTGAGCGCGATCGAGCTGCGCGCGCTTCGCAAGCGCTATCCGCCGCGGGAACCGGGCGGCGCGCCGCAGGACCTGTGGCGGGGACTGGACCTCACCGTCGACGAAGGCGAGTTCGTGGCCATCGAGGGGCAGAGCGGGAGCGGCAAGAGCACGTTGCTCCACGCCGTGGGCGGGTTGGACCGCGACTACGAGGGCGAGGTGCTCGTCCTCGGCGAGAGGCTGCGCGCCCTCTCAGACGCCCGGCTCGCGGCCCTGCGGCATGCCCGCATCGGATTCATCTTCCAGAGCTTCAATCTCCTCGCCGAGCTGACCGCTCTGGAGAACGTGCTGCTCCCCGATTACTTCGGCGACGGCGTGCCGGACGCCGCGCGGCGCGCGCGAGAAAGCCTGGAGCGGGTCGGCCTGGCCGACAAGGCGTCGGCGCGGCCCACCGCGCTCTCCGGCGGCGAGCGGCAGCGGGTGGCCATCGCGCGCGCGCTGCTCTCCCGCCCGCCGCTCCTGCTCGCCGACGAGCCGACCGGCAACCTCGACGCGCGCACCGGCGAGGGCATCATCGGCCTGTTCCGCGAGCTCCACCGCGAGGGGATGACGCTCCTGGTGGTCACGCACGAGGTGCGCGTCTCGCGGGCCGCGAGCCGCGTGCTGGTGCTGCGCGAAGGCGCCCTGTTCCCCGATCCGCGGCTGGAGGGGTCGGCGTGAGGCCCGCCCGGCTGTGGAAGCTCGCCAACGCGAACCTGTCCCGCGAGCTGGGGGCGCTGGCGGTCAGCGCGGGCGGCGTGGCGCTCGGGATCGGCTGCCTGGTGTTCTTCCTCGCCCTGGGCCGCGGAGTGCAGCGCGTCGTGCGCGACGTCTTCCCCGTCTCGGCGCGCGAGCTGGAGGTGGTGGTCCCGCAGGTCGGCATCGGCTCGCTGTTCGGCGACGTGCGGCTGGACGACGCGGCCGTCGCGCGCCTGCGGCAGATCCCGGGCGTGGCGGAAGCATTCCCGCGGGTCGCGCTGCGCGTTCCGGCGGTGACGCGCTACAACGGGCCCTTCTTCGGCCGCGAGATCCGCATGGGCCTCGAGGTGGTGGGCGTCGGCATCCCGTCCGAGCTGATCGGCGCGGACGCCCGGCTGCCGTTCGTCGACCCGGGCGAGGGCGGGCCGATCCCGGTGGTCGTGAATCGCCGGCTCCTCGAGATCTACAACAAGGTGTTCGCGCCCCAGCGCGGGCTGCCGACGTTGACCGACAGCATGCTGGTCGGGTTCGAGTTCCCCATCGAGCTGGGCCGCAGCTACGTGGCCGAGAAGACGCTCGCCGGGGCGTACGCCGCCCGGCTGCGGCTCGCCGGGTTCTCCGACCGAGCGCCGATCGCCGGGCTCTCCATGCCGCTGCAAGCGGTCCGCCGGATCAACGCGCGCTTCGGCCAGGACACGGGCGGCTATTCGAGCGTGCTCCTGCGCGCGCAGCGCTCCGAGCAGGTGGGAGAGATCGCCTCGGCGGTGAAGCGCATGGGCCTCGACCTCGACGAGAGCGAGCGGAATCGCGCCCTGCAGATCGGCGCGGCCGTCGAGCTGGTCACGCTCGCGCTGTCCCTGCTCGCGGCGCTCATCACGGCCCTCGCCGCGGTCAACATCGCGCAGGCGTTCCACGCCGCGGTCCGCGAGCGCACGCGGGAGATCGGCGTGATGCGCGCGGTGGGCGCGACGCGCGTCGACGTGGCTACGCTGATCCTCGCGGAGGCCGCCGTCACCGGCATCTTCGGCGGCGCGCTGGGCGTCCTGCTCGCACGGGTGGGCGGCTTGCTCGTGGATCGGCTCGCCCGCACCGGGCTCCCGCAGTTCCCCTTCAAGCCCGAGACGTTCTTCGACTTCCGGCCCACCCACGTGGCGCTCGGCATCCTGATCGCGGTCGTTGCCTCGCTCGCCGGCGCGTTCTTCCCGGCCCGCGCTGCCGCCGCGCTGGACCCGGCGCGCGCTCTCTCGGAGGGCTGACAGCCTCAGAAGCCGAGGCCGACCAGCTCGCGCAAGATGTCCTCGTAGAGACCGACCGCGTCGAAGCTCCGCGACCAACCGATCTGGGCCCAGTGGTCGGCCTCGATTTCGCGAATCACCTTGCCCCAGCCCTGCGAGGCGGAGGGGACGAGGCCGTCGTTCGCTCCCGAGCGCGCGCTCAGGTAGGCGTGGCTCGGCCACAGCAGCGGGTTGGTCTGCGTGAGCGCGCTGCGACCGACGACGCTGCAGTAGGCCACGCCCGGCGCGTCCGGGACCTCCCGGTTGAACCGTTCGAGCGAATCGGTGGTGAGGTCGTGCAGCGCACGCACGTCGAGCACGCGCGAGAGGGCGCGCGAGACGCCCGCCGGAACGATCCCCGCTCCGAGATCCGCGACCGGGGTCCCCTGGTGGGGCGTCCCGATGGTCACCAGGGACGCGACCCGGTCGCGCAGGCCGAGCCGGGAGATGGCGTAGCGCGCGTCGAGCCCGCCCATGCTGTGGGCGATCACGTTCACCCTTTCGGAAGGCAGCTGCTGCACCAGCGCGCGAAGCTGCTCGGCCCGCACGGCGATGGGCGCCGCCGCGGGGACGCGGGGAGTGTGGAACTTCGCGTCCAGCCCGCTCAGCCCGTCGGCGATCTTTCGGAAGTACTGGTGGCGCCGGCCGGCTACCGCGATCTCGTCGAAGCCGAGCATCCCGTGCGCGAGGATCACCGGGTGCCGCAGCCGCGGCGCACGCCGCGCCGGGATGCGGTCGCGGAGGCGGGCGCGCCGGCTCCAGCCGACGCCCACCAGCGCGACGACCACGAGCAGCGCAGCGAGCAGCAGCAGTTCCCAGCGCACGCCGGCAGCTTAGACGCGGCGAGGCGCGTTTTGCGACGTGGGGAAATGGGCGCCGGCGCCTCCCTGGGGAGGATTTGCGCCCACGCCGGTGGCCGGATACACAAGCCCCTCATGCCTCGCCGCAGCAAATCGCAGCCGGATCCGCTCGCCACCTTCCCCGAATGGGCCCGGCGGCTGGCCGAGCGCTACTACACGAAGACGGTCTCCACCTTCATCCTGCACGGCGCGGTCCGCGACGTGCAGCCGGCGGATGACGGAAAAGGAGGACGCCGGTTCGTCCCGCTCCGGACCTTCCTGTCCGACGAGCTGTTCGGGTCGCGGGACCTGGTGGTCTTCTACGACCGCTCCAGCGGCATCCGCCTGGCCACGCCCGAGATGCAGAAGGACTTCATGGCGGCGGTCGCGGGCTACGACTCGCTGTTCGGCACCGAGTACGCCAAGTCGGTCCCCAAGGATCCGGCGCGCGCCTTCCCGCTGCTGGAGTCCTACGCCCGCGTGCGCATCGCCGACGGGAAGAGCGTCGCCTTCGTGATCGACTTCGCGGAGACGGTCGCGCCGGCCGGCGATCTGGGCTTCATGCCCGGCGAGGACCGCTATGCGCTGGTGACGCTGGTGAAGTGGGCGCAGGACCCGCAGTTCCTCGCCGCCGACTTCTCCGTCTGCCTGGTGGCGGAGAACCTGGCCGAGCTGAACCCGCGCATTGGCCGCAACCCGTATGCCTCGCAGATCGAGATCCCGCTGCCGACCGAGAAGGAGCGGCTCGACTACGTCGAATGGAAGCTGAGCGGCCGGCCGGTCCGCGAGGTGAGCGAGGTCAACTCGCAGGCCATGGCGCAGATGACCGCGGGCATGAGCCGGGTGTCGCTCGACCGCGTGCTCACCGAGGCGATGGGCGGCGCGAAGCTCACCGCGGAACGGCTGAAAGAGAAGAAGAAGGAGATCATCCAGGCGGAGGTCCACGGACTGCTCGAGTTCATCGAGCCGCAGCACTCCATCGACATGGTGGCCGGCCACGGGAAGGCGAAGCAGCTGCTGCGCCAGGCGGCGAAGGCCATCCAGACCGGCAAGCGCGACGTGGTGCCGATGGGCTTCCTCATCGCGGGGCCGATCGGGACCGGCAAGACGTTCCTCGCCACCTGCTTCGCGGGCGAGATCGGCATCCCCTGCGTGAAGTTCTTGAACTTCCGCTCGCAGTGGCAAGGCGTGACCGAGGGGAACCTGGAAAAGATCTTCAACCTGCTCAAGGCGATGTGGCCGGTGGCGGTGATCATCGACGAAGCCGACGCGTTCCTGGGCAACCGCAGCGCGCAGGGCGACTCGGGCACCAGCGCGCGCGTGTTCAGCCAGATCGCCTCGTTCATGGGCGACACCAGCTACCGCGGCAAGATCGTCTGGTTCCTCTTGACCAGCCGCCCCGACCTCCTGCCGGTCGATCTCAAGCGGCAGGGCCGCGCGGAGGAGCACCTCGCGCTCTTCTATCCAGAGTCCCACGACGAGCGGCTCGAGCTGGTGCGCACGATGGCGAAGAAGGCTCGCGTGCAGTTCGACGGCGATCTGGCCGAGGTGCTGCCGGCCGATCTGCCCAAGATGAGCGGAGCCGATCTGGAGTCCGCGCTGGTGCGCGCCAAGCTCCGGGCCGTGACCGACCGCCGCGAGAAGGTGAGCAAGGAGGACCTGAAGGAGACCTTCGCCGACTTCATCCCGCCCAGCTACCCGCTCGAGGTCGAGCTGCAGACGCTGGTCGCCGTCGCGGAGTGCACCTCGCGCGAGCTGCTTCCCGAATCCTACCGGCAGAAGCCCCGCGACGACGTCACCCGACGCATCCGCGAGCTCAAGCTGCTTCTCTCGGAGCAATGACATGCCGACGCGCGATCCCGAGGTGGGAGCCACCGGGCAGGTGGAAATGGTGGTCGGCGGGCAAGACCTGGCGAGCGCCTTGAACCACATCACCGGCGATACCTATCCGGCGGTGTTCGCCACCACCCGCGCCATCGCTCTGTGCGAGCTGGCCGCTGGGCGCGTACTCGCGCCTCTTCTCTCGGAAGGCGAGCTGTCGGTCGGCGTGGTCGTGGACGTGAAGCACACCGCGGCGACGCCGACCGGCGCGCGCGTCTCCGCCACCGCGCGCTACACCGGGCGCGACGGCAAGCTGTACGCGTTCGAGGTGTCGGTGAAGGACCCGGGCGGCGAAGTGATGACGGGCATCCACAAGCGCGCGGTCATCCAGCTCTCGCGACTGCTCGAGGGCGCCGAGAAGCGCCGTTAGGTTCGTTAGATTCGGGGACACCATACGCAACTCATGGACGGTTGTTCGCGGCGCAGGACGTCCCGGGGCAAGATGGCGGCGGTGCTTCCATGAAGCAGCTCATTGCCGTCGCGCTCGTGTATTCGCTGGCCCTCCCTGCGTGGCCGCAGATACGCCCTCCACCGCCGCCGCCCGACGATGACGTGCCGGAGCTCCCGCGCGAGGTGCAGCCGGTCGAGGAGATGGGCTACTTCGAGAGCTGCTTCGGCGTGCCGCAAGTGGGATCCGGCCCCTTCGGCATTTCCGGCGAGATCGCGATTCCGATCGGCGGCCGATCGGGCGACGGCCCTCCTGCGGTTTCCGTCCCGTCCGGCACCAGCGACGAGAAGGCGTGGCTGGTAGCCGCGGTCCTCGCGGCGGCGGCGCTGCCGGTGGTGCTCTACGCCGTCGACAAGCCCGCGCCGCGCCTGGTGCTGCAGCGCTTCCGCTGCCCCACCTTCACGCTGGACGTGCTCGGCGGCGCCGACAACGGCCGCTCCGCGCTCGGAGACGGCTCGTTCGGATTCGTCAGCACCCGGTTCGGCTTCGGCGTCGGCCACGTCGCGACCGACTTCCAGTACGACGGAGCGCCGAGGGCCGTGTCCGCGTTTTCGACGCACCTGGTGATCCGTGCCACGCCTCGCGACCACGTCGAGGGTGGGCTGGCCGTCGGGTACCGGCGCTCGGTGCTGCGCGACCGCGTCCAGGACGGCCTCGAGATCGGGCTTCCCCACCGATACGCTCTCTGGCGCGACGGCCTGCGAACGGTGGCCCTCGAGTTGCGCCCGCTGCTCCTCCTCGGCTCGGGCGTCGAACCGAGCCTCGAGGCGGCCTTCCTCTTTCCACTTGCGCAAGTAGTCCACCTGCGCGCCGGCGGCCGGGTCTACACGTTCGAGGGCAATCTCCTCTGGGGCCTTTCGGCCGGGCTCGGCCTGACGTTGTAGATCCGGGGACACCATACGCAACTCACCGTGCCAACTTGGCGGCGACGAACGAGACGTGGCCCTTGTCGAACGGCTCGTCGAGCTCCTGCGTGAGGATGCCGAGGCCCGCGGCGCGGAGGTAGTCAGCGACTTCGTCGGGCGGATAGCCGCTGTAGAAGAATTCCTCCCCGAACATCGAAGAGGTGAAGCCCTCGTGGCCGCTACCTCCCGAGGTGAACAGGACGCGCCCGCCCGGCC
>DASQBG010000092.1:0-19037 GCA_035635335.1 Myxococcales bacterium | reverse complement strand
GCTCTCCGTGCCGCTCCTGGGCGAGCGCTTCACCGTGCGCGAAGGCCTCGCCGCGGCGTTGATGGCCGCCGGCGTCGCGCTGCTCGCCCGCGAGAAGCACGCCCACGTCCACGCCCATGAGCCGATCGAGCACGAGCACCTGCACGTCCACGACGAGCACCACCGCCACCCGCACGCGGGGCCTGCCACCGAGCCGCACAGCCACGCGCATCGCCACGAGCAGGTCGAACACTCCCACCCGCACGCGTCCGACCCGCACCACAGGCACAAGCACTGACCACTAAACGCGGAAGCATGTGGTCTAGAAACGTTTCACGCAGAGCCCGCCGAGACCGCGGAGGGTTCGTTTCGATCCGAGGACGCGCGCGCAAAGCCGATTCAACCCAAATATCTCTGCGCCCTCCGCGAGCTCTGCGTGAACATTTTGCGTCTAGAGATTCACCCGCTGCATGGCGGCGGCGGGATAGCGGTCCCCGGCGGCCACTCCCTTCGGCGCCACTTCGTCGATGCGCCTCAGGTCGTCCGGCGTGAGCTTCACGCGCAGCGCGCCGACGTTCTCCTCCAGGTACTTCCGCTTCTTGGTGCCCGGGATGGGAACGATGTCCGGTCCACGCGCGAGCAGCCAGGCCAGCGCGAGCTGCGACGGGGTGCAGCGCTTCTCCGCCGCGATCTCGCGGACCCTCTCCACCAGCCGCAGGTTCCTCTCGAAGTTCTCGCCCTGGAACCGGGGATGGTTGCGCCGCCAGTCGTCGGCCGGAAGATCCTCGAAACGCTGGAAGCGCCCGGTGAGGAACCCGCGGCCGAGCGGGCTGTAGGCGACGAAGCCGATCCCCAGCTCGCGAATGGCAGGCAGGATCTCGTCCTCCACGTCCCGGCTCCAGAGCGAGTACTCCGTCTGCAGCGCCGAGATCGGATGCACCGCGTTCGCCCGCCGGATGGTGCCGGGAGCCGCCTCCGAGAGGCCGAGGTAGCGCACCTTGCCCGCGCTCACCAGATCCGCCATCGCGCCCACCGTCTCCTCGATCGGCACCTCGGTGTCGACGCGGTGCTGGTAGTAGAGGTCGATGTGGTCTACCCCGAGCCGCTGCAGCGACGCGTCGCACGCCTTGCGCACGTAGTCCGGTTTCCCGCTGACGCCCAGGAAGCTGCCGTCCTCCCCGCGCACGTTGCCGAACTTGGTCGCCAGGACCACCTGGTCCCGCTTTCCGCGGATCGCCCTGCCGATCAGCCGCTCGTTGGTGAACGGGCCGTACATGTCCGCCGTGTCGAGGAAGGTGACCCCCAGCTCGATGGCCCGGTGGATGGTCGCGATCGACTCCTCCTCGTCGCGCCCCGCGTAGAACTCGCTCATCCCCATGCAGCCGAGGCCCAGCGCGGACACGCGCAGGCCCTGCTTTCCCAGCGCTCTCGTCTCCATCACAGCTCCTTGGTCTCGCCCGGCTTGAACGCCAGCATCGTCGCCGTGGCTCCGGACTTCTTCAGCGCGGCAGAAAGCTGGTCGGGCGTTCCGGCCAGCACGGGGAACGTCCCGAAGTGCATCGGTACCACCGTCTTCACCCGCAGCAGGCGGGCGGCGAGCGCCGCGCCCTGCGGATCCATGGTGAAGTGCCCGCCGATGGGGAGCATCGCCACGGTCGGGCGGTAGCGCTCCGCGATGAGCGCCATGTCCTGGAACACGTCCGTGTCGCCGGCGTGGTACAGCGTCGGCCCGCCCTGGAGCTCCAGCACGAACCCGAGCGGCGATCCGCCGTATTGCGGAGGTGCCTTCGGATCGGTGCCGAATCCGCTCGAGTGCACCGCGGACACGAGGTGGATCCGGACGTCCTTCACCTGGACGGTCCCGCCCGCATTCGCGCCGTTCCCCTTCTCCGCTCCGATCAGCCCGACCAGCTCGTAGGCGCCGATCACCTGCGCGCCCGTGCGCCGCGCCAGCTCGGCCGTCTCGCCGACGTGATCGAAGTGACCGTGGGTGACGAGGATGGCGTCGACCTGCTCGGGCCATGGCACGTCCTTGGGCGCCAGCGGGTTCTTCAGCCAGGGGTCGATCGCGATGGTGGCCCCGCCCGGCGATTTGACGATCCAGGCTGCGTGCCCCCACCAGGTGGCGCTCGTCTTGCCGGACTTCTGCTGCGCGGCGGCGGGGAAGGCGAGGAGCAAAGCGACGAGGGCGAGCTTTCGCATGGCGCTGACCTCCGATGTGGGCGCTGCTTTAACCGCGCCGCGCCGACCTGTCGAGGTACTTCCGGCCGGCGTCGCTCCGGACGCCGGGGCGGCGACTGCGTTAGCACCGATCGGGCAGCCGTGGCATCTTGCGTCCAAGGGAGGTCATTCATGGCGTTCTCACCGGACGACGTCCGTGCCAACCGAGAATTCTTCGCGGCCAAGCTGCGCGCCGAGGCCGAGAAGCAAAGCGTGATCAACTGGGTGAAAAAGGAGCCGGGAGCGCGGGAGATCGTGTTGCTCGATACGCGCACCCGCGACGCCTTCGCCAAGGCCCACATCGAGGGCGCGATCAGCGTCCCGCTCGACGAGCTGAAGCAGGTGGCGGGCCAGCTCCCGCGCGACAAGACGCTGGTCGTGTATTGCTGGAACCAGTACTGACACATCGGGGCCAAGGCCGCTCTGCAGTTGGCAGAGCTCGGGTTCTTCTGCAAGGAGCTGAACGTCGGTTGGGCGGAATGGGTCGAGGCGAAGCTGCCCACGCACGAAGGCCGCGTCGAGCGCGGATCGGTGAAGTGCACCTGCTCGCGGGTGTAGCGCGGCGAAGGTCTCCACGGTGACCGAGCCGGCGGTCCCCGCGCCGGATCCGCCGGGCCGGCCGCCGGCCGGCGGCAGGCTGGTCGCGCTCCGATCGCGCGACTTCCGCCTGCTGCTCGCCGGCCAGGTGATCTCGCTCACCGGCACCCAGATGCAGCAGGTGGCGGTCGTCTGGCAGCTCTACCTGCTCACCGGGTCGCCCCTCGCCCTGGGCATGCTCGGCCTGTTCCGCGTCGCGCCCATCGTCCTGTTCGCCCTCGGCGGCGGCGTGCTCGCCGACGCGTTCGACCGCCGCAAGCTGATGCTGCTCACGCAGAGCGCCCTGGCGCTCGTCTCCGTGACCCTGGCCGTCCTCGCGCATGCGCAGAAGACCACGCCGGCCGCCATCTACGCGCTCGCCTTCGTCGCCGGCGCGGCCACGGCCTTCGACAGCCCGGCGCGCCAGGCGTTGATCCCCCGGCTGGTGGACAAGAGCCAGCTGTCCAACGCCCTGAGCCTGTACGTGACCGTGTTCCAGGTGGGCACCATCGCCGGCCCGGCCCTGGGCGGGCTCCTCCTCGCCACCACCGGTCCGACCTCCATCTACGTCGTCGACGTGCTCTCCTACGGCGTGGTGATCGGCGCGCTGCTCGCCCTGCGGCACCGGCACACCGGCCACGGGGGGTCGCCGATCAGCCTGCGGGCCATCGCCGAAGGGCTGCGCTTCCTGCGCGGCGCGCCGATCATCTGGTCGACGATGCTGCTGGATTTCGTGGCCACCTTCTTCGCCGGATCGCTCCTGCTCCTGCCCATCTTCGCCGACCAGCTGCTGCACGTCGGGCCGCGCGGGCTGGGCCTGCTGTACGCCGCGCAGCCCGCCGGGGCCGCGCTCACCGGCGCCGCATTGTCCAGCATGCGGACCATCCGGCGGCAGGGTCCCGCAGTGCTGTGGTCGGTCGCCGTCTACGGCGCATCGATCGCCCTGTTCGGGCTGTCTCCGTGGTTCTGGGTCAGCTTCCTGCTGCTCGCCGTCTCCGGGGCGGCCGACATGGTGAGCGCCGTGATCCGAAACATCGTGCGGCAGTCGCTCACGCCCGACGAGCTGCGCGGCCGGATGAGCTCGGTGGTGATGATCTTCTTCATGGGCGGCCCGCAGCTCGGCGAGGTGGAAGCGGGCGCCGTCGCCCGGCTGTTCGGCGCGCGGGTGGCGGTCGCTTCGGGAGGCGCGCTCTGCGTGCTGGCGGCGGCCGCCGCCGCGGTGCTGGTGCCCCAGCTGCGCCGCTACGAGGGCTGATCCAGCATCTCGCGCGCCTTGCGCACCAACGCCTCGGGAGTGAAGGGCTTGCTCAAGAAGCCCATGCCGGCCGCCAGCGCGCCCTGCCGGATCCCCGCGTCGTCCGTGTAGCCCGAGGTGAACAGCACCTTGAGCCGCGGGGCCTCCTCGCGCAGCTTGGTGGCCAGCTCGCGCCCGCCCATCTCCGGCATCACCAGGTCGGAGACGACCAGATCCACCGCGCTGCGCTCGCGCCAGCGCTGCAGCGCCTCCTCGCCGTTGCGCGCCTCGACCACGTTGAACCCGGCGCGCGAAAGCGCCTTCCGCACCGCCATCCGCACCGCATCCTCGTCCTCGACGAGCAGCACCGTCTCGCCCCGTCCGGTAGGCGTCTCCCGGGGCGTCGCCGGGTCGGACCGCGAGGGGACGCCGTCGGAGACAGGAAGGTACACCTCGAACGTCGAGCCCTGGCCGATGGTGGAGGTGGCGCGGATGTAGCCGCCGCTCTGCTTCACGATCCCGTAGACGGTGGCGAGCCCCAGCCCGGTGCCTTTGCCCAGCTCCTTGGTGGTGAAGAACGGTTCGAAGATGCGCTCCATGGTGTGTGCGTCCATGCCCGCGCCCGTGTCCTCCACGCGCAGCTGCACGTAGGGGCCTCGTTGGATGGGGCAGCCGAACATCCGGAAGCCGTCTTCCTGGGTCAGCTCGACGGTGCGGGTGCGCAGGGAGAGCGTGCCACCGTGGGGCATGGCGTCGCGCGCGTTCAGGGCCAGGTTGAGGATCACCTGCTCGATCTGCCCGGGGTCGGCGCTGACGGTGCAGCCGGTGCCCGACTCGGCGATCAGCCGGATGTCCTCGCCGATGAGCCGCGCGAGCATCTTCTGTATCTCGGTCACCGCGGCGCAGAGGTCGAGCACGCGGGGGCGGAGCACCTGCCGCCGGCTGAAGGCGAGCAGCTGGCGGGTGAGGTTGGCGGCCTTCTCGCCCGCGCCGCGGATGTCGTCGAGATCGCCGCGCACCGGGTGGTCCTCGGGAAGCTCGGAGAGCGCGAGCTGCGCGGTGGTGAGGATGGCGGTGAGCAGGTTGTTGAAGTCGTGCGCGATGCCGCCCGCGAGCCGGCCCACCGCCTCGATCTTCTGCGACTGCCGTAGCTTCTCCTCGCTCTGGCGCAGCGCCTGCTCGGCCTGGTGGCGCTCGGTGACGTCGCGGCAGTTGATCAGGATGCCGCGCACCACCTCGTCGTTCATGAGATTTCGCGGAGTGGCCTCGATCCAGCGATAGGAGCCGTCCTTGCGGCGGAACCGGGCCGTCCAGCATCCCGATTTCCCCGGCGCGTTCATCACGGACTCCAGCCCTTCCCTGCCGATGTGCGCGTCGTCGGGATGGAAGAAGTGGCAAGGTCTTTGGCCGAGCATGTCGTCCTGTTCCCATCCCAGCACGTTGCTGATCGACGGGCTGGCGTACCGGAAGGTGCCGTCGGGATCGCAGATGACGACCAGGTCGGAGGCATTGCCGAGCAGCGCCCGGTAGAAGCGCTCGCTGGTGGCGAGCGCGTCCTGCAGTCGGGTGCGCTCCGCCAGGTCCAGCCGCAGGGACTCCTTCTGGCGCGCGCGCTGCATCGCCGCGGCGAGCACGTTGGCGAGCGACTGCAGGAAATCGACGTCCTCGGCCGTGAACCGGCGCGGCTGCGGATCGAGCGTGGTCAGGGCCCCCAGGCTGGTCGAGCCCCAGTGCACCAGGACCGCGGCGCAGCTGCGCGCTCCCGCCGCCTCCATCACCGCCGAGCCGGAGAACCGCGAGTCGGCGGCGATGTCCTCGATGACGACCGGTACGCGCGCCGAAAAGAGCAGCGCGCCCGGAGTCCCCGCGCCCGCTTGCATCCGGGCGGGCAGCTGCGCGCCGCGCTGGGCCAGCGGAAGCGTGTGACCGTCCCGGATCTCGAGCGCGGCCGCCATGGGAACGTCCAAGCAGCAGCAGGCCTCGGCGAGCACCTCTTCGGCCAGCCCGCGTACGTCGATCCCCGAGAGCGCGCGCAGCCCGATCCGCGCCACGGCGGCCTGCTGCCGCACGCGGGCTTCCAGCTCGTCGAGCGCGGGGTTCGCGTGCGGTGCGAGGCTGGCCGAGTCGGGCGGGCTCGAGACACGCCGGCCCCAGGGAAGTGCCATTGCGTATCAGGATCGGCAGTGCGCGGGCGAACTTGAGCCGGGAGCGACGCTTTGGATACCATTCCTTACCCGACGTCCGGCTAGGCCACGCCGCGCGCCGGTTGTAAGCGCGGCACGCGCAGCGTGAAGCACGCGCCTTGTCCCGGGGCGCTGTCGATGTCCAGGGTGCCGCCCAGGCTCTGCACCACGCGCCAGGCGATGGTGAGCCCCATTCCCATCCCGCGGCCCGGACCCTTGGTGGTGAAGAAGGGCGTGAACAGGCGAGCGCGGTCCTCCGGCCTGATGCCGTGCCCGTTGTCCTTCACGCTGAGCACCAGCCGGCCGTCCTCGACGCGCCCGTGCACCTCGACCCGCCCGGTGCCGTCGTCCGGGGACGCCTCGATGGCGTTCTGCACCAGGTTGGTGAGCACCTGGTTGAACTCCTCCGGCACGCATTCCACGCGGCCCTCGCCCTCGAACCGCAGCTCGACCTGCACCTTGCGCCCGGTAGCGGGAAGCACGATTCCGACCACGTCGCGCGCGGCCTCGAACGCGTCGTGGGGGCGTAGCTGGCGCGAGTAGCCGGCCTTGCTGTAGCTGCCCATCAGCTCGACGGTGCGGGTGATGCGGCGGATGCCCGAGTCGGCCACCTCGAACAGCTCGCGCATCCGATTCTGCAGCCGTTCCATCTGGGCCGTCGACTCGTCGTCCGGCGGCCTGCGCGAGATCTCCAGCAGGGCGTGCGTGTCCATGCGCACGCGGGCCAGCGCGTTCTTCACGTAGTTGAGCGGGTTGTTGATCTCGTGCGCCAGCCCGCCGGCGATGGACTCCAAGGAATCCATCCGCTGGGTGAGCAGGATGTCGGCCTGCGCCGCCTGCGTCTTCACCAGGCTGCGCGCCGAGGAGAGCAGCTCGCGCGGCGAGAACGGCTTGGCCAGGTAGGCGTTGACCCCGGTCTCCATGCCGGCCACGCGGTCGTCCAGCTCGCCGCGCGCGGTGAGCATCACGATCGGGATGTGCCGGGTGGTGGGATCGTCGCGGAGCCTGCGCGTCAGCTCCAGGCCGTCCATGCCGGGCATCATGAGATCCGTGACGATGAGGCTGGGCAGCTCCTTGCGCGCCAACTCCAGACCCTGCACGCCGTCGGCCGCGGAGAGCATCTTGAAATCCTGCTGCAGCGCCATGCCCACCAGGCGGATGACGTCGGGCGTGTCGTCGACCACCAGGCAGGTGTGGCGCCGGGAGTCCTCCTCGGGATCGCGGGCCAGCGCGCGGCGCTCCGTCGCCTCGTGGATGTCCAGCAGGCGGAACTCCTCGCGCGCCTGCATCTGGGCGGCGAAGTCCATCAGCCCGCGGTCGCCGGCGCGCGCCCCGCTGAGCACGTCCCGGCGGAGGCTGCGCCGGTCGAGCACCTCGGGGCGGAAGTGTTCCTTGTCCTTGATCAGCTCGACGGTGAAGCGGGCGCCGTGATCGTTCTCCGCGCGGATGCGTCCGCCGTGCAGCTCGACGATCTCGCGCGCCAGCGCCAGCCCGATGCCCGTGCCGCCGTAGCGGCGCGTCTCGCCCATGTCGACCTGGAAGAAGCGCTCAAAGAGCCGCTCGGCCATCTCGGGTGGGAAGCCCGGCCCGTCGTCCTTCACCACGATCCAGGCGGTATCGCCCAGGTCGTGCAGCGACACGGTCACGTGCCCGCCCTCGTGAGTGAACTTCAGGGCATTGGAGAGCAGGTTGACGAACACGCGCTCCATCCGCTCCAGGTCGCAGCTCACCAGGCAGGTGCCGGAGGCGACGAGCTTCATCTCGATGCGCTTGCGCTGCGCGAGCGGCTGCACCTGGTCGCACAGGGCGTGCAGGTGCTCGGCCAGGTCGTGCTCGGAGACCTTGAGCCGCAGCCGCGACTCCTCCAGCTTGGAGAGGTCGAGCAGGTCGCCGATCATCTTGAGCAGCTTCATCCCGCTGCGGAACATCATCTCGAACGTCGCCCGCTGGGTGGGTCCGATCTCGCCCACCTCGCCGTGCAGGAGCAATTCCAACGGCGAGAGGATCATCGCCAGCGGCGTCTTGAACTCGTGCGTGATGTTGGCGAAGAACTGCGACTTGAAACGGTCGAGCTGCTTGAGCTGTTCGTGCGCGGTCTCGAGATTCGCCTTGGTGTTCTCCAGCGCGACCTGGTTGAATACCTGCTCGCGCTGGGAACGGTAGAGCACCACCTGCCCGACGCCCCCGACCACCGCGATGGCCACCAGGAAGGCGAGGTTGGAGAAGGCGCTGCCCTCGGTCGGCCAGCCGTGCACGATCAGGTTCGGGGCAAGGAAAGAGGCGATGGTGAGCGAGTGCGTCAACGCCGCGGTCCACGGACGCCAGACGAAGAGCAGGCCGGCGCCGACGATGACCAGCGAAAGGCCCGCGTAGTATTCGGAGCTCATCCCGCCGATGACGACCGTCATCGCGCTGATGCCGCCGGCGACGAAAATCGTGTACCCCGCCGTCAACAGCTCGGGATGGCGGTCGAACACGCGCCCGCGCCGGAGCGCGAACATGAGCAGCGTTCCGGCGATGACGATGGCCCGGGTGGTCCAAAGGAAGCGCAGGGCACTCGTTCCGGCGACGACGTCGAGGATGCCGAAGCACGGGTAGAGCGCGAGCGCGATCCAGAGCCCCGTTCCGAAGCGGCGGCGATTGCGGTCGAGGAGCCACTGCTGCCAGCGTGTGTCGAACCCGGCCGGCCACCTGCGCATCATCCCTTGGTGATCTCCACGAACGGATTGACGCCGCTCTCCTCCTCGAGGATCTGCAGCCGGGCGCGAGGCGCCGCGCGCGCGCCGATCTCTAGCAACTCCGCGTGGGAGCGGTAGATCAAGTTCCATTCGAGGTGGTGCTCCATGAACCAGCGGCTGGGGTTTTCCGGCGCCATGTTGCCGACGAGCGCGCTGCCACCTTCCGCGAGCTGCGCCTCGAACGTGCGGGCGAGCTGCACGGCGGTGGCGGGGCGTAGATAGTCGAAAAGCCCGACGGAGTAGAGCAGGTCGAAGGGTCCGAGCGGCGTGAAGAGCTGCGAGTCGCGCAGGAGCCGCTTGATCGATTCGTGCAGGTACACGAGCTTCACTTGCCGCGACCAGCGGCTGTCCACGATCGGGCGCAGCCGCCGGTACGCGTACGCCAGCGCGCCCTTGTCCTGCTCGAAGAGCACGATCTCGAGCGGTTCGGGAATGTCCTCGATCTCCTGCAACAGCTCGAAGAGCTCCTGGGCCGGCCCGGTGGCGACGGAGAGGATGCGCAGCGGGCGCCGACGCGATTCGATCAGCTGGCGCAGCCTGCGCTTCACCAGGTCCTTGCGGTGGTGCACGGCTCGGGATGCGCGCGTCTCGTTGAACATGAGGCAGATCGATTTTCCGAACAGCGTCTGGCCCTCGAAAGGCAGCTCGTAGATGAACCGCATCACCTCGTAGTCGCCGGGGTAGCCAAACGGCTTCTGGAACGCCCGCCGCGCGGACGGCGCTTGCATGAAGTAGTGATGCAAGTGCCGGCGCGACCACTGCATGAGCCCCGGGTTGTGAGCGGGAGGGGCGGAGCGGAGCGCGGCGTCGATCTCCTCGGTCATGCGCACGACGTCCCTGGCGAAGCCCGAACGGAGCTGGTCGACGAGCGCCGTTCGCGCCGGTGACGGCTGGTTCGATCCGCCGTGCAGCACGTGCCAGGGAAGCTGTTCTTCCAAACGGCCGAACTGCTCCTCGGCGTCCTGGAAGAAGAGCTGGAGCTCGGAGATGAGCACCTTGAATCGCTCGTGCCC
Organism: Myxococcales bacterium; assembly: GCA_035635335.1. GTDB lineage: Bacteria > Myxococcota > Myxococcia > Myxococcales > 40CM-4-68-19 > VBKO01. The sequence continues at coordinate 9,094 of DASQBG010000092.1, read as the reverse complement.
GGCCGCCCTCCACAGCGGCTGCGTCGTTGCGCGGCTCTCGGCGAACTGCTTGATCGAGCGGAGATGGAGGATCTCGTCGACCGGCAGGAGCAGCCCTTCGAACGAGACGCCCACTACCTTCGCGCCGCTTTCGTCGCGCACCGATCCGACGCGGCCCTCGCCCCGATACGCCTCGTACCCGTCGAACCGAACCGTGACTTCGAGCGGGTGTTCTCCGACCGCCAACGCCGGCTTGCCGGCCGGCCATTCGAACGCGACGCCGTTCTGCGAGACGTCGTGGACGGGGCACACGGTGGAGACGCCGCCGTGCGAGACGAGCACCTCGCCCCGGACGGGGAGGAGATCAGGGGCTCGGTAGCGCTGCGGCCGGAAGAAGATCTCGCGGCCTTCCGCTCCGTCGAGTTCTTCGTAGGTCCGGGTGGACGCGACCAGTTTCGGGGGAGGCATGGCGGGCATTCCTCTCAGGCGGATGCTGGGACGAGCCGCACCTCGAATCTCGCCCCCCCGGACGGTCGATTCGAGACGCGGATGCGTCCTCGGTGTGACTCGACGATGAGCTTGGCCATGTACAGGCCCATGCCCATGCCGCGGTCGCCCTTGGTGGATACGAATGGCTCGAAGATCTTCTCCTGCAGCTCCCGGGGCACACCCGGACCTTCATCTTCCACTGCGAGGATTACATCGTCCGCATCGCGGGAAGCTTGAATCGAAATCCGCCGCGAACGTTCGGTCGCCTGGAGGGCGTTGCGCACCAGGTTGACCAGCACCTGGATCAGCTTCTGCCGGTCGCCGTGCACGAACGGCAGGTCTTCCTGGACCTGCACCTCGACCTTGCGCGCGCGGAAGTTCAGGTCCATGCGAGAGATGGCGATCGCCCCCTGCACCACCTGGGCGGGCGCCACCTTGTCCATGGCGAGGTGGAGCGTGCCCGCCGAGGCGAACTGGTGCATGGCCTCGAGCGTCTCCAGCAGGTTGTGGATCCCCTGGGTGCCGACGCTGACGCTCTCCAGCAGGTCCGGCGAGGCCTTCTGCTGCTGCAGCTCGCGCTCGATGAAGTTGACGCTGATCATCACGTTGCGCAGGTCGTGGGTGATGCCGGCGGCGAGGCGGCCCATCGTGCCGAGCCGCTCGAGGTGGAGCATCTGGCGGTGCGCGGACTCGATGACCGCCAGCGAGGCAGTCAGCTCCTCGGTGCGCCGGGCGAGCAGTGCGACGAGGCGTTGGATGGTGCGCGACTGGTAGACGTGCTCGCAGGCCTGCCGCACCGCCTCGAGGATGTCCTCCGGTTGCCAGGGCTTCTTGAGGAAGCGGAAGACCCGGGCGCGGTTGATGGCGCTGATCAGCGCGGGCGGGTCGGTGAAGCCGGTGAGCACGATCCCGGCCACGTCGGGCTTGCGCGAGCGCAGCTCCTCGAGCATCTCGACGCCCGTCATCTCCGGCATGCGCTGGTCGGCGATGACGACGTCGATGTCCGTCTTGTCGGCGATTTCCAGGGCCTGCTTGCCGGACTCCGCCTCGTAGACCGCGTAGCCGCTCTCGAGGAATCCGCGCAGGACGAGGAGGTTGGGGCGCTCGTCGTCCACGAGCAGGACGCCGCTCTTGCGCGGGCCGTCGACACCGTACTGCGCGACGAGCGCTCGCAGTCCCTCATCCAGCATGCCGTACAGTGTCCTTGTTTCGACGTTGCTCAAGCAAATTCCAAGTGAAGCTTTTTTGGACACCTAGGAAAATCGCATGGTTACCAACCATCAGAACGGCCTGGGAGTGAAATCCGGGGCGGCGTTGCGAGGCTCTTTCCCGGTCCCGCTTCCCTCTAGGGTATGACCATTGAGTACATGAAGGCGCGGATCAGTCGTCCATGCGTGCCGGAACGGGTGCAACGCACGGAGATCCGGCAGGTTCCGCCTTGCCCTTGCGTGCGCCGCGGTACGGCCATGGACTTTTTGATCATCTGCGGCGCGAGAGCGTAGCCAGATCGGCCCTTCGCAGCGCCCATGCGGGGAGCGCGGGCGGGCCGTCCACCGTTCCCACCTGCGTGGCCGGGTACCCCTCCAGCACGGCGCGCGCAGGGAACCGCGCGCGCTGCTTCACCAGCGCTCCCGCTCGCACCACGCTCTCCTCGCCGACCACGCTGTAGTCGCAGACGATGGCGGCAGGCTCGACCACGGTGCCGCGCCCGATGCGGCATCCGTGGATCATCGCCGCGGGGCCGATGATGACCCCTTCCTCGAGCACCAACTCGTTGTCGGGCAGGAGGTGGAGCACGGCGTTCTCGAGGATCTGCACGCCCGCGCCGATGCGCACCGGGCCGTGCGAATCGCCGATGATCTTCACGCCCGCGCCGATGATCGCGCCCGCGCCGATCGCGACGTCGCCGGTGATCTCCGCGCTGTCGAACAGCACCGCGCTCTGGTCGATGCGCGGCTCCTTGTCCAGGTAGGCGTAGATGCGGCCCATGGTGGCTCCGGCGGGCATGCTGCCCGAGAGGGGTTGCAGGAGGTACGGCGGGAGCGAGAGGTCGCCGCCGCGCATCCGCGACAGGCGCGCGCGGTCGGCCTCGTTGACGCGCCGGATCGCGCGGGCGGGGCGGCCGACCGCCACCGACTCGTCGGGGAGCGTGGCGCCGGGCGGCACCAGCGTTCCCTCGCCGAGGATGCAGCCGCGGCCGAGGCGGGCGCCGGGGAGCAGAATCGATCCGTTGCCGATCTCGCACAGGTCGCCGACGGCGGCGCCGATCACCACGCAGCGATGCCCGAAGACGACCTTCTGGCCGATGAGGACGGGCTGCTCCGCGGTGCCGATGGCGATTCCGTTCTCGAGGAGGGCCGACCCTGCGCCCAGCTCGACCGCGCCGGCCGGCGTGCGGATCACGGCTCCTTGCGCGATCTGGCACCCGGGGCCGGCGCGCAAGAGCCCCAGCACCGCGCCGCTCGGGGCGACCTGGGGCGAGTCGGCCGCCGGCCTCCGATTGAGGCTCATCGCCCCCGACCATAACCGGACCGCGCTCTCCACGGAACTGCCGGGATGCTGCCAAAACGATCGCACCACGGAGTACACGGAGCTCACGGAGGTTCTGACGGCCTCAGGCGCGCGTTCGGAGACCCCGATCTCGTCTCTGTGCTCTCCGTGAGCTCCGTGGTGCAATCGTTTTTGCGCAGATTCAGGCTAGATGGTCGCTTGGGCGGCGGAGGGGAGGGCGAGGTCGTCGACGAGGCGTTCGGCGACGGTGCGGGCCTGGGAGCGGAGCTCGGGGATGGCGGTGCTCTCCCACAGCTCGCCGCGCCTCAGCGCGCCGAGCGTGAAGAGGAGACCGCGGGCGCTTCCCAGCAGCGCGCCGTCGCGGTCGGTGGCAAGACCAATCCCCAGCGCGTCGGGCCGGGCGAGGCCCTCCGCGAGCAGCCGTCCGACCAGCGGGTGGCGCACGTCGGCCACCGACGAGGCGGGACCCATGCAGTTCACCACGCGGGCGGCGCGCAGCTCCCGAGACGGGCGCTCGCCGCGCGGGCGGTACAGCCCTACCGCGGATCCGCCGGCGATCGCGAACGATTGCATCCGGCCCGCGTGCACGCGCAGCTGCCCCCGGGTGCGCAGCCGGGCGACGGCGGCCCCGGCTTCCGGCGCCATCCGGTGCCGGTGCACGTCCCAGTGGGCGCGCAGGTGACGCAGGAAACGGCGGTGCTCCGCTTCCGACAACCGCGACCAGATGCGCTGCGTGACCGGCCGGAGCGCATCGAACGGCAGTCGCCAGTCGCCGGCCTGGCAGGTCGCCGCCCGCAAGGCGCGGAGCAAGCCGCGCACGCTGCTCGCGCCGATCCGCGGCCGCGCCGGCCCGCTCGCATCGCCGTGGATCTGCGGCAACAGACCGTGCCGCGAGAGCGCGTGGATCCTCCCCCGGTGGCCTCGCCGCTCCAGCGCCAGCGCGGCGTCCACCATGGTGAGACCGCTGCCGAGGAGCAGCACGTCCGCTTCGGGGGAAACGCCGTCGAGCGCGCCGCGTTCCCAGGGAGAGCGGCGGTAGAGAGGGCTTTCGTACAGCCCGCCGTCCGGGACCGCGAGGTCGGGGCCGGAGAGGTTCCCCAGCGCGAGCACCGCGGCGCGCGCCAGGATTTCCCCGCCCTCGCGCAGGGCGATTCGCACCGCTCCGTCTTCCACCGCGGCGGACAAGGCCTCGCCGCAGAGGAGCTGGAGCGTGACCCCGGGCGCGGCTCGCGCGTGCGCATCGATGAGCAGCGCTTCGAGATACGCGCCGTACACGGTGCGCGGGACGAACGCGTCCGGAGCGGCGCCGCTCCAGCGCACGAAGTGCCCGGGATCATCGGGAAGCGCGCTCATTCCCGCCGCCGGCACGTTGAGCAGGTGGCAGGACTCCGCGGGCCCGTAGGCGAGCCCGCGCGCGAGCGCGCCGCTGCGCTCGACCAGGGCGATGCGCCAGGGGCCGCGCGCGTGCCGCAGGAGTTGCACGGCCACCAACGTGCCGCACGCGCCGCCCCCCACGATCGCGACGTCCACCGGGCCCATGCGGGCGAAAGGTAGTCACGGGCGAGGCTGCGTGACGAAGCTCACAAATGGCCGCTGAGCTCACGCCGAAAAACAGCTCCGCCCTACCGGCGCGGCTGGGCGGCGGCGCCCGCTTCCGCAGGGCGGACGTCCGGGCGTGCCAGCGGCCGTCCGCCCGTTCCGTTGCCGGTGGGACTTTCCCGCCCCCAACTTGCCTACGGGAAACCACTGATTCTTCTTCGCGAGGAGGCACCAGTGACCGCCAAGACCTGTATCCCCGCTCTCGCCGCGCTCCTCTCGCTGCCTGCGCTGGCGCAGACCACCACCGTCCAGCAGCAGCCCGGCACCACGACCACCGTGCAGACGCAGCCGCCGCCCCCTCCGCCCCAACCGGCGCCCGGGACGCAGGTGGTGGTGAATCCGCCACCGAGCGAGGTCGCGCCGGCCACCACGACCCGGGTGAGCGCCTACGAAAGTCCCGTGGTCGTCGAGGAGCACCGCCGCGACCCGGTGGCGATCGTGGCCACCGACGCGCTCTACGGCGGGCTCGCCGGCGTGCTGGTGGGCGGCGGCATCGCGCTCCTGGACAACGGAGACCACTGGCAGCGGGACCTCATGATCGGCACGGGGGCGGGCATCCTCGCCGGCGTAGGGGTGGGCATCGTGCAGGCAGTCATCGAGGCGAACGATTCGCCGCGCACGCGGGCGGTCGCCGATCAAGTCCGCCCGGCGGGCGCGCGCGTCCCCGGCGGCACCGCGCTGGCGTTCAGCGGCCGGTGGTGAGCACGGTCCGGAAGGCGATCGAGTAGGGCAGCGCGAGAGACCTGCGGACGCGTCACGCTTCCGGCGCGAGTGGCTCGATGCCGGCCGCGGCGAGAAGGGCCATGTCCTGCTCGAATTCCGGGTTGCCGGTGGTGAGCAGCTTCTCGCCGAAGAAGATCGAGTTGGCGCCGGCCATCATGCAGAGCAGCTGGGCCTCCTCGTTCATCTGGAGCCTGCCCGCGGAGAGGCGGACCATGGCTGCGGGCATGAGCAGGCGGGCGGTCGCGATCATGCGCACCATCTCCAGCGTGGAGACCGGCGGCTGCCCGGCCAGCGGGGTGCCGGCGACCCGGACCAGCATGTTGATGGGGACCGACTCGGGGTGTGGCTCCTGCTCGGCCAGCGTGCGCAGCATTTCGCAGCGATCGTCGACGGACTCGCCCATGCCGATGATCCCGCCCGAGCAGACGGTGATGCCTGCCTCGCGGACGTGCCGCAGCGTGCGGAGCCGGTCGTCGTATTGGCGGGTGCTGATGATGCTCGGATAGGCGGCGCGGCTGGTGTCCAGGTTGTGGTTGTAGGCGGTGCAGCCGGCCTCCTTCAGGCGTCGCGCTTGCTCCGGGGTGAGCATGCCCAGCGTGCAGCACGCTTCCAAGCCCAGCGCGCGCACGCCGCGCACCATCTCCAGGACGCGGTCGAACTGCGGGCCGTCCTTCACCTCGCGCCAGGCCGCGCCCATGCAGAATCGCGTCGCTCCCGCCTCGCGGGCCTTGCCGGCCGCGCCGAGGACGTCGCTCGTCTCCATGAGCGGCTCGGCCTCGACGCCGGTGTGGTAGCGGGCCGCCTGGGGGCAGTACCCGCAGTCTTCCGGGCAGCCGCCCGTCTTGATCGACAGCAAGGAGCAGAGCTGCACCTTGTTCTCGCGAAACACCTCGCGGTGGACCGCCTGCGCGCGGTGGACCAGCTCGAGCAGCGGGAGGTCGTGCAGGGCCCGCACCTCGGGCAGCGTCCAGTCGTGGCGGATGTGCATGGCGGGGTTGCGTACCACAACGCTGCCTTCGTCTCGACCCCGGCGCCGACCCCCACCCGGTCTATTCAGTGGCGAGGCGCGCGCGCGCGGCCGCCAGAGCCTCGTCCAGACGCGCCGGGTCGCCGCTGCCCTGCGCGAAGTCGGGGCTGCCTCCGCCCTTTCCGCCCAACACTTCGAGCGAGCCCTTGAGCAGCTCGTTCATGCCCGGACCCGCGGCGCCGCGCGGGCGCGCGAAGCAGAGATGGGCGCGGCCGTCCTCCACGGCGGCGATCAGCGCGGTCGCGCCGCGCTCCGCGACCGCGCCGGCGATCGCGCGGGCGAGCGAGGCGCGCTCGACCCGGGCGACGACGACGGGCGAGCCTTTCGCCGCGAGATCGGCCGCCTGCAGGCGCGCCACATCCTTCTCGAGCGCCTCGGCCGTCTTGCGCCGCGCGTTCGCCTCGTCGGCCGTGCGCCGCGCCGCCTCGGGCAGATCGCGCACCGCGCACTTGAGCGCCTCGGCCGCGCCCATGAGCCAGCGGCCCTGCTCCGCGAGCAGCTTCACGACGCGAGCTCCGCAGGCGAACTCCACCCGCGCCTTGCCCGAGCCCCACTTCTGCGCGCCGAGCACGGCGATGGCGCCCACCTCCCCCGTCCGCGAGGGGTGCGTGCCGCCGCAGGGGGAAGCGTCCACGCCTTCGACCAGTACGACGCGGTCCCCCTTCACCGGCTCCTTGCGCAGGGCGAGGCGCGAGCGCTCCTCCGGGCCGAAGTCGCGCGCGACCACCGGCAGGTCGCGCCAGACCGACTCGTTGGCGGCGGCTTCGCCCGCGCGCAGCGCCGGCTCGTCGAGGCGCGAGATGGAGCAGTCCAGATCGATGGTGCAGGTGCGCTCGCCGAGGTGGAAGGAGGTGGTCGGCGCCTGCAGCACGCGCTCGAAGGCAGCCGAGAGCAGGTGCTGGCCGTGATGCTGTTGCATGTGATCGAACCTGCGCTGCCAGTCGACCACCCCTTCCACCTCTCCGGGCGGGAGCGGACGGTCGAGCACGTGCAGCACCGATCCGTCCCTCTCCTGCACGTCGATCACCGCCGCGCCGGAGAGCGTGCCGCGGTCGGCGGGCTGGCCGCCGCCTTCCGGGTAGAACGCGCTGCGGTCCAGCACCGCGGCGGGGCGGCCGGCCAGGTCGGCCAGCGAGACGACGCGCGCGGAGAAGCGGGTCAGGTACGGGTCGCGAAGGTAGAGGCGGTCGGTCATGGGCGGCGCATTCTAGGAACGGGACGACCAGAGGTCGAGGGTGGGGCTCGGGGTGGGGGTCGGGGTCCCTCGGGCCGCAAAAAAAAAATTATTTTTTTTCCGGGGCTACAGGAGTGCCAGCTGACCCCGCCGCGGTCGCGACTGCGCGGGCCCCGTGACGTCCCGGCCGCCATACTCGTGCGACTGGTCCCGCTCCTCCTCCACCAGCGCGTCCAGGGTCGGCCCCGACGCGGCTCCTTCCAGGCGCCGTGCCTGCTCGTCCAGCCGGCGGATGGCCTGCAGCTTCTCGTCGCGGCCCAGGCGCGCCTGCGCGACGGCCTGCTTCAGCACCGAGATGGTGCGGTCGTACACGCGCAGCGGCACCGGGAAGGGGTGGCCGTCCTTGCCGCCGTGCGCGAGCGAGAACCGCGCCGGGTCGGTGAAACGGCAGGGCGCGCCGTGCACCACCTCCGCCACCGCGGCGAGCGCCTGCACCGTGCGAGCGCCCACGCCCGGCTGGAGCAACAGCTCCGCGAAGTCGCGCGGGCCCTGCTCGGCGGCCGCCGCGAGCGTGGCGTGAACGCGCCGCAGGAACACGTCCGTCGGGCGAAGGTCGTGATGCGCAGGCATTTGGAGATGCGAGGGCCGCCGCATCTCCCGCAGCTCCCGGACGACGCGATCCGGGTGCGCGGCGAGCTCCACCTGCGCGAGGCGCGAGGCCGCCGCCCGGCGGTCGGTGAGGTTCACGATCGCGCCCTGCGGCTCTCCCTCGATCGCCGCATGGGGCTCCTCGACGAAGCTGCGGACCGATTCGCTGAGCCAGTGATACCGCCTGGCCGTGCGCGCCTCGGGCTTCATCCCCTGCTGCACCACCGCCCACGCTCCGTCGCGGGCCACCACGAACCCGTGCAGGTAGAGCGCGAATCCGTCCTGGACCGCCGCGGTGTCGACCTTGGCGACCAGGCGGCTGGTCCGCGCGAGGCCCGCGCCGTCGAGCCCGGTGCGCTCGCCCAGCGCGACCAGCTCGCCGGGCGTCCGCCGCGAATGCCGCCCGCGCCCTCCGCAAATCGTGAGGCCCAGCTCGTTCTCGCGTCCCGAGAGACCTCGCTTGAGCGCGCCCAGAACGCTGGTGGTGATGCCCGACGAGTGCCAGTCCATCCCGAGCACGCATCCCAGCGCCTGGAACCAGAACGGGTGCGAAAGCCTGCGCAGCACCCCGTGCGGCCCTTCGTGCAGCACGAGCGCCTCGACGATGACCGCGCCCAGCCGCGCCATGCGCTGCGCGAGCCACGCGGGGACGCGGCCTCCGTGGAGGGGCAGATCGGCGCTGCCGGTCCGGGTACCCATACGGCCGTTCAGTATGCGCGCCTCGAACCACTCGGGCAACCTCGCTGCATGCCGCGCATGCAGGTCGAAGGCGCCGAGCTGCACTACGAGGATACGGGCGGAGGTGGAACGGCGGTGGTCTTCGCCCACGGCTTCCTCTGGAGCGGGGCGATGTACCGCTTCCAGGTCGAGGCCCTCCGCGGCGCCCACCGCTGCATCTCGTTCGACTTCCGCGGGCAGGGGCGCAGCCCGATCGCCGACTCGGG
>DASQBG010000091.1:0-11281 GCA_035635335.1 Myxococcales bacterium | reverse complement strand
AAGAAGATCAACGAGGCGAGGTTCGGCGCGATGCCGCAGAGAAAAGAGCTGACGGTGAAGAGGGTCACGCAGGTCATGTAGAAGCGCTTGCGGCCGAAGCGAGTCGCCAGCCACCCGCTCACGGGCAGGATGACCGCGTTGGACATCAGGTACGAGGTGAGCACCCAGGTGCTCTCGTCCTGCCCGGCGGACAGGCTCCCGGCGATGTGCGGCAGCGACACGTTGGCGATGCTCGTGTCGAGCACCTCCATGAACGTCGCCAGCGTGACGGTGAGGGCCACGACCCACGGGTTGAACCCGCCGGTGAACCCTTCCTCGTGGGTGCGCCGCTCGGACTCGGCGGCGGACCACTCGCTCATCGCACCCTCACCTTGGGCTCCACGCTCATGCCCGGGCGCAGCCGCTCCAGCTCGGGCTGCCCGGGATCGATGGTGATGCGCACCGGGAGGCGCTGCACGACCTTCACGTAGTTTCCGCTCGCGTTCTCGGGCGGCAGCAGGCTGTAGCGCGAGCCGGTGGCCCCGGCGAAGCTCTCGACGGTGCCGGCGTAGTCGCGGTCGATGGCGTCGACGTGCACGGACGCCTTCTGGCCCGGCTTCATGAGCGCGATCTGCGTCTCGCGGAAGTTGGCGGTCACCCACAGCCTGCCCGTATGCGTCAGCGGGACCAGCTGCTGGCCGGGCTGCACGCGCTCGCCCACGTTCACGGACTTCTTGCCCAAAACGCCCGTGGCAGGCGCGCTGATCCTGGCGTAGCCGAGGTTCAGCTCGGCCTGCTTGAGCTGCGCCTGCGCCACCTCCAGGTTCGCCTTGCGCACCTGCAGCGCCGCCTCGCGCGAGACGAGCTGCCGTGGGGCGTTCTGGCGCGTCTCGCGCAGGCGGGTCTCGGCGGTGTCGAGCTTGGCCTGCTTCTGCGCGATGCGCTGGCGCGCCGCCTCCACGTTCGCGCGAGCCACCTCGGCCACGCTGACGCGCTGATCGTAGTCCGCCTGGCTGATGGTGTTGCTCGCCAGCAATTGCTTGCCGCGCTGGAGCTGCAGCTGGGCGAGCCGGTCCTGCGCCTCGGCCTGGTCGAGATCGTGCTTCGCCGCCGCCAGCTCGGCCCGCGCGTTCTGCACCTCGTCTTCGGCCGTGGACAGCGAGGCGCGATTCGACGTCTCGGTGATCGCCACGGTGGGGTTCTCGGACTGGTACGCGGCCTCCGCTTGAGCGACGGCGGCGCGCGCCTGCGCGACCGCGACCTCCAGGTCGGTGGGATCCAGCTCGACCATCAGGTCGCCCTGCTTCACTTGCTGGTTATCGACCACGTGGACCGCCGTCACCGTGCCCGGCACCCGCGGGCTCACGGCGCTGATGTCGCCGTCGATCTGCGCGTCGTCGGTCTCCTCGAAGTGGCGGGCGTACAGCCACCACCCGAACGCGGCGAGCGCGACGACCAGAAGCGCCGCCGCGACGGGCAACCGCAGGCTGCGCTTCTTGCCTGCCTCGGGCGCTCCCTTTTCGGCGGCGCCCCCCGGCCGCCTGTCCTCCTGGTCCCTGGCGTCGGCGCGTACACGACGTTCGTCGGCCACTTCCGTGGATTCGGCCATGCTGGAACCTATCCTCCGGGGCCATGGGATGCCCGATGATGGGCAGCGATGCAGCGCATCCTCGACCTCTACGCTCCACGTCCGGCGCCCGGGTCGGGGCCGGCCCGCTGATCGAGGGCGGTGACGAGCGCCGCGTGCGAGCGCGCGAAGGCGGCTCCTCGCGCCCGGATGGCCATCGACAGCACGCGGGGCAGGTCCAGGGCCAGGCCGGCGCGGCGCGCCTCGGCGCTTCGGGCCTCGAAGTCCGGCGGGACGCGGAGCGACCAGTTCTCCTCGGAGATGGTCCCCGGCCGGTTGTAGGCCTCGCGCATGCCGAGGAGGTCGTTGAACGTCACCATGACGTTGCGCGCCGGGCCGACGAACAGCTCCGCCAGCTTGGCGAGGGCGAGGCGCGCCGGATCGGCCGCGACCATCTCCGCCCAGCGCGGCCGCGCGCCTTCCTCGGCGACCAGCCGCTGCGCGAGATGCGCGGCGTGCGCGGGCGCGGACCCGCTCTCCGACCACCGCTCCGCGACGCGCCAGACGGGCTCGGTATCGTGCGTACCGGCCATGATCCAATCCACCGGAGCGGCCTTCTCGCTGCGGTAGACGTCCGCCGGATCCTCGAGCACCACCTTCTGCGTGACGCGGAACCGTCCCAGCCCGTGCCGCGCCAGCACCCGTTCGACCGGGTAGGGCTGCGTGCTGAGCACCTCGCAGAGCAGATCGTCGACCTCGCGCCCGTGCGCCCTCGCCGCGTCCACCACGGCGTCGAAGAGCACCGCGTACCGGGCCACCTGCTCCTGGGACAGGGAGCGCACCCACCCGTCCGCATACCGGAGCGAGCCAGGATCGAGCTGGTCCGGCCGGGCCACCGCGAAGCGGGCGAGCTCCGCCAGATCGGGAGACGAGAACAAGCGGGCCCCGCTCTGCACGGCCACAAACGGGTCCGGCTGGGCCGCCGGGTACACCCAGGGATCGATCAGCCCGTGCGGGTGGTCGATGCGCAGCCCGTCGAATTCCGCGAGCATCTTGCCCACGCGGCGCCGCGCGAACGCCAGCGCGGGTCCGGAATACCTGGCCGGGTCGAGCACGGCGTAGCTCCACGGCTGCCCCTCCGGATTGGTCCTGCTGGGCGGCGCACCCATCCGCCAGCCGGAGAGGAAGAGCGAACCCCAGCTCCAGACGTCCTGGTGCGAGACGCCGATCTGCAGGTCGCCGTAGAGCAGCAGGCCTGAGGCCCGCGCCTCCCGCTGGAATGCGCCGTGCTGCTCGTGCGCGAGCCACTGTCCGAACCGGTAGCGCTCGATGACCCGTGCATGCTTCGCCGCCAGCTCGGAGCGCCGCGCCTGCTGCGCTGCTTCCGCGCCGGGAATGCGTTCCCACACACGCCGGTCCTCCTCGGGCCAGCGGAGCCAGTCGGGCTCGCGATGCTCCGCGCCGGCGGCGGCGTACAGCGCGTCGCGGTCGAGCCACTCACGCTGGCGCACCGTGAATTCGCGGAACCGGTCCGCCAGCTCGCGGGGGCGTTCCGCGTCGAACTGCGTGAACGCCTCGTCGACCGCCTCGCGCGCCACGCTGTGCGCGTGGCGGTGGGCGGCGCGCTCGCCGGATCCGGCCGGGCGCCGGGCCACGGCTTTCGCCAGCGTCGCGCTGGACAGGAGCCCTGCCTGCTCGAGCGGAGCCAGCGCGAGCGACAGCGTGCTGCGCGAGAAGACCGTCGCGTCGTAGGGAGACTGATCGTGCTCGGTCGTCTCCCCCTGCGGCCCGAGCTGCACCGCGTGGAAGCCGAGGTCCGCCGCGAAGCGGAGGAAGGCGAGGCCGCCCGCGGACAGCGGCGCTCCCCGTCCCACGTCGTCGCGGGAGTCGCCGGGCAGCGCCGCATCGTGCACCGCCAGCGCCAGCCTGCGGATACCGAGCGCGTCGAGCGCGGCGCGGACCAGATCGCGCTCGCCCGTCATGCGGGCGCGAGCCAGACTACGCCCAGGGGCGGCAGGGTCATCTCCGCCGAGGCGGGCTGCCCGTCGTGCGGCACCGCCTCGGCGCGCACGCTGCCCTGGTTGCCCACGCCCGACCCGCCGTACTCCGCGGCGTCGGTGTTGAGCAGCTCCCGGTATTCTCCCTCGCGCGGCAGGCCGACCCGGTAGCCGTAGCGCGGCACGGGCGAGAGGTTGGCGACGGCCGCCACGTGCCGGTCGCCCGACCGCCTCAGGAAGGCCAGCACGTTCGCGTCCGCCGACTCGACCTGGACCCACTGGAAGCCGGCCGGGTCGCCGTCCAGCTCGAAGAGCGCGGGCTCCTCGCGATACGCCCGGTTCAGGTCGCGGACCAGCCGCTGCACGCCTTTGTGCGCGGGCGCCTGCAGCACGTGCCAGTCGAGGCTGCGGTCGTGGTTCCACTCCGTCCGCTGCGCGAGCTCGCCGCCCATGAAGAGCAGCTTCTTGCCGGGGTGCGCCCACATCCAGCCGTAGAGCGCGCGCAGGTTGGCGAACTTCTGCCAGTCGTCGCCGGCCATGCGCGAGAGCAGGGAGCCCTTCCCGTGCACCACCTCGTCGTGCGAGAGGGGCAGGAGGAAGTTCTCCGTGAAGATGTACATGAGCCCGAACGTCAGCGCGTTGTGGCGCCACTTCCGGTACACCGGATCGGTGGCGAAGTAGTCCAGCGTGTCGTGCATCCAGCCCAGGCTCCACTTGAGGTGGAAGCCGAGGCCGCCGTCGGCCGCCCGCGCAGTGACCTTGGGGAAGGCGGTGGATTCCTCCGCGATCATCAGCGCGCCGGGATGCAGCTCGCGCACCCGCTCGTTCACTTCCTTGAGCAGCGCGATCGCCTCCTCGTTCTCGCGTCCCCCGTACTTGTTGGGGACCCACTCGCCCGGCTTGCGGCTGTAGTCGCGGTACAGCATCGAGGCGACCGCGTCCACGCGCAGCCCGTCCGCGTGGTACTCCTCCAGCCAGAAGAGCGCGCTGGCGAGGAGGAAGTTGCGCACCTCGTTGCGGCCGTAGTTGAAGACCAGCGTGCCCCAGTCGGGGTGCGCTCCCTGCCGCGGGTCTTCGTGCTCGTACAGCGCGGTCCCGTCGAACCGGGCGAGCGCGTGGAGGTCGGTGGGGAAATGCGCCGGCACCCAGTCGAGGATCACGCCGATCCCGCGCGCGTGCAGCGCGTCCACCAGGGCGCGGAAGTCGTCGGGGTGGCCGTGGCGCGCTGTGGGCGCGAAATACCCGGTGACCTGATAGCCCCAGGATCCGCCGAAGGGATGCTCTGCGACCGGCAGCAGCTCGACGTGCGTGAAGCCCATCTCGGCGACGTAGTCGGCGAGCTGCGCGCCCGCCTCCGCCCAGGTCAGCGACCGATCGCCCTCCTCCACCACGCGGCGCCAGGAGCCGATGTGCACTTCGTAGATGGAGATGGGTCGCTTGAGCGGGTCCGCGGCGGCCCGTGACTTGATGAACCCGGCGTCCTTCCACTGGTACCGATCCAGCGCGTGCACGACCGACGCGGTCTGCGGCGGCGCCTCGGTGCGGAAGGCGAGCGGGTCCGCCTTGAGGAGGCGCGCTCCTCCGCTGCCGGGCCGGACCTCGAACTTGTAACGCGTCCCGGGGCCCACCTCCGGCACGAACAGCTCCCAGATGCCGGTCGAGCCGAGGGCGCGCATCGGGTGCAGGCGGCCGTCCCAGGAGTTGAAGTCGCCGACCACCGACACGGACCGCGCGGTCGGTGCCCAGACCGCGAACGAGGTGCCGTACGTTCCGCGGTGGTGCGCGGGGTGGGCCCCGAGCCGCTCCCACAGGCGCTCGTGGCGGCCTTCGGCGGCGAGATGGCTGTCCAATTCGCCCAGCGTGGGCGGGAAGCTGTACGGATCGCGGAGCGTGAAGGTGGCGCCCCCCGGGTAGCGCACCTCGATCAAGTAGCCGAAGAGGTCGCTGCGGTTGTTGAGCCGCGCTTCGAAGACCCCGCCGCGCCGGTGCGCCGCGGGGACCCGGCCGCCGAAATCGGGCAGGACCGTGACGCGCTCGGCGTCGGGACGGAAGGTGCGCACCACCACGCCGTCGCCGTCGGGATGGATCCCCAGCAGCGAGTGCGGGTCTGGATGCGAGAGGTCGAGCAGCCGCCGGAGCTGCTCGTCCACCTGCGCCGGCGAGATGGGGCGCCTCATCTCGCCTCCAGGAGATCCGCGGCGGGGATGGCGACCCAGTCGGGGCGGTGCCCCAGCTCGTAGCGCAGCTCGTAGAGCAGCTTCTCCAGCTCGAGCGACTCGAGCAACACGCGCGCGCCCTGCTCGTCCCGCGGCAGCAGGTGGCCCGCCCGCCGGCGCCAGCCCTGGAGGAAGGAGTCGCGCAGCGGAGCCGCCAGCTCGCGCCGGCGTACCGTGGCCGCCGCATAGGCGAACGACCGCAGCATGCCCGCCACGTCTTTCAGCGGGCTATGCTTCGCGCGCCGCTCCGCGAGCGGGCGGGCCGGCTCGCCCTCGAAGTCGAAGACGAGCCACTGCTGCCCGGCGGTGCGCAGCACCTGCCCGAGGTGCAGATCGCCGTGCTGCCGGATGCGCACGCCGTCCGGCGCCGTGGCCTCGAGCCGGCGGATCCGCGCCGAGAGCGCTTCCCGGCGCGAGACCAGCTCCGGCAACGCCGATCGGGCCGCCTCGACGGTGCGGTCCAGCTCGGTCAGGAGCGTCTCCGTCCAGAGCCTCAGGTCCTCGACGCGGATCGGCTCGGGAGCGAAGGCAGGGTCGCGCGCGTCACCAGCGAGCGCGGCGTGCAGCTCGCCGATGCGCTCGCCCAGCTCGCGGATCTCGCGCAGGGGAGGATCGCCGCGCCGCAGCGACTCGAGCACGTACGACCACCCGTCGCTCTCCACCGGGACGAACGCGTGCGCCACGGCCACGGTCGCGTCGACCGCGCCGGTCGCCGAGATGGCGCCGAGCAGCCGAGGCGTGCCCGCGAAGCCGCTGCGCGCGAGGAAGGCGCCGATCTCCAGCTCGGGGTTCACGCCGTGCTCGAGCTTGCGGATGAGCTTCAGGATCACGGCGTCGTCGAAGACCAGCGAGGTGTTGCTTTGCTCCGCGCCGAGGCGGCGGACGGACGGCACCGGCGGGAGCCGCTCCAGGGGCGACCCCGGGCCGTCGAATCGCTCGCCCTGCAACGCTCCCGCCGCGGTGGCGATGCGCAACCGCCCGCGCACCACGCCCAGCAAGGCGCGCGCCGCATCGTCGTCGAGGCCCTCGACGATCCCCGCCTTGCCCGTCCAGGGCCGGAGCGCCAGCGCGTAGCTCTCCGCCGGCCGGGGAGGCGCGTACCGCACCTCGACGGCGGACAGGAGCAGCCCCGGCGAGATCTGCGCCCGGTCCACGTCACGCACGCCCGCGATCGCCGCGCTCTTGCCGCCGAACCAGCGCTGCTGCTTGAGCCATGCCGGCAGGGCTTGCATGTCGATGGGAAGCATGGCGCGCTCAGAAGTAGTAATCGAATCCCTGCTCCGTCCTGCGGAAGCGCAACACCGACCAGATCGCGGCCGGCTTGTCCAGCGTCAGCCGCACCTGCGCGGTGGGGCCCTGCCATAGCGCCCGTTCGTCCGAGAGCAGCTCGTGCACCTGGTACGCCTCGTCCGGCTGGATGCCCAGCTCGAACAGCGGCACCTCGAGGATCGCCTCCTGCGGCGCGAATGGGTCGAGGCTGACCGCCACCAGGATCTGGCTGGTGCGGTCCTCCGACATCTTCGAGTAGAAGATCACGCGGTCGTTGTCCGCCTTGTGGAAACGGAGGTTGCGGTACTGCTGCAACGCGGGGTGCTCGTTGCGGATCCGATTGAGCGCCGCGATCCAGGGCCGGATGTTCCCTGGCCGATCGAAGTCGCGCTGCACGAGCTGGTACTTCTCCGAGTCCAGGTATTCCTCCTTGCCCGGCAGAGCGCGGTTCTCGCACAGCTCGAACCCCGAGTAGATACCCCACGAGGAAGAGAGCGTGGCGGCCAGCGCCGCGCGAGAGAGGAACGCCGGCCGGCCGCCCTGCTGCAGCTGCTCAGGGAGGATGTCCGGCGTGTTGGGCCATAGGTTGCCCAGCATGTACTCGGCCACCGGGCCCTGGGTCAGCTCCTTCAGGTACTCCTCCATCTCGTGCTTGAAGTTACGCCAGGTGAAGTAGGTGTACGACTGGTCGAAGCCGGCCTTGGCGAGGGCCTTCATCATCTTCGGACGGGTGAACGCCTCGGAGAGGAAGATGGCGTCCGGGTGGCGCCCCTTCACCTCGGCGATCACCCACTCCCAGAACGGGAGCGGCTTGGTGTGCGGGTTGTCGACGCGGAAGATGCGCACGCCCTGCTCGATCCAGTGCAGGAACACCGAGCGCAGCTCCGCCCAGAGCGACTCGCGGGCAGGTCCCATCCAGTCGAAGTTGACGATGTCCTCGTACCGCTTGGGGGGGTTCTCGGCGGTCTTGATGGTCCCGTCGGGGCGGCGCTGGAACCACTCGGGATGTTCCTTCACGTAAGGGTGGTCGGGCGAGCACTGGAACGCGATGTCGATGGCCACTTCGATCCCGCGCTCGGCGGCGCTCTTCACGAACCGGCGGAAGTCGGCCAGCGTGCCCAGTTGCGGATGGACCGCCTTGTGACCGCCCTCGGGGCCGCCGATGGCCCACGGGCTGCCGACGTCGTCGGGCGCCGCGCTGAGCGAGTTGTTCTTGCCCTTGCGCGCGGTGCGCCCGATGGGGTGGATGGGCGGCAGGTAGACCACGTCGAATCCCAGCTCCTGCACGTACGGCAGCATGCGTTCGGCGTCGGCGAACGTGCCGTGGCGACCCGGCTCGCGGGCCGCCGAGCGGGGGAACAGCTCGTACCAGGCGCTGAAGATGGCGCGCTTCCGCTCGGCGAAGACGCGCAGCTCCCGGTCCGAACGGGTGGCGACGCCGCGATCCGGATATCGCGACGCGGCTTCGGCGAGGCGTGGATCGAGCGCGCGCGACAGCGCCCCGGTGGACTGCCCGGCGAGCAGCGCCTTCTCCCCTTCCCGCAGCCGCTCCGCATCGAATGCGGCCGCCGGCCCGGCCGCGGCGGCGCGCTCCGCCGCGGCGCGGAGCAGCTGCGCGCCTTCGAGCAGCTCGGAGGACACCTCGCGGCCCGCCTCCACCTTGCGCGACAGCTCGTGCGCCCAGGTGCGGAAAGCGTCGGGCCACGCTTCCACCTGGAACGAGTACGAGCCGTTCTCGTAGATCGGGAACTGTCCTTCCCAGGCATCGTTCCCCAGCGGCCGCATGGCGATCTCGCGCGGCTCGGCCGTCCTGGGACCGACCTTCTGCCACCGCAACACGACCGCCAGCTCGTCGTGCCCTTCCTTGAGCACGTCGGCGGTCACGCGCACGGCCTCTCCAGCCGCGCGCTTCACGGGGTAGCGGCCGCAATCGATCTGCGGCTGCACGTTCTCGATGAGGATGCTCCCCTGGCGTGCGGGCATCCGGCCGCTCCTCGCGCGGAATGCGCTCGAACCCGAAAAATGCGGAGTCCTCGCGCGCGCGGCAGGCACTTGTCGTAGGCCCGCGCCCGGCCGGGCTGCCTGCGGGCGGCCGGCCGGCGCGTGGTACGGTCGCCGCATGCACGCCGTCGCGTCCGGACTGGCCCGCCGCATCGGCCTGTTCGACGCGACGATGATCGTGATGGGTGGGATCGTCGGGTCCGGGATCTTCGTCACTCCCGCCGACGTCGCGCGCAGCGCCGGGTCCCCCGCGCTGATCCTGGGCGCCTGGGTGGTCGGCGGGATCGCCGCGCTGCTCGGTGCGTTCGTCTACGCCGAGCTCTCCTCGGCCCGCCCGGAGATCGGGGGGCAATACGCCTACCTGCGCGAAGCGGTGCATCCGCTGGCGGCGTTCCTCTACGGCTGGGCGCTCCTCCTGGTCATCCAGACGGGCGGCATGGCGGCCACCGCCATCGCCTTCGCCCGCTACTTCCGCGAGCTGTTGCCGATCCCGTTCGGCGAGGGGGCGGTCGCCGCGGCGGCGGTGGCCGCGCTGACGGTCGTCAACTGCCTGGGCGTGCGCGCGGGCTGCACGGCGCAGAGCGCGCTGATGGTCCTGAAGATCTGCGCGCTGGCGGCGCTGATCGCAGCCGGGCTCCTCTTCGGCGGCGCGGCGCCCTCCTCGGGCGCTCCCGGCTCACCGGCCGGATTCGGCGCGGCGCTCATCCCCGTGCTCTTCGCCTACGGCGGCTGGCAGACGGCGTGCTTCGTGGCCGGCGAGATGAAGGACCCGCGTCGCGACCTGCCCCGCGCGCTGCTGCTGGGAGTTCTGGGGGTGATCGGGCTGTACACGCTGGTCGCGTTCGTCTGCCTGCGCACCCTCGGCGCGGACGGGCTGGCTCGCAGCTCGGCTCCCGCGCTGGAAGTGATGACGCGCACGCTGGGCCGCCGCGGAGCGCTGGCGATCGCGGCCGGCATCTCCATCTCCACCTTGGGCTTCCTCAGCCAATCCATCCTCACCGCGCCGCGCGTGTACTTCGCCATGGCCGAGGACGGGCTGTTCTTCCGCTCGGTCGCGCGCGTGCATCCACGGACCCGCGCGCCGATCGTCGCCATCGCCTTGCAAGGCGCGCTGGCCATCGCCATCGCGCTCGCAGGGACCTTCGAGGCGATCACCCGCTACGTGGTCTCGATCGACTTCGTCTTCTTCGCCCTGACCGCAGGGTGCATCTTCGTCTTCCGCCGCCGCGGGGTGCGGGGGACGTTCACGATACCCGGTCACCCGGCGACGACCGCCGCCTTCATCGCCATCTGCGCCGCCGTCGTATTCTCCACCTGGCGCGCGGACCCGGTGCACGCGTTCGCCGGACTGGGCATCACGCTGGCAGGGATCCCCGCATTCCTGCTCTGGCGCTCGCGGAGCGTCCCTACTGCCGCGGGTCAGCCCGGGCGGCCAGCTCCGCCTGGATGAACCGCTTCATGATCTTCCGCTCCCACTTTCAAGCCAGCGCAAGACCCGGCGAAAAGCGATCACGCGGAGCACGCAGAGCGCGCAGAGTCATCTCTCAAGAAACCAAAAACAGACCCCTCTGCGGTCTCTGCGAGCTCTGCGTGAAATGCTTCTAGTCGGTACAGCGGCTGGATTTACCCGCCGCTGACGGCGGCGAGGAGGGAGATGGAGCAGCCGTCCCGGAGAGGGGTGGCGAGGCCGCCGGTGTCGCGGATGCTGAGGTCGCCGACGAAGACGTTCACGTGGCGGCGGACGGAGCCTTGCTCGTCGAGGACGCGGGAGGAGATGCCCGGGTGCCGCTCTCCCAGCATCCGGAGCGCGTCGCCTACCGTTCCGCCGGGCACCTCGACGCGCACCTCCCGGGCACCGCTCGCGAACGAGCGCAGGAAGCCGGCCAGCTGGAAGGTGACCGTCACACCCGCGCCGCGCGCACGCACACGACGGGCGGCAGGCCGGCCGCCAGCGCCGTCCAGGAGTCGCCGTCATCGCGCGAGGCGAAGAGCTTGCCGCTGCGCGTCCCGAAGTAGATGCCGGCGCGCTGCTCCTCGTCGGTGCCGAGCGCGTCGCGCAGCACCGTCTCGAACGCGTCGCGCTGCGGCAGCCCCTCGGTGAGCGGATGCCACGAGCCGCCGCCGTCGCGCGTCCGGTAGACCCGCAGCTTGCCTTCCGGCGTGCAGCGGAACCCGTCCGACTCGAGCGGCACGATGTACGCAGTCTCCGGGTCGTGCGGGTGTACCGCCATGCAGAAGCCGAAATCCGACGG
>DASQBG010000090.1:0-9112 GCA_035635335.1 Myxococcales bacterium | reverse complement strand
CGTGGACCTGGTGGTGCTCTTCGACGAGCCCGACGCGGCCGCGCTGCTCACCGCGCTGCGGCCCGACTTGCACGTCAAGGGGAGCGATTACGCTGAAGACTCGGTCCCGGAGCGCGAGCTGGTGGCGCGCCTGGGGGGGCGCACGGTCATCGCCGGCGATCCCAAGGATCATTCGACCACCGAGGTGGTCGCGCGCATCCGAGAGCTGTCGTGAAGCTCTCCGCCACGGTGGTGGCGCAGGACGAGGGCGAGCGCATCGCCGGCTGCATCGAGTCGGTGCGCGGCTTCTGCGACGAGGTCCTGGTGGTGGACGGCGGGTCGCGCGACTCGACGGCGCAGATCGCCGGGCGGCTGGGCGCGCGCGTCTTGCAGCGCCCGTTCGACGACTTCGCCCGCCAGCACGAGTTCGCCCGGCAGGAGGCGGGCGGAGAGTGGGTCCTCTCCATCGACGCCGACGAGCGCGCCTCGCCGGAGCTCGCCGCCGTTGCCTCCCGGGCGCTCCAGGGCGACGCCAGCGCCTACGCGCTGCCCTTCAAGAACCACTTCCGCGGGGTCTGGCTGCGGCACGGGGGGCTCTGGCCCGATCGCCACGTTCGCCTCTTCCGCAGGGATCGCTGCCGCTACGATCCCTCCCGTCCCGTGCACGAGAAGCTGCTGGTGGACGGCGCGGTCGGACGCCTGGATGCGCCGATCCTGCACCACACCTGGGGATCGCTCGCGCAGTGCCTCGCGAAGATGGAGCGCTACGGCGAGCGCGCCGCGCAGGCGCTGTTCGCGCAGGGCCGGCGCGCCGGGGCCTGGGAGGTCGCTGTCAGGCCGCTGTGGAGATTCGCGCGCGGGTACCTGCTGCGGGCGGGGTTCCTCGACGGTGCCGCGGGCGCGGCGGTGGCCTGGGCGCGCGCCTACGAGGCGTACGCGCGCTACGCCCGGCTGTGGGAGCTGTCCCGCTTTCCAGGATCGACGGGGGACGCGCTGCGGTGAGCCGTGGTATCCAGGGCGGAATGCCAGTCGAGCCAGAGCTGAAGGAGATCCTCGCCTGTCCGAAGTGCAAGGGCGAGCTGGAGTTCCGCGACGCGCAGAACGAGATCGTCTGCCGCCACTGCAAGCTCGTCTACCGCGTCGAGGACGACATCCCGGTCATGCTGGTGGACGAGGCCAAGCCGCTGGAGGGTTGATGCCGCCGGCCGGGCGCGTGCTGGTGGTGCAGCCGGCGTACCTCGGCGACGTGGTGTTCACCTCCGCCCTGGTCGACGCGCTGGCGGAGCGGTTCGCAGAGGTCCACGTGTGCGTGACCCCCCGCGGGCGCGACGTGGCGCTCGCCATGCCCCGCGCGGCGCGCGTGGAAGTCTTCGACAAGCGCGGCGCCGACAGCGGCCCCGCCGGGTTGTGGAGGGCCGCGGGGCGGCTGCGGGAGCACCAGTACGACGCGGCCGCGCTCCCCCACCGGTCGCCGCGCAGCGCGCTCCTCGCCTGGCTGGCCCGGATCCCGCGTCGGGTCGGATTCCGCGGCGCTCCCGGGTCGCCGCTGTACACCGAGCGCGTCCCGGAGCCGCGCGGCACCTTCACCGGCCGTGAAGCCGAGCTGGCGCGCGCCCTTTCCGCCGAGCCGCGACCGATGCGGCTCGTCCCCCGGCCCGAGTGGGTGCGCGCCGCGGACGAGCGGCTGCGTGGCGCATCCGCGGGCTTGGCCGCCCTCTGCGTCGGGTCGGAATGGGAGACGAAGATCTGGCCGGCGGAGCAGTTCGCCTCGCTGGCCGATCGCCTGGCCGAGCGGGGCCTGACCCCGGTCCTCCTGGGTGGTCCTCGCGAGAAGCCGCTCGCCCAGGCAGTGCAGGCGCGCGCTGGCGCGCGCTGCCTGGACACCACCGGCAACCCGGTCGGCGAGGCGCTCGCCATCCTCGCTCGCAGCGCGATCTGCGTGGGCGGGGACAGCGGCTTGACCCACGCCGCGCGGGCCCTGGGCGTCCCGACCGTCGCGCTCTTCGGCCCCACCGCGCCGGCCGCGCACGCGTTGGGTCCCCGGCAACGCGCCGTCGCGCTCGGCCTGTCGTGCTCGCCGTGCAGCGCCCACGGGCAGCGGCGCTGCCCGCTCGGTCATCACCTTTGCCTGCGCGATCTCTCCGCGGACCTGGTGCTGGAGCATTGCGAGGCGGTGCTGGCGTGACCGCGGATGCGCGGCTCGATGTGCCGCCCGGCCTGTTCGCCCGGCTGCTCGCGCGGCTCGCGGCCCGCATGCTCCCGCTGTCCGGGCGGCGCCCGCGCCCGGAAGATCTGCGGCGCGTGCTGGTGGTGAGGCCGGACGACCGGGTCGGCAACGCGCTGCTCACCGTTGCGCTCGCCCTCGCGCTGCGCGACGCGCTGCCCCGCGCGCGGATCGACCTCCTGCTCGCCCGGCGTCGCGCGGCCGTCGCCGAAGGCCTTCCCGGGGTGCATCTCGTGCCCTTCGAGAAGACCGACGCGTTCCGGCACCCGCTCCGCTTCGTCCAGTTCCTCCGCGCGCTGCGCGCGGCCGGGTACGACGCGGTCATCGACGCCGCCCACTGGCACGCGTTCTCGCTCACCTCGGCGCTGCTCTCGCGCGTGGCGGCACGCCGCTGGCTGGTCGGGGCCGACCGCGGCGCCTCGCACCTCTATTCGCACGCCGAGCCGCCGCCCCCGCCCGACCTGCCGGAGGTCCCGGCGAAGCTCCTGCTGCTGAATGGCCTGGGGCTCTCCCCGCCGCCGCCGCCCGCGCTGCAGACCGCCCTCGGGATCGAGCACGCCGCCTGGGCCGCCGAGGTCACGCGGGCGCTCCCTGGCTTCGCCGCGCTCAACCCAGGCGCGCGAAAGGCGGACCACCGCTGGCCCGCGGAGCGCTTCGCCGGGCTGGCGCGCGCGCTGGGTGCCCGGGGAGTCCCCTCGCTGGTGACCTGGGGACCGGGTGAAGAGGCGCTGGCGCGCGCGGTGGCGGAGTCGTCCGGCGGAGCGGCCTCGGTCGCCCCGCCCAGCGACCTCGGCCGCCTGGCGGCGCTGTTCCGCCGCGCCGCCCTGGTGGTGACCAACGACACGGGGCCGATGCACCTCGCTGCCGCCTGCGGCGCGCCGGTGCTCGCGCTGCTCCATGCGCCCGAAGGCGCCCGCTGGGCGCACCCCGGCCCCCGCTTCGCCGCGCTCGTCGCGCCGGAAGTCGCGGAGGCGGCCGCGGCGGCGGCGGGCCTCCTTGACAGGGCGGGAGCAGCGGTCGAACCTGCCCGGCCATGATGGGCCCGGAGGCGCCGTGATCCGATCGATGACCGGCTTCGGCGCCGGCCGCGCGCAGGTCGGCGGCGAGACCGTCGCCGTCGAGCTTCGGTCGGTGAACGGCAAGTTCTGCGACGTCCGGACGCACCTGCCGCGCGATCTCGTCGCGCTCGAGCCCGTGATCGCCAAGATCGTCAAGGCCCGCGTGGCCCGCGGCGTGGTGGACGTGAGCGTTCGCCGCGAGGCCCCGGGTAGCGTGCGGGGCGTCGCGCCGCGGGTCGATCTGCCCCTCGCCTCGGCCTACGCCAAGGCGCTGCGCGAGATGCGGACCGAGTTGGGGCTCGCCGGCGAGGTGACCGTCCACGACCTGGTCGGGCTGGAAGGCGTGGTGGGCCTCTTCGAGGCGGCGGCGGACCCGGGCCCCGCCGCCGAGGCGCTCGAGCGCGCTCTCTCGCTTGCCCTCGACGCGCTCGAGGAGATGCGCCGCCGCGAAGGAGAGGCGCTGGCCCGCGACCTTTCCGCCCGGATCGCAGCGGTGGAGAAGGGCGCCGCGGCGATCCGCGGCTCGGCCCCTCAATCGGTCGAGGCCTACCGCGACCGGCTCGCCGCGCGCGTCGCCGAGCTGTCGCGCGGAGTCCCCGCCGACCCGGCGCGGCTCGCGCAGGAGGTGGCGTTCTTCGCCGAGCGCGTGGACGTGGCGGAGGAGCTGACGCGGCTCTCCAGCCACCTCGACCAGCTCCGTGCGCTGATCAGTTCCGACGCCCCAGCCGGGCGCCGCCTGGAGTTCCTCGTCCAGGAGGTCAACCGCGAGGTCAACACCGTCGGCTCCAAGGCGCAGCACGCCGGCATCGCCGCCCAGGTGGTGGAGCTGAAGGCCGAGCTGGAGCGGGTCCGCGAGCAGATCGCCAACGTCGAATGAGCGCCACCCTCCTCATCCTCAGCGCCCCTTCCGGGACCGGCAAGACGACGCTCGCGCGCCGGCTGGTGGCGGCCCACCCGGGATCGATCTTCTCGGTCAGCTACACCACCCGCGCGGCCCGGCCGGGCGAGCGCGAGGGCGTCGACTACCACTTCGTCGACGATGCCCGCTTCGACGCGATGATCCAAGCAGGCGAGTTCGTCGAGTGGGCGCCGGTGCATGGCCACCGCTACGGCACGCCGCTTGCGGCGATCCTCGAAGCCCAGCGGCGGGGGGCGCTGGCGGTCTTCGACATCGACGTGCAGGGTGGGAGCGCGATCAAGCGCCAGTACCCGGAGGCGCTGCGGGCCCTGGTGCTGCCGCCCTCGCTGGCGGAGCTCGAGCGGCGCCTGCGCGCGCGATCGACGGACGACGACACCACCATCCGCCGGCGCCTGCACGCCGCGCGCGTCGAGGTCCTGCTCGCCCGCGCCGAGGGATACGAGTACTGGGTGGTCAACGACGACCTGGACCGCGCCTACGCCGACCTGGAGGCGATCGTGCGGGCGGAAGGCTGCCGCGCCGGCCGCGCGGATCTGCAGAAAATCCTGGAATGAGCGAGCCCGACACGAATCCTGCTCGGGCGATCGTGCGGGCCGGATTCGTCTGCGGCGCGGCGTTCATCGTCGCCTCCGCGGTCCGTGGATGCGTCCACGGCGTCGACTGGAGGGCCGACCTCCTCTGGACGGCGGTGTTCGGCGGAAGCGCGATCGCGTTGTTGGCCGCCGCGGGATCTCTCGGGGTCCGGGTGCTCCTCCGCTCGCGCCTGCCGGGAGAGATCGCCCGCGGGAACCTGGCGGCCGGCGTCGCCGCCGGAGCCCACTTCGTCGCGACAGGCCTGATCATCGCCCGGTGCCTGTACGGGGACGACATCGGGACGCTGGGCGTCTCCGTCGTCTTCTTCGTCCTCGCGCAGGCGACGCTGCACCTGTTCGTCGTCCTCTTCCGTTTCCTCACACTCTACGCGGAGGACGAGGAGATCCTGGGCGAGAACGTGGCGGCGGCGGTGAGCTACGCGGGTGCCATGGTAGCCATCGCGATGATCGTCGGTCACGCCGCCGAGGGCACCTTCGCCGGCTGGGCCGCGTCGTTGCGGGCGTATGTGGCGGCCCTGGCATCGGCGCTGGTGCTGTACCCGGTCCGGCAGCTCGTCGTGCAGACGCTGATGCTGCACCAGCCCTTCGCCCTGCGAGGCGGGGGCCTCGACCGGCTGGTGGCGCAGGAGCGCAACGTGGGGGTCAGCGCGGTCGAGGCGGTTTCGTACCTGGCCGCCGCGGTGCTGCTCACGGAGATCGCGTGACCGCGCCCGCCGGTGCCCGGGACTATGCCGATTTCGCGGCGCGCCTCACCGCGGGCGGCGTCATCTCCGATCCCTGGTTCGAGGGGCAGCCCCGGTTCCATCCCTCGCCCGTGGTGCTCACCGCGGCCGAGCAGGCATCGCTCTACCGGGCGGCCGAGGAGATGGCGGCCGCGTACAACGAGCTCTGCCTGCTCTGCGCCGCGGATCCAGCGCTGGTCACGGGGTTCCTGGGGCTCACGCCGATGCAGCAGGCCTTGTGGTGCGCGTCGGCGCCCCACTGGCACGGCATCGCGCGGGCCGACGTGTTTCTCACCGCCCAGGGCCCGGTCTTGTGCGAGCTGAACTGCGATACCCCGAGCGGCGAGGCGGAGGCAGTCCTCCTCAACCGGACCGTTGCCCCCGCGTTTGCCGGACTTTCCGATCCGAACCGCGACCTGGGCGAGCGATTCTGCGCGATGGTCGCGGCCGTGGCCGCCCCCGTCCGCTCGGGCGCTGGCACCACGGGAGGCGCACCTCTCTCGATCGGGCTGATCTACCCGACGGAGATGCCCGAAGACCTCTCGATGGTCCTCCTCTACCGGGAGTGGTTCGAGGAGCGGGGCTGGCGGGTGACCCTGGGATCGCCCTTCAACCTCCGCCGTCTGGGCGGCCGGCGGGTGGGGCTCTTCGAGACGCCTTGCGAGGTCTTCGTGCGGCACTACAAGACCGACTGGTGGACGGAGCGGCGGCCCGCCTGGTCGGATGAGCCGCCCGTCCCCGATCCGGACCCTCTGTCCGAGAAGCTCGCCGTCATCCTGGGCAGCGCGCTGGACGGCTCCTGCGCGGTGGTGAACCCCTTCGGTGCCGTGGTCCCCCAGAACAAGCGCGCGATGGCGCTCCTGTGGGAACGGATGGACCTCTTCTCCCCCGGGAGTCGCGCCGCCATCAAGAGATACCTTCCCGAGACGGTGAGGCTCGAGGGCCTGCCGGCCGCGCGCCTCCGCGCCGAGCGCGAGGCCTGGGTGCTCAAGTCGGACTACGGGTGCGAGGGCGACGAGGTCGTCATCGGGGCGGAGACGGCGCCGGACGTCTGGGAGGCGTGCCTCGAAGCGGCGGTCCCCGGGCGCTGGGTCGCGCAACGCCATTTCCGCGCGCTGCGCGGCCCGGACGGCGTCGCCGCCAACCACGGCGTCTACCTGGTGGCGGGAGAGGCGTCGGGCCTGTACACGCGCCTCGCCGTGGGAGGGACCGATCGCCATGCCCTGTCCGCGCCGGTGCTCGTCCGGCCCGAGGCGCGCCGATGACCGAGGCCCCTCCGGACAGGCCGTTCACCCGGCAGGTGCTGATCGACGGCGATGCTCTGGTCGGCGCGCGCTGGTGGCAGGAGTCGCTCCGCCTGTCGGCCGATCCGATCAGCCGGCGCCGCGCGCTGAAGGGTCTGATGCTGGTGCTGGGCGGTTCCGCGGCCGGCGTCGGCCTGGTCGCCGCTCTCATCCGGTCTGGAGACGACGTCGACGTCAGCATGGACGCGCTGGATCTCCAGAAGCGCGAGGGATGGAACGCGGGACACCCTGGTACGGCGCTTCGTTTCCCCGGCGCGACGCTCTTCGACGCCGACGGCGGCCGGAGCTGGGTCGACGCCCTCGGCACGCTGGCGAGCGATCTGGCCCCGGGGCAGGCGTCGCTCAGCCCGTTCTACGTGCCCACGCTGTTCCAGGCGCTCGGGGTCGCCTCGAGCGCCAGCCTTCGATCGGACATGATGCCGGTGGCGCCTCGGGCCGGCGGCGCGGATGTCCTGCGCGGGAAGGCAATCCTCTCGCTCTTCGAGGCCGTGAAGATGCCGGCGGACACCGCGGTGATCCTCGACCTCGACGGCCCGACGGCAGTCGCCGTGGCCGCCGGGATGGCGCCCGGGTTCGAGCCGGTCTTCATCTTCGACAACTGGCCTCACCCGCTCGGGGTGGTGCCCTCCCACCTGACCCTGGGGGCCGTCCTCTACCACCGGCCCACCTTCGTGCGGGCGCGCAGCGCACGGGCAGTCCCGGCGCCGCCGGTCTTCGTTCTCGACCGCAATCGCCTGGCTCGCTACACGGACGAAGACACCCAGTTCGACAATCGCTACGTCGCCCGGCTGCCCACCGCGGAGAACCTGCGCGCGCTGGGCATCCGGCACGTCCTGTACGTTTCGCCGAGCAAGTCCGACCTGCATGAGCTCGACGACCTCAACGACGACTTCGTCGCGCTCGCGGCCGCGTCGATCGACGTCAAGTCGATGCCGCTCACCGACCTGGACGCGTCCGCTCCGTCGGGCGACGCCGCGCCGGCGCGCTCGCCAGCGGCCTTCTACTACGGAGGCGGTCCCCACACGCACCTCTGGTTCTGGAGCAGCTACGGCTGGCACACGCCGGCCCTGGCTGGGCGGCCGGCCCCGGTCGCGCCCTCCAACGTCTCCGCCGGGCCCGCCTACCGCCCCGCGCTGCGCCCGACGATTTTCTCCTCGCGCACCCTGGGAGGCGGGAGCGGCATCGGCAAGCAGAAACCGTCCGGGTTCGGCCGCGTGTCGGTTCGCGCGTCGCGGTCGACGGGCACCATCACCGGCATCCGCTCCGGGCGGAGCGGATCCTTCGGGCGCGCCGGCGGCCGGTCGGGCGGATAGCGACGGCCCTCCGCTAAAGCCCCGCGGATCAACGACGAGGTTCGACATGTCAAAGACCTTCTTCGGCATCCAGGTCGTGGTGAGGAACTTCATCACCGATCCGCTGCGGCCCCAGCTCCACGAGATCATCGCCCGCTCGCCCGGCGAGCAGTCGCTGGCCGACAAGCGCGCCTTCTGGAAGAGGGTCGCGGCCGTGCTCAACGAGGCGGTGCCCGCCTTCGAGATGGGCTACTGGGACCTGGTCCGCGGAGACGGAGCGGAGGAGGAGTTCGAATCCTGGTCGAGCGAAATCGAGGGCAGCCTGGCCACCGAGAAGGAGGAGCTCGGCGCCGCCGCCGACGAAGTGAGCCGGATCTCCGCCGAGAAGCGCTACATCGTCGTGACTTTGCTCTTCCTGGTCGAGGCCGGCACGAACAGCGACCGGACGCTCGGCGAGCGCTGCGACGTGCCGAAGTCGGAATACTGGACGCGGCTGACCTTCGGCCGGCTGATCGCCACCGTCCCGCTACTCAACTTCGCCAACGTGGTGGCAGACGCGGTCTACCTGGCGCCGGGGAGCAACGAGGACGGTTTCTCGATGGAGGACGTCCACGGCGGCGGTTACGAGTACCTCAAGCTCCTCCTCTGAGAGGCGCGAAAGAATTCTGAGAAGCCCGAAAGAATTCTGGAATGACTGTGAATCGCCCAGGGTTCGGTCGCATCAGATAACTACTCCGGAAGTTGACAGCGAGTGGCCGGCGCTGCTAGACAGCGCGGCCCCGGAAGATCGGGGTGGCCCTCGGCGGTTCGGAGGGCGGCGGAGAGAGCGGCAGCAAGGCTCTTGACGCGCAGCACCAGCAGCGGTAGGAAGCGCGCCCCTCGCCGGGGTGTTGGAGACGGCGGGAGGGCAAGGTCGTCGGAAGGATGCAGTCGGGGAAGGGCGTGGTCGGTCGGTCTCTGAAAACTGGATAGCAAGTCCACGAAGAAGGATTGCGGAACTCGCAATGCTTTGAGTGCACCG
>DASQBG010000089.1:0-12459 GCA_035635335.1 Myxococcales bacterium | reverse complement strand
CTGGAGG
The DNA here is from genome assembly GCA_035635335.1 of Myxococcales bacterium. GTDB lineage: Bacteria > Myxococcota > Myxococcia > Myxococcales > 40CM-4-68-19 > VBKO01. The sequence continues at coordinate 12,452 of DASQBG010000089.1, read as the reverse complement.
CGTCCGGCTCGACGCGCCAGCTCGAGCAGATCTTCTTCGAGCAGAACACCGTGCAGGCGGTGCGCCGCGCGCTCAACCGGCCGTACGGCGGGATCCTGGTCTGCGGTCCCACCGGTTCGGGAAAGACCTCGACCCTCTATTCGCTGCTCAACGAGCGCAAGATCACCCGGCCCGACACCAACATCATGATGGTGGAGGACCCCATCGAGTACCGCCTGCCGGGGGTGACCCAGGTGCAGGTGAACACGGCGGCGGGCCTCGGGTTCGCGCAGGCGCTCCGCTCGATGCTCCGGCAGGATCCGGACGTGATCGTGGTCGGCGAGACGCGCGACGCGGACACGGCCGTGCTCGCTCTCGAGGCGGCCATGACCGGGCACCTCCTCTTCACCTCGCTGCACGCCAACGACGCCATGGCTGCCTTCCAGCGCTTGGAGAACCTGGGTTGCTCGCGCGCGCTGGTGGCGCAGTCCATCGCGCTGGTGCTGGTCCAGCGACTGGTGCGGAAGCTCTGCACCGCCTGCCGCACGCTGGAGCCGCACCCTGCCGCCCTGGTCGAGGCGCTCATCGCCCGCAAGGTGATCGATCCCGCCCAGGCGAACCTGCCCTTGCCGCGAGCCGTCGGCTGCGACGCGTGCAACCGCACCGGCTACGTGGGCCGCGCCGTCGTGGTCGAGGCTTTCCAGGTGACCGACGAGGCGCGCGCGGCCCTGGCCTCGGGCAAGCCGCTGGCGCACATCGCGCCCTTCGCGATCACCTCGCGCGCGTTGCTGCCCTTCGCCGGCTACGCGGCGGCGCTGCTGCAGAAGCAAGTGATCAGCGCGACGGAAGTGCTCGCCGCGCTGGTGGAATAGCGATGTCGCCAGCCGATCACGCCTGGTGGTGCGCCAGCTGGCGCATCGCGTCCCGGATCGACGGAAGCTGAGGGACGGACGCCATCTCCAGGCTGTCGGCGAGCCCCACTCCGGGGACGAAGGCGCCTGCCAGCAGGCGCGGAGGCGCCGACAGCTCGTAGAACAGCTCCTCGACGGTCCGCCGAAGCAGGTGCTCGCCGAAGTTGCTGATCTCGCTGTCCTCGTTGACGAACAGCGCGCGGCCCGTCCGTTTCACCGAGTCGCGGATGCGCGGCCAGTCGTACGGATGGAGCGTCCGTAGATCGATCACCTCGGCCTCGATGCCTTCCTGGGAAAGCTCGTCCGCGGCCTTCTTGCACAAGGGCAGCGTGCGCCCGTAGCTGACCACCGTCAGATCGCGGCCGCTGCGCACCGTCCGCGCCTCGCCGAAGGGGATGAAGATGTCCGGCGTTTCGGGCCACTGCGGCTGCCACTTGGCGCGCTCCCCGAGCGGCGCGTCGATCATCTTGCTCAGCGCGCGGTCGTCGCCGGGCTCGCCGGGGATCTCCTCCCCCGGCAGGCTGCGTACGCGCATCAGCGCCTTCGGGACCAGGAAGAAGCACGGGTTGGGATCGACGATGCACGAGAGCAGGAGGCCGTAAGCGTCCCTCGGGGTCGAGGGAATGGCGATCTTGAACCCGGGGATGTGGGTCGCCGTCGCGTCGAACGAGTGCGAGTGGTAGATGCTGCCACGGATACCCGCCCCGACCGGCGTCAGGATGGTCATCGGGACGTTCCAATCGCCGTTCGTCGACCAGGTCTGCAGGCCGGCCAGCTTCAGCAGGTCGATGGTGTTGTAGGCGTAGTCGCAGAACTGGATCTCGCCGACGTTGCGGCACCCCGCGAGCGCCAGCCCGATCGAGGCGCCCACGATGCCGCGCTCGTCGAGCGGCGTGTTCCACGCGCACTTGATGCCCTGCGTGGCGGTGAAGGCGCCGCCGAGCGGCGGGCCCACGTCCTCGCCGAAGACGTCGGTCAAGTCGTGGCGCTCCTCCGCGACGTGCAGCGCCATCCGGATCGCCTGCACCATCGTCGACACGGCTAGTTGCCCTCCCGCACCTTGTCGCGATCCATGAAGACGTTTTCGTAGATGGTGTCGCCCTTGGGCTGCGGCTCCTGCCTCACCTTGCGGTGCGCCTCGTGCAGCTCCTGCGCGTATTTCTGCCGCAGCTCCTCGATCTGCTGCCGGGTGAGCAGCTTGCGCTCCTCGAGCTTCTTCTCGAATCCCTTGAGGCAGTCGGCCTCGTCGACCACCGCGTTCGCCCCCGAGGCGCTCGAGTGACCGTACAGGCGCGAGACGAGCGCCTCCAGCAGGAACGGCTTTCGCTCGGTCCGGACGTACTCCATGGCCGCGGCGATCTCGCGGTAGGCGACCTCCGGGTCGTTGCCGTCGATGGTCTTGGACTCGATCCCGAACGCCTTGCCCCGGTCGGAGATGCGCTTCTCGCCGTGCTGTCCCGTCCACGGCGTCGAGATGCCCCATTTGTTGTTCGTCACGATGATGAGCATCGGGAGCGGGTTCGCCGGCCGCGAGGACCAGATCAGGCAGCTGGCGAAATCGCCCTCCGCCGTTCCCGCATCGCCTCCGGTCACGACGGTGATTCCGCGCCCCCCGGCGCGCTTCTGCGCGATCGCGGTCCCGATGCCGATCGCATACTGCGCCTCGATGGTCGAGGTGACCGGGACCACGTTCCACTCGAACATCGAATAGTGGTTGCAGAAATTGCGGCCGCCCGAGTACGGATCGGTCGCGGTGTTCTTCATCTGCCGCATGGCGTTCGTCGGGTCCGCGCCCATCGCCAGCACGGTCGCGCTGTTCCGGTAATGGAAGTGGCAGTAGTCGTACTGCGGCCCGCGTCCCTTGTGGATGAGCAGGCCCAGGGGGACGTTGAAGGCCTCTTCGCCGGGACCGCCGATCCAGAAGTAGCCGTCCCCCTGCTTGTACATGGCGATGAGGCGCTCCTCGAGCACGCGCGCTTTCAGCATCAGATCGTGGATGCGGAGCAGGAGCTCGGGCGACAGGTCCGCGTCGGGCGCCCGCGGTACGGGCCGTAGGCTGGTGCTCAAGGGACCTCCTTCATCGCGATTATCGTGTCATGTGTTCCGGTCCCGCCATCTTTCGGGCGCCGCCGTGCCGTGTCATGGCGCGTCAGCCGCCGTGGGCCGTCTCTGCTTCCGGCGGCGGAGCGTCCGCGCCGGCGGAACCCTGGGTGACGGGCTGCTTGTCGGAGGGCTTCTCGGACGCCTTCTCGACGGGCGGGGGCTGCGAGCGCGGCGCCGCTACATCCATGTAGCGCGCGAGCTGCGTCCAGGCCAGGAACCGGTCCGTCTCGGCGCTCATCGCCTCTCCGCTGCCCGGCTGGCTGGGCTGGTCGGCCCAGGCTTCCGCGTAGGCGTCGAAGAGCTGGCGGGCGAAGTCTACCGCCAGGCGCGCTTCCTCGAGCACCTCGCGGTCCGAGCGCCACGGACCGGGGGCGCGCCTCGGCGCCGCCGCCCGCCGCACCGTCGCCACCGTCCGCCGATAGGTGACCACAGCCTTTCCGAGTTGCGGCGCCGCGGCCAGGAGTCGCGAGCGCAGCTCCAGGCGTGGCGACGGAGGCTCCGCCGGCGCGCCGCTGTTGCCTGGCTGGGGCGGCTGCGAAGGGATGGAGCTTGGCGCCGCCGCGTTGGAGCTTGGGGCCGCCGCGTTGGAGCTCGAGGTGGCATCCGCGGTCGAGGGCGAGAGCGAGACCGAGGGCGGGGTGGAGATCGGAACCGAGGGCGGGGTCGAGATCGGGACCGAGGGCGGTGTCGGGAGCCCCTCTGATGTCGAGATGGACCCCGTCTCCGCCGCCGTGCCGTCGTCCCCTGCCGGTGTCGTCTCCACCGGCGCTGCCGCGACTGCGCCTGCGCCCTCGTCGCCCGCTGCCGCCGGGCCAGGCGCTCCCTCGGTCGAAGCGGGTTCCCGCGGAGCGCCCTTCCGCGCCGCCTCCGCCGCGGCCAGCTGGCCGAGCGCGAGCGGCAGGTCGCGCAGGAAGCGGGTCAGATCGAACTGCTCCTTCCCTTCGAACAGCCGCGCAAGCGCCGTCGCCACCCGCTCCAGCGCGCCGCTGCGGAGCTGCTCCATGACCCGGGGGAAGTCGGCGAAGAGGCGCCGCTGCGCTTCGAGCCGATCGTGAAGGCCCGCGGCGAAGGCGAGCGCGCCCGCCGCCTGCTCGATGTCGCGGCGGACCGAATCGCGCAGCGGGCCCCAGCTCCCGCCGCCCTGCGGCCGGGGTGGCTGCGAGTGCTGCTGCGGCCCGGGTCCGCCTGGCGTCCTCACCTGTCCCCTCTGCTTTCTGGCCATCCGGCCGCCTCTTCAACCGGATCGCGGCTCCGGATGCAAGCGAAAGCTGCCGGCCATTGTCGGATGCAGGCGCCTTGCCGGGTCCCCCGCGGCTGCGTTACAGCGGGCGCATGCCGAGCCTGAGGCCGTACGCGGAGAAGGACTGGCCGCATTTCCTGCAGCTCGACCTGGAGACGGCCATCGATGCGCTGGGCGAGTCCACCGAGGACGAGCGCCGCGAGCTGCGCGATCGGTGGCCCCGGAGGCTCGCCGCCCAGGGCTTCGTCCCGCAGCGGTTCGCGGTGACCGGGGCGCAGCTCCTGGTGCTCGACTCCGAGCAGGGCGCCTACCTCGGACATCTCTGGCTCACCGAGACCCGCGACGCGAGCGGCAAGCGCATCCTCGAGGTCACCACCATGGGCATCGTCCGCGAGGCCCGCGGGCAGAAGCTGGGGCGGCTGCTCATGCAGCGCGCCGAAGCGGAGGCGCGAGAGCGCGGCATCGAGGACATCGAGCTGTCGGTGGCCGGAAACAACCGGCGCGCCCGCGACCTGTACCGCGATCTCGGCTACGAGACGGTGCGAAGGACCATGCGCAAGCGGCTGCGGTAGCCGCCGCCGTATTTGGGGGCGCCACGTTTTGCTGGCGCGGCCGCAATGGATAGGTTCTAGCTGGATCGTCATGATTCCGGAGATCTCGGTCGAGGACCTCTCGCAACGCCTCGAACGCGGCGAGCGGCCTCTGCTCGTCGACGTGCGTCAGCCCTGGGAGCACGAGCTCTCGCGCCTTCCGGACAGCCTGCTCCTCCCGCTGGGAGAGCTGGCGTCGCGGGCCGCGGAAATCCAGCCGGCGCCGGGGCAGCTCGTCGTTTGCTATTGCCACCACGGCCTCCGCAGCCTGCGCGCCGCGGAGGTCCTCTCCCGCGCCGGCCTATCCGGCGTCGCCTCGCTCGCCGGCGGGATCGAGGCTTGGTCCCTCCAGATCGACCCCTCGGTGCCTCGATACTGAGTGGAGTACTTTCAGCCGATCCCGAACAGCCGCCGCGCGTTGCCGGACAGGACGAGCGCCTCGTCCGCGGCGGGCAGCCCGAGCCCGCGCACCACCCGCAGCTCGCGGTCCCATTCGTAAGGCAGGTTGGGGAAATCGGTGCCGTACAGGATCCGATCCGGCCTGCGCCGCAGCATCTCGAGGTCCGGCGGATCGGGGAAGTACCCCGTGATCGCCATCGTGGTGTCCAGGTACAGATTGGGGAACTCGTCGAGGAGGGCCTCGAACGCGGCCGGCTCGTCCATCCCGAGATGAGGCACGATGCAGATCGCCTCGGGGTGCCGGGCCAGCGCGCGCCGAAGCCGCGCCGCTCCGGACAGCGCGCGCACGTCCGTGCCGTAGCCGTCCGAGGCGGGCTCCCGGCCGCAGTGGATCACCACCGGCTTGCGGTGGCGCGCCGAGGCGCGCCAGACCGGGTCGAGACGCGGATCGTCCGGCGCGACGCGCATCACGTGGCTGTGGATCTTGACCCCGTGGAAACCCTGCTCGCCCAGCGCGCCGTCGAGGAGCCGCTCGATGCCGTCCTCTCCGGGGAACGCCGTGCAGCAGGGCACCACCTCCGGATACGCCCGCGCGAGCTGCAGGGTGAAGTCGTTCAGCGCCGCCGCCATCCCCGGCTTGTGCGCGTAGGGCAGCACCACGCACCGGTCGATCCCACCCTCGCGCAAGGTGCGGACCGCCTCGTCCACCGAGGTGCGGTAGCGGATGTCCCAGGCGTGCTCGCTGAACCATCTCCGGATCGCTTCCGCCAGCCGATCCGGAAACAGGTGCACGTGCGCATCGACGATCATTCCGAACGTCTACCCGAACCTCCCCACGGCGCAAGCCCCAAGGCCTCAGCCGGTGGCGCGGCCGCCGAAGCCGAACATGGCCCCGATGCGGGAGAGGAGGTTGGTCTCCTCCTCCGCCTGGGAAGCGCCCGCCTCGGCGCGGGCGGCGTCCAGGTCCCGGCGGCGGCGCGCGATCACCCCCGCCAGCTCCTCGGCGACGTGGACGTTCTGCGCGAACACGCGCGAGAACGCCTCCCGATCGAGCGCCACGAGGGCCGCCTCGGAGAGCGCCACCACGGTCGCGGTGCGCGGCTCTCCGGTGAGGAGCGACATCTCGCCGAAGAACGCGCCGCGGCCCAGGCGCGCCACCTCCTTCTCGCCGTTCTCCACTTGGACGCGCACCGCCAGCTCCCCACGGGCGACCAGGTACAAGGTGTCCCCCGGCTCTCCCTGCCGGACCACCGCCTCGCGCGGGCCGTACTCGAGAAAGCGCGCGCGCTCCGCCAGCAGCTTGCGGTCGGCGGCGCGCAGCGTGGCGAGGAAATCGATGCGCGAGAGCAGGTCGTCCGCGTCCTCGAAGTGCTCCCGGCGCCTGCGCTCCTCGGCGTCCGCCGCGCGCTCCCGGAAGGAGAGGGTGGTCTGCGGGTACGGCATGTCGATCGCCGCGCGGCGCAACCCGTACCAGATGGCCTCGTTCACCTGGTCGAGCGCCTCGCGCTCGAGGGCATAGCTCTCGGTGAAGAAGCGGACGCGGTAGACGGCCCCGCTCGGCTCGAACGAGGCGAGCTGCACCACCGGCGGCGGCTCCTTGAGGGCGCGCGCGCACGAGGAGACCGCCTCGAGGAGCGCCGCCTTCGCCCGCGCCGGCGCGACCTCCAGATCGACGTTGACCGACAACTCGACGCAGTCCTGCGCCGTCGGCCGCGAGTGGTTCACCACCACCTCGCGGCTGATGAGCCCGTTGGGGACCAGGATCTCGTCGTGGTCGCCGGTGACCAGCCTGGTCGAGCGCCAGCCGACGTCGAGCACCTTGCCGCGCCATTTTCCGAAGCTCACCCATTCGCCCTGATCGAAGGGCTGCTCGGCGTGCAGCGTGAGCCCGCTGAACAGGTTTCCCAGCGCCTCTTGCAGGGCGAAGCCCAGCACCACCGAGAGCAGCGCGGAGGTGGCGAGCAGCGAGGACAGGTTCAGCCGGTACTCGAGGCGGAGCACCACCGCCGCGACCACGAAAGTCCCCGCCCAGGCGAGCAAGCTGCGGAGCAGGCGCGGGATGCCTTCCCCGCCCCGCAGCCGCAGCGCCGCGAAGACCAGCACCTCGCCGAGCCGGAGGACGCCCACCGCGCCCGCGATGTAGGCGGCGGTCGCGCTCGCGTGGCGCAGAGTGCCGTCGACGCCCTCGAGCGCGAACGCCGCCGCGCGTCCGATCAGGTACAGCGCCAGCAGGAACTGCGGCGGGCGCAGCTCGATCCCGAACGTCCGCGCGGCGTCCGGTCGGTTCCCGCGCAGCAGCACGCGCCGGATGGCGGAGACCCCGATCCACAGCGCGGCCGCGAGCAGGAACCGCGTCATGCCTTCCTGGAGGAGCACCAGTGCATCGTTGCCTCCCGCGGCGGCCAGGGCAACTGATCGGCAGAGCGCTTTCTTGAGGTTTTGTAGGACGACCCGTCACCTCGCCTCACATGACGGTGCGGTGCGCGCTGGCGATTATCGTGCGTGCTCTGTGCGTGCTCGCGGCTGTGGCGGGCCCGCGGCGGTCGCGCGGGCAGGCGAGCGGCAGGTCGTTTCGCGGAGCGCGCGCGCCGCGCGGGCCGTTAGACTGGCGGCCCTATGCGGCGCGATTCCGTCATCGTGGCACTCGCGTTCGTGGCCGTCGCCGCCGCGTTCGTCGGCGCGACGGTGATCGCGCAGCGCACCTCCCGCGAGGTGGGCGGGCTGGCCGACTCGATCGCGCGCGACGCCGCTCCCGGGCTTGCCGCGATCAGCAGCGTCCGCGGCGAGGTCCGGCGCCTTCAGGAGCTCATGACGCGCCTTGCCGTCCTGGGCGCCTCGCCTGGCGACAACGCCGAAATCGACGAGACCCGGCGGAACCTCGATGCGCACCTCGCCCACTTCCGCTCCCTGCCCGTCTCCGAGGAGGAGCTGAGGCTCTTCAACGAGCTCCAGACGGACATCCGCTCCTTCGACGAATCGGTCGAGCGCGTCATCGCCCAGCTCGGCTCGCGCCAGCCGGAAGTGGCGGCGGCGACGCTCGTGCGAGAGGTCCGCCCGCTGGCGCACGAGGCGATCACGACGGCCGGCAAGCTGGTCCAGCTGAACACGCGCGCCGCGCAGGAGGCGGCCCTGCGCATCGAGCAGGTCCACCGGCGCGCCGATCGCATGGCGCTGCAGATGGACATGCTCTGCGTCGTCCTGGCCGGCCTCGCTGCCTGGCTCATGGTGCGCGCGGTGGGGAAGGCGCGGCGGATCCAGGGGGAGCACCAGGAGATCGTCGAGCGCCGGGCAGAGGAGTTGGAGCAATTCGCCGGGCGGGTAGCGCACGACGTGCTGAGCCCCCTGGCTACGGTCGGCCTGGCCCTGTCCGTGGCGCAGAGGACGGGGTCGCAGGCCCAGCAGTCGGCGGCGCAGCGCGGGTCGTCGAGCCTGCAGCGCGTGCGCGGCATCGTCGACGCCCTGCTCGAATTCGCGCGCTCCGGCGCGCGGCCGGAGCCGGGCGCCTCGAGCGACGTCCCTTCCATCGTCGCCGGGCTCCTGGAGGAGCTCCGGCCGCAGGCGGTGGCGGCGGCCGCCGAGCTTCGCGTCGACCCGATTCCGGACTGCGCGGTGACGTGCAGCCCCGGGGTGCTGATGGTGATCCTCAACAACCTCATCCGGAACGCGCTCAAGTACCTGGGCGACGCCTCGGAGCGTGTCGTGGTGCTGCGCGTGCGCCCGCGCCGGGCGAGTGTGCTGTTCGAGGTGGAGGACAGCGGCCCGGGCATCCCCGCCGAGTTGGGGGAACGCGTTTTCGAGGCTTACATCCGCGGGCACCGCGCCTCGGCCAACCGGCCGGGCATCGGTCTGGGCCTGGCCACGGTGAAGCGCCTGGTCACGGCGCACGGTGGGACCCTGGGCACTCGCCGGAGCGGCCTGGGCGGCGCCTCGTTCTGGCTCGAGCTGCCCCGCGCCGAAGCGGGCGAGCGTCCAGACGCGCCGCCGGAGGCGGTGATGCGGTCATGACACGACGCGCTATACTGCCCGCCATGACCGGCAAAGTGACCCAGATTCCCAGAACCGAGGCCCGCCCCGTAGTCGCACTGGTCGCTCACGACCGGCGCAAGGACGAGATGGTCGAGTGGGCGCTCTTCAACCGGGGAACGCTCGCCCGGTGCTCGCTGTACGCGACGCGGACCACCGGGGCCACGCTGCAAGACGCGATGAAGGAGGAAATGGACGTCCACCTCCTCCTCTCGGGACCGCTGGGCGGCGACGCGCAGCTCGGTTCCCTGATCGCCGAGGGACGCATCGATGCGGTGTTCTTCTTCTGGGACCCGCTGACTCCGCAGCCGCATGACGTCGACGTGAAGGCGCTCCTGCGCCTCGCCGTCCTCTATGACGTGGCGATCGCCTGCAACCGCAGCTCCGCGGACCACATCATCTCCTCTCCGCTCTTCACCGTCCCCGAGCAGTACCGGAAGGACCGCGGCCGGGCGGGCCCCAACTACGCCCCGTTCACCCGGTAAAGCTTCCGAACTCTCGGGCGTTTCGCGGACTTGACGGGGTCGCGGCCAGCCGGTAGGGTGCGCGCCCTTCCCGGGCAGTCTCGCCCGGAGCGGATGCCTGCTCGCCTTCCCGCCTGGCCGGCGGAGGAGCGGGGGGACCATGGAGAGGTGATGAGCGCAGGGCCGTTGCACTACGAAACGAAGAAGCAAGGCGTCGTCGAGAAGTTCCGGACGCACGAGCGTGACACCGGCTCGCCCGAGGTCCAGGTCGCGCTCTTGACCGAGCGCATCCAATACCTCACCGACCACTTCAAGACGCACAAGAAGGACCACCATTCGCGCCGCGGCCTGCTCAAGCTGGTCGGGCAGCGCAGGCGCCTCCTCGACTACCTGAAATCGAAAGACTCTGCCCGATATCGCAAGCTGATCGAAGGGCTCGGCATCCGCAAGTAGGCTTTTCCGGGGGGCATTCCGAATGCGGGATGCCCCCCGGCGCGTTAAAGAGGAGGCGGCGCGGTCCGGAGGCGTCGGTCGGTCCCTCATCAGAGCAGCGAAACGGCTCGCTGCTGTGACCAGGCTCCGAACGGTCCCCCGGACGGCCCGCAGCGGCTCAGAAGGAAGCCGCGCGCACTCCGGGGTCGGATCAGACCCCACCAGTTCCCAAACGAAAGCACGCGGCCACGGGGCCGCGAAAGGACGTTGCACATGGAAGCGAAGTCGGTGACCGCGCAGGTCGGAAATCAGAGCATCGCGATCGAGACGGGCAAGATGGCCAAGCAGGCCGATGGATCGGTGGTGCTGCGGGCCGGCGACAGCGTGGTGCTGGTCACCGCGGTGTCGGCCAAGGACAGGAAGGAAGGACTCGACTTCTTCCCGCTGACGGTGGACTACCAGGAGCGCCTCTCCGCCGCGGGCCGCATCCCCGGCAGCTTCTTCCGGCGCGAGGGCCGCCTGACCGAGCGCGAGACGCTGATCTCCCGCATGATCGACCGCAGCTGCCGGCCCCTGTTTCCGGAGGGGTACCAGAACGAGACGCAGATCATCGCGACCGTCTTCTCGGCCGACAACCAGTACGACACCGACGTCCTGGCGCTGACCGGCGCCTCGTTCGCATTGGCGATGTCCGACATTCCCTTTCCGTTCGCCTTCGCCGGGGTGCGCGTGGGCCGCGTGGGCGGGAAGTTCATCGCCAACCCCAGCGAGCTGGAGCGCGAGCAGGGCGACCTGGACATCGTGATGGCGGCCTCCAGGGACGCCATCTTCATGGTGGAGGGCGGTGCCAAGGAGATCGACGAGAGCACGATGGTCGAGGCGCTGCTCTTCGGGCAGCGCGCCATCGAGCAGCTGCTCGACCGCCAGGAGGAGCTGCGGCGCGCGGTGGGCAGGGCGAAGCGGACCTTCGAGAAGATGCCGCTCGCGGGCGGCCTCTCGGAGAAGGTGCGCGCGGCCGTCTTCGAGAAGGTGCGCGAGGCGTATGCGCACGACCAGAAGCACGAGCGCTACGGGCTGCTCTCGCAGATCAAGAAGGACGTGGTCGCGCAGCTCTGCGCCGAGGGCGCGGAGTTCGCCGGCAAGGAGAAGGACGTCAAGACGGCCCTCGAGGACCTCAAGTACGAGTACATGCGCCGCATGATCACGCACGACGGCCGGCGCATCGGCGGGCGCAAGACCGACCAGGTCCGGTCCATCTCCTCCGAAGTGGGGCTCTTGCCGCGCGCACACGGGTCGGCGCTCTTCACCCGCGGCGAGACACAAGGCCTGGTCACCACCACGCTGGGCACCAGCGACGACGAGCAGCGGATGGAGAGCCTCAAAGGCCAGTCGTTCCGCAAGTTCATGCTGCACTACAACTTCCCGCCGTACTCGGTCGGCGAGGTGAAGCCGCTCCGCGGCGCGGGACGGCGCGAGATCGGCCACGGCATCCTGGCGGAGCGCGCGCTGCGCTCGGTGCTCCCGCCGGACGACAAGTTCCCGTACACCATCCGCGTGGTGAGCGACATCCTCGAGTCGAACGGTTCCAGCTCGATGGCCACGGTGTGCGGCGGCTGCCTCTCGCTGATGGACGCCGGCGTCCCGATCAGCGCGCCGGTCGCCGGAATCGCGATGGGCCTGATCAAGGAGGACGGCCGCATCGCCATCCTCTCCGACATCCTCGGCGACGAGGACCACCTGGGCGACATGGACTTCAAGGTGTGCGGCACGGCCAAGGGCATCACCTCGATCCAGATGGACATCAAGATCACCGGCGTGGACAAGCAGATCCTCACCGACGCGCTCAACCAGGCGCGCGCCGGCCGGTTGCACATCCTCTCCGAGATGGCCAAAGCGATCGAGAAGCCGCGCGCCGACATCTCGAAGTACGCGCCGAAGATCACCACCATCCGCATCCCGGTCAGCCGCATCAAGGACGTCATCGGGCCCGGCGGAAAGGTCATCAAGGACATCATCGCCCGCACCGGAGCGACCATCGACATCGAGGACGACGGCTCGGTGGCGATCGCGTCGGCCAGCAGCGAGAGCGTCGACCAGGCGATCAAGATGATCCGCGCGCTCACCCAGGAGGCCGAGGTCGGCAAGATCTACCTGGGCACCGTGCGGCGCATCATGGAGTTCGGCGCGTTCGTGGAGATCTTCCCCGGCACCGACGGGCTGGTGCACATCTCGGATCTCGCCAATTCGCGAGTGAAGAAGGTCGAGGACGTGCTCAAGGAAGGCGACGAGGTGCTGGTCAAGGTGGTCTCGG
>DASQBG010000088.1:0-4250 GCA_035635335.1 Myxococcales bacterium | reverse complement strand
GCTGCGCCAGCTGATCGAAGATCTCTACGCGCAGGACCCGTTCGGGGCCGGGCGGCTGATCGAGAGCGTTCGCTGGGAGGTGCCCACCGAGCTGGAGGAATCCGCCCGCCGGTGGCGGGACGGCCGGTTGCGGGACGCCGGCGTTCCCGAGTTCGAGGAAGCGATCTCCTTCTATGCCCGGCCAGCGCAGCAGAAGAAGCAAGAAGGGTCCGACGCGCCCGGGACACGGGCGCTCGCCACGGCCGCGCGCCCGGTGCTCGACGAGGCGCTCGAACAGCTCGCGGGCGACGAGCTGGAGCGCGCCGAGGAATCGATCGTCTACGCCGCGAACGCCGCGCTGGTGGCCAACCGGGTGCCGCTCGACGATCCCGACGAGGTCCGCGACCAGCTCGTGCAGGCGCGCGCCACGCTTTCGCTGGGCCTCGAGCTGCTCTCCGGCGGCGACCCCCGGCGCGCTGCGCGCGTCCTCGCCGACGCGCCGATCCGCGACGTCTTCCAGGCCGCGATGGGCGAGGCCTACCGGCTGCAATCCCGGGCCCGGCCGATCGCAAGCTCGGCCCGCTTGCCCCAGGCGCAGTCGTCCACCGTCCTCGACGAGCCCCTCGAGAGCGTGGTGCAGGCGCTCTTGCGGCAGCGGCCGGCGTATCACGAGCCTGGCCAGCGGCGGCCGCGCGCATTTGGCTCCCGCGCGGACGTGGCGCGGGCGGAGGCGCTGCTCGACGAGGCCGAGGCGACGGTCGCGCTGCTCTCGGCGCTGGGCCTGGCTCCCGTGGACCTGGGGCCGAAGGCCGAGGAAGCGGGTCTCGGGCCGGCGGTGGTGAAGGCCAGCGTCGCCCTCCGCGCCCTGGCGGAGTCCAAGCTCAGGAACGAGCCGTTTTCGCTGCGCGGAGCCACCGACGAGTCCAGACAGAAGCCGGAAGGCCTGGACCGCAAGCTGGACGAGCTGGTGCGCGCCGCGGTCCGCGACGACGACGCTGGCCGGCGCGCGGCCGACCGCCTTCGCGCGGCGGCGGCGCGCTGAGATCAGCGGGCCTGCGCGCGCTCGCAGGTTGCCAGATCCTCGGCGAGCCCGCGCGCGATGGCGTCCGATCTCACGGCGTTCACCAGGAAGGGATCGCCGCCGAGGAACTGCACCGTCACCGCGTCGGAGCGACGGCCCAGCGTGAGGTTCTTCTCCAGCCACGCGGCGAACTCCGGCTCGGCCTGCAGCCCCTGCAGCTCGAACAGCCGCGCGACCAGCTTGGCGCGCGGCCGCGCGCAGGCGCCTTCCTCCCGGCGCGCCGGCGGGGGCGGTGGAGAAGCGTCCACGTCGGCCGCATCGGAAGGTGGCGCCAGCCGCCGCTCCTCATGCATGACGATCAGCTCTCCCGGAGGGGTTTCCTCATCGCCGGGGAGCACTTCGTATCGGATGTACCCGTAGCCGGGCAGCACCTTGGTCCGCATCTGCGGAGCCTCCTCAGAGGCCGGCGCCTGAGCGCCAGCCGCGAGTGCCGCCAAGGCGCACACTGCGGACCATACGACGGCCATACCTACCTCCGCGCCGAAGGTGCGCTGCGCGACGACACGGCGCAAGACCCCCTGCAACCGGTAGAGGGGAGGATGCGCCTGTAGCGTTGACTCCTGAACGATTTGACGAGGGGTCGGGACGTGACTGGCGCTCGAGCGTGGCCCCAAGTTGGCTGCGGCGCCGGGGCTAGCCAGGCGCCGGCATCACCTTCCGCACCGCCGCCAGCAGCTCTTCGGGAAGGCACGGCTTCTCCAGGGCGGCGGTCGCGCCGGCGGCGAGGGCGACGCGCTGGTAATCGGCCCCGAGGCTTGCCGAGAGCGTGAGAACGGGAAGCGCCGCGAAGCGCGGATCCTCGCGGAGCTTGCGCAGCACGGAGAGGCCATCGAGCTTGGGCAGCGCGATGTCGAGCACCACCACGTCGGGCGGATGTTCCTCGATCGATTGGAGCGCGGCGAGGCCGTCCTCGGCCCCGATCACCTCGAAGCCATGCGCGAGCAAAAACTCGATGTACATCTCGCGAGAGTCCACGAAGTCCTCGACGACCAGGATGCGGGTCATGGATGTCTTCTCGCCCTTGGCAGCGCGCGCATCGAGAAGCGCAGCATTCCGTGCGACCCGCTGGACTGCCACGCACTGGCAGTGAAATTGGCGGCAATCCTGAAACCGCATTGTGTGAGTTTGTTTGCTGCGCGCTGCGCGCCGGCGGCGGGGCTATCGTTCGGCCATGATCCGCGGCAACCGCCTCGTCCTGCGCATCTACGCGATCGGGCTTGCGCAGGTCGCGGCGCTCGCGGTGACGCTCGCCATCGCGCGCGAATGGGGACGGTTCCAGCTGCCGCACGCCGAGGAGAAGCGGTTCCTGATCGACGAGATCGTCACTCATGCCGCCAACCGGGCAGCGCTCAATGCCCGCTTGCGGGAACTGCGCCGGCGGACCGGAATGGAAGTCCTCCTCCAGGACCATTCGGGACATGTGGTGGCCGGGTCCGAGCCCGAGCGCCGCCACGGGCCCGGTACGTTCAAGACCGAGTGGTCGGGCGGCATCGCGCTGGTTTCGTTGCCGACGCTCCCGCGACCGCCGGACGGGCGTCCTCTCTTCGCCATCGCTGCGGTCCTGGTGCTGGTGGGAATCTCCGCCGTCCTTACCGCCGCCTGGCTGGCGCGGCCGCTCCGGGTCCTTTCAGCCGCGGCCCGGGACCTCGGCACGGGCAACCTCGCCTCCCGCGTCCGGTTGCGCCGCAGGGACGAGCTGGGCGACGTGGCCCTCGCCTTCGACGAGATGGCCGAGCGCATCGAACGCCTGGTCCGCGGCCAGCGCGAGCTGCTGGCCAATGTTTCCCACGAGCTGCGCACGCCGCTGGCGCGCATCCGCGTCGCGCTCGATCTGGCGTCGGAAGGGAGCGGCCAGGACGCTGCCGCGCAGCTCTCGGGGATCGCCGGCGATCTGGCCGAGCTGGAGCGACTCACCAACGACATCCTCACCAGCGCGCGCCTGGAGATCTCCTCGGCGCTTCCGCCGTTGCGGGTGGAGCGGACCCCGGCGCGCGAGATGGTGGAGGACGCCGCCGGCCGGTTCCGTGCCCTTCACCCCCGCGGGGTGCTGTGCCTCGAGAACGGCTGCGGCGACGCGGAGGTGGACGTCGACCGCATGATGCTCCGGCGCGCGCTCGACAACCTGCTCTCGAACGCGGAGAAGCATGGCGGCAAGGAGCAGATCGCGCTGGTCGCCGGCGTCACCGGCAGCCGCGTCACCATCGAGGTGCGCGACCGGGGAGCCGGAATTCCGCCCGAGGACATGAAGCGTCTCTTCACGCCCTTCTTCCGCGGCGATCGCAGCCGCGCGCGCCAGACCGGCGGGCTCGGTCTCGGCCTGCTGCTCGCCCGGCGCATCCTGGAAGCGCATCGCGGGACGCTGGAGATCGAGAGCAGGGTCGGGGAAGGCACGGTAGCGCGGATCCGCGTGCCGCTCGCTTCATGAAGGAGCAGAAGCTCTACTGCGGGCCCGATCATCGGAGCGTGGCGCTTCGAGTATCGCACGCTGAGACGCCGCCGGGCTGCATGGCCCTGCGCCGCCACGCAGGACCCCTCCATGCCCTGCTATCGTTCTGTGTATCGCACGCTGAGACGCCGCCGGGCTGCATGGCCCTGCGCCGCCACGCAGAAAGCGAGCCCGCCGGCGAGACCACCGTGACGTGAAGCGAGAGACACGGGGCGGCGCACTCTGCGCGTCGTGTGCTTTCTGATGCGTCGGCGCGAGGGCCACGCACCCCGTCGGCTATCCGCGCGCGTCTCGCCGCGTCGACACAACGCCCACCGCGCCCCGCGTTGGTCTGTAGCCTTCGTAGTCGGCCTCAGTTGCGTATTCGCATCGTGAGGATCCGGTGGGCGAAAACGCCGGTGTACCGGGCGCCCGAGAGTGTTTTGCGTGCTGCCATTTTCGTAACTCAGTTCAATGCGGGGCGCGGAGAGGACCAGCGCACTGGGCGTCCGCGCGCAGATAGCCGACGGGGTGCGTGGCCCTCGCGCCGACGCATCAGAAAGCACACGACGCGCAGAATGCGCCGCCCCGTGTCTCTCGCTTCACGTGAAGTGCCTCGCCAGAGGGCTCGCTTTCTGCGTGGCGGCGCAGGGCCATGCAGCCCGGCGGCGTCTCAGCGTGCGATACACAGAACGATAGCAGGGCATGGGCGAAGAATGCGGCGCGAATTTTACGAGCGCGTGTCGATCTTGTTTTCTTTGATGA
>DASQBG010000087.1:0-1707 GCA_035635335.1 Myxococcales bacterium | reverse complement strand
GCAGAAGCGCAGCTCGCCGCCGGCCGCCGAGATCGCCGAGCGCTGCGCGCTGCAGATGGTGAACGAGGCCGCGCACTGCCTGGGGGAGGGCATCCTCCGCTCCGCGCGCGACGGCGACGTGGGCGCGGTGTTCGGCCTGGGGTGGCCCCCGTTCCGCGGTGGTCCCTTCCGGTACGCGGACACGCTCGGCGCCGCGCGCGTGGTCGAGCGGCTGCGCACGTACCAGGGCAGATTCGGCGCCCGGTTCGCTCCGGCGCCGACGCTGCTCCAGGCCGCGCAGCCGGGCGGGAAGCTCAGAGCTCCCGAGGCCGCCTCGCTCAGGTGACGGTGGCGTTGAACAACCGACCCGCGCCCCAGGTGGCGGCGGCCGCGAGGGCCAGCGCCACCAGCTGGCGCAAGGCGTTCCAGGCCACGTTGCGCCCGCCCAGGTAGCCGAGCATCCCTCCGACGGCGATGGCCGAGGCCGCGCCCAGCGCGATCGAGCCGACGGCCGCCTCGGTGCCGGTCCAGAAGAACCAGGGGACCAGGGGCAAGAGCGCGCCTCCGGCGAAGGTGAGCAGCGAGGTGATGGCCGCCTTCCAGGGCGAGCCCAGCTCGTCGGGGTCGAGGCCCAGCGATCGCGCGTAGACCGCGAGCGCGCGGTCCGGGACCATCGCGATCTGCTGCGAGGCATTGTGCGCGGTGGCCTGCGACACTCCGCCCCGGCGGATGAACTCCTCGATCTCCTCGCGCGCCTGCTCCGGGGCGCGCCGGAGGTGCTCGCGGTAGTCGGCCAGCAGGCGCTGGAGCAGCTCCACCTGCGCCGCCATCGACACGTATTCGCCGACAGCCATCGAAGCGGCGCCGGCTACCAGGGAGGCGAATCCCGCCAGCAGCACGAAACGCCCGCTGGCCTGCGCGCCGGCCACGCCGAGGATGAGCGCGACGTTGGTGACCAGCCCGTCGCTCAAGCCCAGCACCGCCGCGCGGGTGGCGCCGCTCTGCACCTCGCGGGCACGCTGCCGGTCCGCCCTGGCCTCTGGCATCAAGATTCCAGCGCCTTGCGGAGCTCCAGAAGCGTGGGAAGAGCGGCGTCCTTCGGGGACAGGAGGGGGTCCTGGATCGGCCATTCGATGCCGAGGCTGTCCCAGCGGCACCCGATCTCGTCGGCGCGATCGTAGAAGTCGGTGCACTTGTACTCGACCTCGGCGGTCGCGCTCAGGACGCAGAAGCCGTGGGCGAAGCCGGGCGGGACGAACATCTGCCGGAAGCTCTCCCCGCTGAGACGGGCGCCCACCCATTTGCCGAACGTCGCCGAGCCGGGGCGGATGTCCACCGCCACGTCGAAGATCTCTCCCTGCACCGCACGCACCAGCTTGCCTTGCGGCCGCTGCCGCTGCGCGTGCAAGCCGCGCAGCGTGCCGCGCACCGACTTCGAATGGTTGTCCTGGACGAAGTCGTAGGGGATGCCGCCGTCCCGGTATCGCGCGGCTTGGAACGTCTCCAGGAAGAAGCCGCGCGGATCGCGGAACACGTCGGGCTCCACGATCACCACGCCGGGCAGGCCGGTCTCCAGGAACTTCAAAGGGTCACCTCTCGAACCTGTACCCGTGCCCGCGCACGGTGAGGAAGTGGCGCGGTTCCTCCGCGTTCACCTCCAGCTTGACCCGCAGCGACCGGACGAAGTTGTCCACCGTCCGCGGCGTGCCCTCGTACTCCGCTCCCCAG
>DASQBG010000086.1:0-12537 GCA_035635335.1 Myxococcales bacterium | reverse complement strand
CGACCACCAGGATCCGCTTCCCCAGGGACTGGCCCCAGCGGACCATCTCGACGTCGCTGGGCTGCGCGCCCAGGTGGCCGTCGACGATCACCACCAGGGCGCGCAGCGTCTCGCGCCCCGTGAGGTAGCGCTCGATCATCGCCTTCCACTGGTCGCGCTCCTCGCGCGGTCCGGCGGCAAAGCCGTAGCCGGGCAGATCGACGAGCCGCAAGCCGTGCTCGGGCCCGCGGCCGCCGGAGCGGGTGCGCTCCGCTACGCGCACGTCGAAGAAATTGAGCAGCCGGGTGCGACCGGGCGTCCGCGACACCCGCGCGAGCTGCCGCCGGTTGGTCAGCGCGTTGAGGCAGCTCGACTTGCCCACGTTGCTGCGCCCGCAGAAGGCGGCCTCCGGACGGTCGGCCGGCGGCCACTGCTCGGGCGCCGTGGCCGACTTCACGAAATCGGCCTCGAGGACGATCACGCGGCCGCCCGCTCTCCCCCGCCGCGACCCGGGACGCCCAGCATCTCGCACACCTCGTCGAACTCGCGGCCGAAGGCCTCCGCGTTGCGGTGCGCGGCGCCGCCCAGCGCGAGCTTGCCGTCGCGAACCTGGGCCCAGACCCGCTTGTGCGAGGTGTAGAAGGCAATGCCGATGCCGAGGAAGAGCAGGAAGCAGCCGGTGTAGACGACCGGCGTCGAAGGATCCCGCGCGATCTGCAGGCCGGTGGCGTAGAACGGCGTCAAGCGCTCGAAACGGAACGCGAACCGGTCCTCGCGGTTGTCGCGATCGAAGTCGGGCTCCTTCGCGAAGACCCAGAACGAGGTGACCTTGGCGAGCTTCGACGGCCGCATCCTGCCGTCGGGCCCGGCCTCGGGACGAGACCCCGGCGGCTCTTCCGCGCGCACGATCTGGACAGCCGGCCCCAGGCCGGAGAAATCCTCCTGGTGATCGACGAGCTGGTAGCTGAGCCCCTCGGCCACCTGGATCGGCTCTCCGGCGGCCGCCAGACGCTCCACCTCCGCGCCGGTGGCCTTGTCGAGGATCCGCACGCGGGCGCGCATCCCCTCCTCCAGTTGCTGGTAGCTGGCCTGGTAGAAGGTGAGCCCGCCATGGCGCAGCGGGTGGTTGACGGTGATCGTCTCGCGGGCGAGCTCTTCGCCCGCGCTGCCGTCGGGCAGCTTGCGGAAGACGCGCAGGTCGGACTCGAATGCCTTGGGCCGCCCCGGCTCGAACTCCTTGAGGCGGAAGTCGTCGCAGCGGACCAGGAACGGCCGGCCGTGCTGGTCCACGAGCTTGTGGCGGAATTGGGTGCCGTCGGGCCGCCGCTCGATGAACGCGTCCGCCTGGCCACCTCCCTGGGGCACGTTGGCCACGCCTTCGAAAGCGGTGAGCCGGCCCATGATGCCGCCACCCAGGATGAGGAGCAGAGAGAGGTGGACCACCCATACTCCGAACCGCGCGTACCTGCCCTTCTCGGCGAACACGCGGCCTTCCGCCGCGCGGACGCTGTACTTGCGCGCCCGCAGCTGCTCCGCGACGGCCTCGGCCGACAGGCTGGTGGGTAACACTGCCGTGCGGAAGCGCAGCCCGACCACGTGGTCGAGGCGCGTCTCCGGGTACCGGACCAGGTACCAGATGCGCGGGAGGCGCTCGACGGAGCAGGCGATGAGGTTCAGCGCCAGCGAGACCAAGAGCAGCGTGAACCACCAGCTGTGGAACAGATCGTAGAGCTCGAGCCACCGGTAGGCGCCCAGCACCACCGGCCGGTTCGCGAAGGCGCGCTCGATGTTCAGCAGCGAGTCGTTCTGGGGATTGACGAAGGTGCCGGCGATCATCGCCATGAAGAGCAAGAGCAGATTCGCCAGGGTGAGCCGGAGCGAGCAGAAGAACCGGAACACCTGCTCGACGAGGGCGTTCGACTCCTCGGGCGGGAGCTGCGCGACCTCGCTCACCGCGCCGGGAAGTGGACCGGCCTGGACCAGCGTCTCGCTCATCGCCGTCCGCGCAGCCACGCGGCGAGCTGGGTGTCCTTTGTCCTCGCCTGCGCGCCCGGCTGCCTTTTCGCGCGCTCGGCCGTCCAGTGATCGATCCGCTGCAGCGCCCCCTTGACGTCGAAGGGCTGCGCCGACGGCGACGCCGGCCCGTGGCAAGAGACGCAGGTCGCGGTTGCGTCCTGCATGCCGAACAGCCGCGCCAGCTCCCTGTCGCGCATCACCACCGCCGGCTGGTAGTAACGGCCGCCGCCGTGGCAGCTCTCGCAGGACACCCCTGCCACCGGATCGGCGGGATTCGACCGCTGCTCGTCCCGGGAGTGGCACGACAGGCACAGCGCCGAGCGGCGCTGGTCGGGCGTGAAGGAATCGACCGCTCTGGCGTGCGGGCTCTGCGACCAGATGCGGTACGCCTCGGCGTGGCAGGCGCGGCAGCTCTCCGGGCCGACCAGATCGGAGGCCAGGACAGGCGCGGCCAGGGCGAGCACGGCGGCGGTGAAGGCGAGGCGCATCGAGGGGCTGGGGAACGTATCAGCGGGTCTACGGTGGCGCAACGCGGCGGTTCGCCGCCGCGCTTCGAAAGGCACGGCGCCGCCCTATCGGCGGCGGCTGTAGACTGAGTCCGATGCGGGTCTTCGGTCTCACCGGCAACATCGGAACCGGCAAGAGCACGGTCGCCCGGCTCTTCGCGGAACGGGGCGTGCCGGTGATCGACGCCGACCATGTGGCGCGCGAGGTGGTGGCGCCCGGCACACCGGGCCTCGCCGAAGTGGTGGCGCGCTTTCCCGGCGTGCTCACCCCGCAGGGGGAGCTGGACCGGAAAGCCCTCGCCGGCCGCGTCTTCGCCGACGCGCAGGAGAGGGCCGCGCTCAACGCCATCCTCCACCCGCTGATCGGCAGGGAAGTGCGGGCGCGCCTCGATCGGCTCGCCGCGCGCGGGCAGCCGCTCGCGCTCTACGAGGCGGCGCTGATCGTCGAGAACCGGCTCCAGCATGGGCTCGACGGGCTGATCGTGGTCACCGCGCCCGTCGAGGAGCAGGTGCGCAGGCTCGCGCTGCGGGACGGCATGGCCGACGCCGAAGCGCGCGCCCGGATCGCCGCCCAGCTGCCCGCGCACGAGAAGACGAAGGTGGCCGACTTCGTCATCGAGAACACCGGCGCGCCGGAGCTGCTGCGCGCGCAGGTCGCGCGCGTGCTGGACGCGCTCCGCGCCGGCTGGCAGCGAGGCGGGTGATGGACCACGTCCTCATCACCGGCTTCCCCAAGCTGCTCGCGCGGCGCATGGCGCTGCGGCTGCACGCGGGGGGCGCGCAGGTCTCCCTGCTGGTGCCGGAGAACGAGGCGGGCGCGGCACGCGAGTTCGCCCAGGGCGCGATGGAGGTGCTCGTCGGCGACGCCTCGGCCATGCACCTGGGGCTCTCCACCTCCGAGTACCGAGAGCTGACCGCCGGGGTGACCGACGTCCTGCACGCCGCCGAGCAGAGCACGCTCAGCTCGCCGCGCGAGGAGATGCGGCGCGTGAACCTGACCGGCACCCAGGCGGTGCTGGAGCTGGCCGTCGACTGCCGCAAGCTCCGGCGGTTCACGCACCTCTCCACCGTGTTCGTGTCCGGCGACCGGGTGGGAGTGATCGCCGAGGACGAGCTCGCTTGCGGGCAGGCTTTCCGCAATCCCTACGAGGAGTCGAAGTTCGAGGCCGAGCTCCTGGTGCGGCGCGCGATGGGGCAGATCCCCACCACCGTGTTGCGGCCGTCGATCGTGGTGGGCGACACGAAGACGGGCGAGATCGATCGGTTCGAGGGACCCTACGCGCTGGCCATCCTGCTGGTCACGAGCCCCTTGCAGGTCCCGGTGCCTCTCCCGGGCGACGGGATTGCGCCGCTCAACGCCGTGCCCATCGACTACGTCGTGGACGCGGCCGCGGCGATCCATAAGGACCCTCGCGCCGTCGGCCGCACCTTCCACCTGGTCGATCCGAACCCGTCCAGCGCGCGCCGCGTGTACGAGACCATCGCGCAACGCAGCGGGAAGAAGCTGCCGCGCCTGTCGCTCGGGTACAAGCTGACCGATGCATTGCTCAAGCTGCCCGGCCTGGAACGGTTGACGCGCGAGCAGCGCGCCGCCATCGCCTACGTCAACCACCTCGGCTTCTATTCCAGCCGGTACACGCTGGAGATCCTCGACGGGACCGGCATCCGCTGCCCGCCGATCGAGAGCTACCTCGACAACCTGATCGAGTACGTGCGCACCACGCGCCGCTCCTGAGGTGGCGGTGCTCTCCTTCTCGCGCCCGGTCCTGCAACGGATAGAATGGCGTCATGACGAATCGCGAGCTGACCGATCGCGCCCAGAAGGTGCTGTTCCAGAACTACCGGACGCAGCCGGTCGCGCTGGTGCGCGGCGAAGGGACGGCAGTGTGGGACGCCGACGGGAAGAAGTACCTCGACTTCATCGGCGGCATCGCCACCGTCTCGGTCGGCCACGCCAACCCGCGGGTGCGCGAGGCGGTGCTGGAGCAGACGAAGCTCCTCTGGCACGCCTCGAACCTCTACTTCACCGAGCCGCAGGTCCGGCTGGCCGAGAAGCTGACCCGGCTGTGCTTCGCGGACCGCGCCTTCTTCTGCAACAGCGGCACCGAGGCGAACGAGGCGATGATCAAGCTCGCCCGGCGCTGGCACGTCGACAGCGGGCACCCGGAGCGCATCGAGATCGTCTGCATGAACAACTCCTTCCACGGGCGCACGATGGGCTCGCTGGCGGCGACGGGGCAGCCGAAGTACCAGCAGGGCTTCGGGCCGCTCCCAGCGGGGTTCCGATTCATCGATTACGGCGACGTGAAGCAGCTCGAGCAGGCCGTCACCGACAAGACCTGCGCGGTCCTGCTCGAGCCGTTGCAGGGCGAGGCCGGGGTGATCACCGCGCCCGCCGGCTACCTCAAGGCGGTGCGCGAGCTGTGCACCGGGCACGGCGCGCTGATGCTGCTCGACGAGGTGCAGACGGGGATGGGCCGGACGGGAAAGATGTTCGCGCACCAGCACTTCGGGATCGAGCCGGACGCGATGAGCCTGGCCAAGGGCATCGCCGGCGGATTGCCGCTCGGCGCGCTGCTCGCCAAGGACCAACTGGCGAAGGTCTTCACGCCGGGAACGCACGCGAGCACCTTCGGCGGCAACCCGGTGGCGACCGCCGCCGCCTGCGCGGTGGTCGATCTGCTCGAAGGTGGGCTCCTCGACCACGTCCGGCGCGTTTCGGAAGTGCTGCAGGCACGCCTGGCCGCGCTACCCCAGGCGACGCCGCGCGCCGCGGGAGAGCGCGGCCTGGGCCTGTTGCGCGGCGTCCTGCTCGCGGAGGACCTCGCGCCCAAGGTGGTCGCCAAGGCACGCGAGCTGGGCCTGTTGGTGAACGCGATCGGCGATCGGGTGCTGCGCCTCGCACCTCCGCTCACAGTGTCGGAGAGCGAGATCCACGAGGCAGCAAAGCTGCTCGCGCAGGCCATCGCACAGGCCTGATCCTGGCTTTGTTCGATGACACCGGTACGATACTGTTCCAGGATCGCGGCCGCCCGGCCGCAGGCTCATGGCCACCCTTCCGACCCAAGCCAGCGGAGGCACCGACCTCCCCCCGGACCTGCAGCTCGAGCTCCGCACGTTCGAGGCCGTCGGGCGTGACATCTCGCTCTACGATCTGCTGGGCGTGACTCCCGACGCGGAGGGAGGCACCATCCGGCGCGCGTACCTCGACCGCTCGCGCCGCTACCATCCCGACGCCTGGTTCCGCAAGAACGTGGGCGAGTTCGGACCGCTGCTCTCGCGCGCGTTCCAGAAGCTGTCCGCCGCGTACCAGGTGCTCTCCGACGAGGACGCGCGCACCGCCTATGATCAGGTGCTCAAGAAGCGCCTCTCCCACCGCGAGCGCGAGGCGATGGAGCGGCGCGCGCTCAGCCGCGAGGAGCAGGAGAGGCGCCAGCGCGAGAGCCGCGAGCGGCTGCTGCGCACCAAGGGCTTCGCGCGCATCGGCGCGGCGCACAAGCTCTACGAGGAGGCGCTCGAGCTGGCGCTGAACGGAGAGCGGGCCCAGGCCATCGCCGCGCTCAAGGCGGCGCGGGAGCTGGACCCGCGCCGGGGCGAGATCGCGCAGAAGCTCACCGAGCTGGAGCGCGAGGCGGCCCGATCGCGCTCGCAGCTCGCGCTCAAGGCGGGGCGCGAGCAGGAGGAGAAAGGCGACCTCCCGGCGGCGCTCAAGACGTACTCGCAGTCGTTCCAGATGGACCCCACCAACGCCGCGGCGGCGGCCGCCGCCGCGCGCTGCGCCGCCGCGGTCGGCGATCACCAGCAGGCGAGCACCTTCGCCGCGCGCGCGGTGGAGATCGCGCCCGACGACGTGGACACGCGCTTCCTGCTGGCGAGCGCCTTCGCGACCCTGGGGCTCAAGGTGAAGGCGCGCGCCGAGCTGACTCGCGTCCTGCAGGCGAAGACCGATCACAAGGAGGCGCGCGCGCTGCTCAAGCGCGTGTGAGCCATGGCGGAACCGGTCATCGGCATCGATCTGGGCACCACCAACTCCGTCGTCGCGACGGTGCAGGCCGGCACGCCCGTGGTGATCCCCAATCGCAGCGGGTACCGGCTGACCCCGTCGGTCGTCGCCATCGCCAAGAACGGGAAGCGGCTGGTCGGCGCGCTCGCCCGGCGCCAGGCGGTCACCAACGCCGAGCGCACCGTGGTCAGCGTCAAGCGGCTGATGGGGCGCAAGTGGTCGTCGCGCTCCACGCAGGAAGCGCTGGCGCGCCTGCCCTACACGGTGGTGCCGCACGACAAGCAGCGGGACGACCTGCTCATCCAGCTCGGGGACTCGACCTGCTCGCCGCCCGAGATCAGCGCGATGGTGCTCGCCGAGCTGCGCTTCGACGCCGAGGCATTCCTCGGCCAGACCGTGACCAAGGCGGTGATCACCGTCCCGGCATACTTCAACGACTCGCAGCGCAACGCGACCAAGGACGCCGGCCGCATCGCCGGCCTGGACGTGATCCGCATCATCAACGAGCCGACCAGCGCGTCGCTGGCGTACGGATTCGGCAAGCAGGTCGGCGAGAAGCAGATCTGCGTCTTCGACCTGGGCGGCGGCACTTTCGATTTCACCGTGCTCCACATGTACAAGGGCGTGTTCGAGGTCGAGGCGACCGGCGGCGACTCGCTGCTGGGCGGGGACGACTTCGACAACCGCATCGTCGACTGGCTGGCGCAGCCCTTCCTGGAGAAGCACGGCATCGACCTGCGCAAGGACAAGATGTCCCTGCAGCGGCTGCGCGACGCGGCCGAGAAGGCCAAGTGCGAGCTGTCCAGCACGCAGCAGATGGAGATCAACCTGCCCTTCATCGCCACCGCGCAGGGCGCCGGGCCGCTGCACCTTCAGGTCACGCTCGCCCGGCCGCAGCTGGAGGCGGCTACTCTCGACCTGATCGACCGCTGCCTGGGCGTGTGCGAGCAGGTGATGGCGGAGGCCAAGGTGAAGCCCACCCAGCTCGGCGACGTGCTGCTGGTGGGCGGCCAGACGCGCATGCCGCTCATCCAGGCCCGGGTGCGGCAGATGTTCGGGCGGGAGCCATCCAAGGCGGTGAACCCCGACGAGGCGGTGGCGCTCGGGGCCGCCATCCAGGGCGCGATGCTGCTGCACCAGGAGCAGGAGATGCTGCTCCTCGACGTGACGCCGCACTCGCTGGGCATCGCCATCGCGGGAGGCTTCTTCCAGAGCATCATCCCGAAGAACACCACCGTGCCCACCAGCGCCCACCACGTCTTCACCACGGTCAAGGACGACCAGACCTCGGCGAAGATCACCGTGCTGCAGGGCGAGAGCGAGATCGCCGCCCAGAACGAGCTGCTCGGCGAGTTCATGATGACCGGGCTGCGCAAGGCAAAGCGCGGCGAGGTGGACATCGACGTCATCTTCGACATCAGCGCCGACGGCATCGTCTCCGTCTCCGCGCTCGACGTGCAGACGGGGCTGCGGCAGAGCATCACCGTCACGGCCAGCTCCGGCCTCACCGAGGAGGAGATCAAGACCGCCACCAAGGCCAACGAGGAGTGGATGCTCGGGCAGAAGGAGGATCCCGAGTTCCACAAGCACAAGGCGCGCGCGGAGGAGGTCTTCCGGCAGTTCGACGAGCTGTGGCCGCGCCTGAAGCAGGCCGCCGCCGACGGGCTGGGCCACGAGCCGGTGCAGCGGGCCGAGGCGGCGCTGAGCGTCGCCAGGCTGCAGATCCAGCAGAAGGAGACGGTGGGGCTCGCGTCCAGCATCGACCGCCTCGAGCGCATGCTCGGCGCGCTGCGCGGCGCGGTGGAGCGCGGCCTCGTCTCGCCCCGCGGGGGCAGCACGTGAGCACGCCGCCGCCGCCCAAGGAGAACAACTTCTCCGCGCTGCTGCTGGAGGGCCTGGACCACTATCGCAAGGGGCGCATGCTCGAGGCGGTGCGCGCCTGGGAGGAGGCGTACACGCTGGAGCCTTCCAACCTGCGCGCGCGCGAGTTCCTGCGCAGCGCGCTGGAGAGGATCCACGCCCACATGGCTCCGCCCGCCGCGCCGCTGCAGGCTGCGCATCCCTGGCTTCCGCCGCCCGCCACGCAGCGGCAGGTGCCGACGGACCCGGCCCGCAAGACGGCCGGCCGCCTCCCCTCCAATCCTTCGCAGGCGAAGGTGAAGGCCAAGGCGCCGCCGCAAGAGAGCCCTTGGGACGACGGTCCCTCGATGGCCATCCCGCAGGACACGCCGCCGCCGGGCGCCGAGGCCGAGGCCGGCGGCGCATGGACCATCCACCAGGAGCCGATGCCGGTCCCTCCCGCGGAGGACGACGAGCTGGCCGCCTGGACGTCCGGAGCGCACGAGCTGGTCGCGCTGAACGACTTCTCGGGGGCGATGGAGCTCCTGGCGAAGATCCTCGCCCGCAAGCCCCAGGACGACGAGGCGCAGAAGCTCCACGCGCTGTGCGAGGAGAACCTGATCCAGATGTACGAGAGCAAGCTCGGCGCGATGGACCGCATCCCCCTCGTGCTCCTGCCCCCGGACGAGATCATCTGGCTCAACCTCGATCCTCGCGCCGGCTTCGTGCTGGCGCAGATCGACGGCGCGGTCAGCTTCGAGGACCTCTACGCCATCTGCGGCCTGCACCGCCTGGACACCGCCCGCATCCTCTCCCAGCTGCTCGAGGAAGGCGTGGTGTCGGCGGAAGGGGCGGCCGCGGCCAAGGCGAAGCGCGCAGCGCCCCGCGGGTAGCGAGTATCGCGCGTGGAAAGCGAGCGCGCGTTTGGTGGCCGCGGCGTAGGATGCGCCACCCGTGGACCTGTTGGTCAACATCGACGTGCCCGAGCTGGACAAGGCGGTGGCGTTCTACACGCGCGCGCTCGGGCTCACGGTCGGGCGGCGGTTCGGCGAGGACGGGGTGGAGCTGCTCGGTGCGGTGGCGCCCATCTACCTGCTCGCGAAGGCCGCCGGCACCACGCCCGCGCCGGCCGCGAGGCCGCGCAATTACGCGCGCCACTGGACCCCGGTGCACCTGGATTTCGTGGTCCCGGACGTCGATGCGGCCGTGGAACGCGCCGTGGACGCCGGCGCGAAGGTCGACGAGCCGGCGCAGGACCGGAACTGGGGGCGGATCGCCATCCTGGCCGACCCGTTCGGCCACGGGTTCTGCCTGCTGCAGTTTTCCGAGCGGGGCTACGACGCGATCGCGGAGTGACTCAGAGGATGTAGCGCGAGAGATCCTCGTCCTGCAGGACCTTGTCGAGCTTCTCCCGCACGTACGCCGCGTCGACGCGGATCGCGCGACCGCGCAGCGAGTCGGCCTGGAAGCTCACGTCCTCCAGCACCTTCTCCACCACGGTGTGCAGGCGGCGGGCGCCGATGTTCTGCGCGCGGTCGTTCATCACCTGGGCGACGCGCGCCAGCTCCTGCACGCCGCTCTCGTCGAAGGCCAGCTCCACGCCCTCGGTGGCGAGGAGCGCCGCGTACTGGCGGGTGATCGCGTTCTTGGGCTGCGTCAGGATGCGTACCAGGTCGGACTGGGTGAGCGGCTCCAGCTCCACCCGGATGGGGAACCGCCCCTGCAGCTCCGGCAGCAGATCGCTCACCTTCGCCACGTGGAAAGCGCCCGCCGCGATGAAGAGGACGTGGTCCGTCTTCACCGGCCCGTACTTGGTGTTCACCGTCGAGCCTTCGACGAGCGGCAGGAGGTCGCGCTGCACGCCGCCGCGCGACACGTCGGGGCCGTGCTGGCCGCTGATGCCGCCCGGGCCCGCCACCTTGTCGATCTCGTCGATGAAGACGATGCCGCTCGACTGCACACGCTCGAGCGCCTCGCGCACCACTGTGTCGTTGTCGACCAGCTTCTCCGCCTCCTGCTGCTCGAGCAGCCGGCGCGCCTCGGGCACCCGCAGCTTGTGCTTCTTGCTCTTCTTCCCGAAGGGCAGGTTGCCGAGCATCTCCTGCAGGTTGATGCCCATCTCCTCCATGCCCTGGGCGCCGAAGATCTGCATGTTGCCCTGGGGGCGCTCCTGCACGTCCACCTCGACCATGCGGTCGTCGAGGCCGCCGGCGCGCAGCATGCCGCGCAGCTTCTCCCGCGTGCTGCTCCGGTCGTTGGTGGCGAACCCCGCGGCGCCTTGCTGCGCGCTCTGCGGCAAGAGGAGGTCGAGCAGGCGGTCCTCCACCATCTCCTGCGCGCGCCCCTGCACCGCGCGCTGCTGCTCCTCGCGCACCAGCTGCACGCCCTGCTCCATCAGGTCGCGGATCATCGAGTCGACGTCGCGCCCGACGTAGCCGACCTCGGTGAACTTGGACGCCTCCACCTTGACGAACGGCGCCTGCGCCAGGCGCGCGAGCCGCCGCGCGATCTCCGTCTTGCCCACCCCGGTCGGTCCGACCAGGATGATGTTCTTGGGGATCACCTCGTCGCGCAGCTCCGGCCCGACGCGGAAGCGGCGCCAGCGGTTGCGCAGCGCGATGGCCACCGCGCGCTTGGCGGCGTTCTGCCCGACGATGTAGCGGTCGAGCTCCGAGACGATCTCGCTGGGGGTCAAGCTGCGCGCCTCGGCCATGGCCTACAGTTCCTCGAAGGTGAGCTGCTCGTTGGTGTAGATGCAGATGCGCGCAGCCGTGCGCAACGCCTCCTCGCAGATCTGTCGCGCCTGCAACTGGGAATGCTTGAGCAGCACGCTCGCGGCAGCCTGGGCGAACGGCCCGCCCGACCCGATCGCCGCCACGCCTTCGTCGGGCTCGACCACGTCGCCGGTGCCGGAGAGGATCAGCGTGCGCTCCGCGTCCGCCACCAGCAGCAGCGCCTCCAGTCGGCGCAGGTAGCGGTCGGTCCGCCAGTCCTTGGCCAGCTCGACCGCGGCGCGGGGCAGGTTCTTGCCGTACTCCTTCAGCTTGCCCTCGAACTTCTCGAACAGCGTGAAGGCGTCGGCGGTCGCTCCCGCGAAGCCCGCCAGCACCTGGCCATCGCCCAGGCGGCGCAGCTTCCGGGCGCCGTGCTTCAAGACGACCTTGTCCATCGTGACCTGTCCGTCGGCCCCCAGCGCGACCTTGCCGTCGCGGCGGACGCAGACGACTGTGGTGGAGCGCACTCGCACATCTACCTCCGGAAGGCGCACATGCTAACTCGCGCCGGGGCGTGGCGCTCGTCTGCTATCTTCGGGGGGACATGCGAGATCTCGTCGTCCTCTTCGGCGGTCCCTCCAGCGAACGAAAGGTGTCGGTGGCCTCGGGGCAGAACGTCGCCTCGTTCCTCGAGCAGGCGGAGGCCTGGTTCTGGGCGGCCGGCGGAGCCATCCACCGCGTCGAGCGCGCCGCGCTGCTCTCGCACGCGCGTCCCTTCGAGGAGGAATTCGTCCCGGCCGGCGCCGCCGCATATGGCTCGCTGCAGGAAGCCCTCGACGACCAGCGCTCGCGGACCTTGACGTTCTTCCTCGCGCTGCACGGGACCGGGGGCGAGGACGGGACCGCGCAGAAGCTGTTCGAGCAACGCCGGATCGCCTTCACCGGTCCCGGGTCCGACGCGTCGGCGAAGGCGTTCGACAAGGAGTGGGCGAAGCGCGTCGCGGTTGCCGCGGGCGTCCCGATCGCGGAATCGGTCCACCTCCCGCGCGGCGATCAGGCGACGATCGGCAGCGCTCTGCTCGGGTTCCTCCGCAGGCACGGGCGCGTGGTGGCCAAGCCGGTCGCGGGCGGCTCGAGCGTCGGGTTGCACCACGTCGGCTCGGTGGCGGACGCGCAGCGCGCCGCCGCCGCCATCGAATCGTCGAACGACGAGTACCTCGCCGAGGTATTCGTCTCCGGGGCCGAGCTGACGGTCGGCGTGGTGGACGACGACCGGGGCACGCGTGCGCTCCCGGCGAGCGAGGTGCGCCTCGAGCAGGGCCGCGCGTTCGATTACGAAGGCAAGTACCTGGGCAAGGGCACGCGCGAGATCACGCCCGCCGAGGTCCCTGACGGCGTCTCGCGCGCCGCGCAGAAGGTTGCGCTCGACGCGCACAGGGCGCTCGGCTGCGAGGGCTACTCCCGCACCGACGTGATCTGC
>DASQBG010000085.1:0-22755 GCA_035635335.1 Myxococcales bacterium | reverse complement strand
CGGCATCGACTACCACCGCATGCTCGGCGCGCTCTGGCGCGACGTGCGGACGCTCAGCCTGCGCGAGGGGTCGAGCACCATCACCATGCAGCTCGCGCGCAACGTGTTCCCGCAGCAGATCGGACCGGCGCGGACGCTGCGACGCAAGCTGTGGGAGCTGGTGCTCGCCCGCGAGATCGAGCAGAAGCTCTCCAAGGACCGCATCCTCGAGCTGTACCTGAACCAGATCTACCTGGGGAACGGCCTGTACGGAGTCGAGGCTGCGGCGCGCGGGTACTTCGGCAAGCCGGTGAGCGAGCTGAGCGCGGCGCAGGCGGCCATGCTCGCGGCGTTGCCAAAGGCGCCCACCACGTATGACCCGCGCCGCTACCCGGACGCGGCCCGGCGCCGCCGCGACCTGGTGCTGCGGCTGATGGCCGGAACGGGCGCGATCTCTCCCGAGGAGCTGCGCAAGGCGCTGCGGGACAAGCTGCGGCTCTCGCCCTCGGAGGAGACGGCCGGGGCGCCGTGGTTCGTGGCGGCGGTGCGGCGCGAGCTGCACGATCGGTTCGGCGCCGAGGCGGACACGATGGGGCTGCGCGTGCGCACCGGGCTGGACGCGGGGTTGCAGCGCGCCGGCGAGCGCGAGCTCCTGCGCCAGATCGCCGCCCTGGAGAATCGCCGGAAGAAGGCGTGCAACGACGATCACACCGATTGCCTGGAGGGTCTGTTCGTCGCGCTCGATCCCTTGACCGGAGACGTCCGGGCGCTGGTCGGCGGGCGCGACTACGCCATGTCCGAGTTCGATCGCGCCACCCAGGCGCGCCGGCAGCCGGGGTCGGCGTTCAAACCGATCGTCTGGGCGGCCGCGCTCGACTCCGGCATCCCACTGACGACCCTTCTGGCCCAGGACGGCGGCGACTACCAACCCGCTGACCGCATCACGCTGCCGGTCGGACCGCTCAACCTGCGCGAGGCGCTGCGCGTCTCGTCCAATCGCGCCGCGGTCGCGCTCGGCAACCGGGTGGGCGTGCCGCGCGTCATCGAGCAGGCCCACGCCCTCGGCATCAACACGCCGATCCCGGAATTCCCCTCGACGCTGCTCGGGGCCGGCGAGGTGGCGCCCATCGAGCTGGCGGCGGCGTACGCCGCCTTCGCGAACGGGGGGATGCGCATCACGCCGCGATTCGTCACCGCGGTCGAGGGCCCTTCGGGCAACGTGCTGTGGATCCCCTCGGTGGAGATGAAGACCGCGGTGCAGCCCGGCGTGGCTTATCTGATGATCAGCGTCCTGACCGACGTGGTCGAGCGCGGCACCGGCGCCGCCGCCCGCGCGGAAGGGCCCCCCGGGGTGCCGCTCGCCGGAAAGACGGGCACCACCAACGACGCGCAGGACGTCTGGTTCGTGGGCGGCACGCCGGAGCTCTCGGGCGTCGTATGGCTGGGCTACGACCGTCCGCGCTCGCTCGGGCCGTCGGCTTCGGGAGGGCGTCTCGCGGCCCCGGTGTTCGGGCGCATCCTGCGCGAGTACTACCGCAAGCGCCCTGCGCCGGCCCCGTGGGCGCGGCCACCGGACCTCGAGGAGCGCGACGTCGACGTGTCCTCGGGCGGGCTGGCCATCGCCGGGTGTCCCGATGGCCGCGTCGCGCGCGAGCTGTTCCTGCCCGGCACCGCCCCCGCGGACTGCACCGAGCACCACGGCGGGGTGATCGGGTTCTTCGACCGGGTGAGCCGCTGGATGTCGTCGCACTGACGCGAGATCCGGCGACGACCGTGCAACAATCCGAAACACGCCGATCGCCCCGAGGCGCTTGACCGGCGAGCTGGCGGGGACTAGTTGCAACCCGCAAATGTTGTATTCGCAAGAATACGTTGGCTTGCTGATCGCGGCCGCGCGCAGATCCTTGCGGCGGGCCGTGCGGGAACGCGTCGCTCCGCTGCGCCTCAAACCCCCGCAGTTCTGGACCCTGCTCGCCGTCGCGGAGATGTCCGGCTCGTCACTGGGAGAGCTCGCGCGCCGCCAGCGCATCGACCCTCCGGCCGCCTCGCGGGTCGTCGCCGCCCTGGTGCGGCGCGGTCTGGTGCGATTCGAGCCGGATCCGGGCGACCGCCGCCGCTCGCGCCTGAGCCTCACGCGAAGCGGGTCGGAGCTGGTCCGCAAGCTGCGCCCGATCGCGGGCGACCTTCGCGCGCGGGTGGTCTCGGGCATGGACGCGGCCGAGGAGGCGGCGCTGCGCGCCTCGCTGCGCAAGGTGATCCGGAACCTCGAAGGGGCGCCGGTGGCCCGATTGCAAGCGTTCGACCGCGCGCGGCCTGCTGCTCGAGCTGCCGGCGCGAGAGAGAGGCGACGATGAGGCGGTGGATCCTTGCGGCGCTCGGCGTCGTCCTCGTCGCGGCGACGATCTGGTTCGTGCGCCGGTCCGGCCGGCAGCAGGGTCCGTCCGCCGGTGCGGCCCAGGCGCAGCAGCGCCCGGTCCCGGTGGTGACCGCGCCAGCGCAGCAGCGGGACCTGCCCATCTACCTCGATGGCCTCGGAACGGTCGTCGCCGCCAAGACCATCACCGTGCGGCCCCAGGTGGACGGCCGGCTGGAGTCGGTGATCTTCCGCGAAGGACAGGTGGTCCGCCGCGGAGACGCGCTCGCGCAGATCGATCCGCGGCCCTTCCAGGTGCAGCTCGAGCAGGCAAAGGGAGCGCTGACGCGCGACGCCGCGCAGCTCCGTACCGCGCGGCTGGCGCTCGCGCGCAACCGGGAGCTCCGCCGCGAGAAGCTGGTCTCGCAGCAGGACGTGGACAACCAGGAGGCCGCGGTCGGCCAGTTCGAGGGCGCCGTGCGCATCGACCAGGCGCAGATCGACAACGCCCGGCTCAACCTCGAGTACGCGCGCATCACCTCGCCCATCGACGGCGTCAGCGGCGTGAGGCTGGTGGACCCCGGCAACCTGGTGCGCGCCAGCGATACGACCGGCATCGTGGTCATCACCCAGCTCGATCCCGTCGCGGTGCTCTTCACGCTCCCGCAGGACTACCTGCCGCAAGTGGTGCAGCAGATGGAGCTGGGCACCTTGACCGTGGAGGCCTTCAGCCGCGACGGCAACACCAAGCTCGGCAGCGGCGAGCTGCTCGTCATCGACAACCAGATCAACCAGAACACCGCGACCATGCGGCTGAAGGCCACTTTCGCCAATCCCCAGCGGGCCCTGTGGCCCAACCAGTTCGTCAAGGCGCGGCTCCTGCTGACCGTCCGCAAGGGAGCCATCGTGGTGCCCACCACCGCGGTGCAGCGCGGGCCGGAGGGGACCTTCGCGTACGTCGTCGGACCGGACCAGACGGTCCAGCCACGCCCGATCGAGGTGGAGCTGACCCAGGGAGACGTGGCGGCCATCGCCCGCGGCTTGTCGGCGGGCGAGGTGGTGGTCGCGGACGGCGCCGCCGCGCTCCGGCCGGGCGCGAAGGTCGCGCCGCGCCCGGCGACGCCTCGCCCGGCGCAGCCCAGCGGCCGCGCCATCGGAGCAGACCGGTGAGCATCTCCGAGCCGTTCGTCCGGCGGCCGGTCGCCACCTCGTTGCTCACGGCGGGCCTGCTGCTCGCCGGCTTCATCGGCTACAAACAGCTTCCGGTCGCCGCCCTCCCCCAGGTGGATTACCCGACCGTCCTGGTCTCCACCCTGCTGCCCGGCGCGAGCGCCGAGACGATGGCGTCGGCGGTGACCACGCCGCTCGAGCGGCAGTTCGGGCAGATGCCGGGCCTCTCGCAGATGACCTCGGTGTCCGGATTCGGCAGCTCGCAGATCACGCTGCAGTTCGAGCTGTCGCGCAGCATCGACGCCGCCGAGCAGGATGTGCAGGCGGCGATCAACGCTGCCTCGAACTTGCTGCCGCGCACGCTGCCGGCGCCCCCCACCTACAGCAAGAGCAACCCGGCGGACACTCCCGTCCTCACGCTGGCGGTCAGCTCGGAGAGCATGCCGATCTCGCAGGTGGCCGACGCCGCCGATTCCATCCTGGCGCAGAAGATCTCGCAGGTGTCGGGAGTGGGGCTGGTCACCATCGGCGGCGGGCAGAAGCCCGCGGTCAGGGTCCAGGCGGATCCGTCCGCGCTGGCGGGAACCGGCCTGACCCTCGAGGACGTGCGCCTGGCGCTGGTCGCGGCGAACGTCAACCAGCCGAAGGGGAACCTGGATGGCCCGCGCCAGGACTTCGCTCTGGCCACCAACGACCAGCTCTCCGACGCCGGGTCGTTCCGGCCGCTGATCGTCGCCTACCGGAACGGCGCCCCCATCCGGCTCCGGGAGGTGGCGCAGGTGGTGGACGACGTCGAGAACGCGCAGCTCGCGGGGTGGGCGAACGGCAAGCGCGCGATCATCGTCAACGTCCAGCGCCAGCCCGGCGCGAACGTGATCCAGGTCGCCGACCGGGTGAAGAGCCTGCTCCCGCAGCTCCAGGCCAGCCTGCCGCAAGGCCTCGACGTGACCACGCTCAGCGACCGCACCGAGACGGTCCGCGCCTCGGTGGACGACGTGCAGTTCACGCTCATCCTGACCGTGCTGCTGGTGGTGGCGGTGATCTACGTCTTCCTGCGCTCGGTGCGGGCCACGATCATCCCGGGCATCGCGGTGCCGCTCTCGCTCATCGGCACCTTCGCGGTGATGTACCTGTGCGGGTACAGCCTCAACAACCTCTCCCTGATGGCGCTCACCATCTCGACCGGGTTCGTGGTCGACGACGCCATCGTGATGATCGAGAACATCGCCCGGTTCATCGAGCACGGCGACCGGCCCTTCGAGGCGGCCCTGAAGGGTTCCAAGCAGATCGGATTCACCATCGTCTCGCTCACGGTCTCCCTGGTGGCGGTGTTGATCCCGCTCTTGTTCATGGGCGGGATCATCGGGCGGCTCTTCCGCGAGTTCGCGGTCACGCTGGCCATCGCCATCTGCGTCTCGGCGGTGCTCTCGCTGACGCTGACCGCGATGATGTGCGCGCACCTGCTCAAGCCCCGCGCCGAGGAGCGGGAAGGCCGGCTGGCCCGCACCTTCGAGAGGGGCTTCGCCGGGATGCTGGGCGTCTACGAGCGCAGCCTGAGATGGGTCCTCACGCACCAGCCCGAGACGCTCCTGGTCACCGTCGGGACAGTGCTCCTCACCGCGCTGCTCGCGGTGGTCATCCCCAAGGGTTTCTTTCCCTTGCAGGACACCGGCCTGATCGTGGGCGTCTCGGTCGCGCAGCCGGACGCGTCGTTCACCCGGATGACGAACCTCCAACGCGCCATCGACGAGGTGATCCTGTCGGACCCGGACGTCGCCTCGATCGCCTCGTCCATC
Organism: Myxococcales bacterium; assembly: GCA_035635335.1. Taxonomy (GTDB): domain Bacteria; phylum Myxococcota; class Myxococcia; order Myxococcales; family 40CM-4-68-19; genus VBKO01. The sequence goes on along the minus strand of DASQBG010000085.1, from coordinate 17,457 downwards.
GGCGCCGACGGCGTCAACCCCACCAGCAACAGCGGCCGCGTCTCCATCACCCTCAAGCCGCGCTCGCAGCGGAACGCCGACGTGAGCGAGATCATCGCCCGCCTGCAGCCCAGGCTGGCCGGGGTGCCGGGCATCACCCTCTACCTGCAGCCGGTGCAGGACCTGACCATCGAGACTCGCACCAGCCGCACCCAGTTCCAGTACACGCTGGAGGACGCCGACCCCGGCGAGCTCCAGGAATGGGCCCCGCGCATGCTGGAGAAGATGCGCCAGCTTCCGCAGCTCGCCGACGTGGCCAGCGACGAGGAGTCGGACGGGCTGCAACTCAAGATCAACATCGACCGGGACACCGCCTCGCGGCTGGGGGTCTCTCCGCAGGCGGTCGACGACACGCTCTACGACGCGTACGGGCAGCGGCAGATCACCACCATCTTCACCCAGCTCAACCAGTACCGGGTCATCCTGGAGCTGGAGCCGGAACAGGCCCAGCACCCCGAGTCGCTCGACCGGCTCTACGTGCGCACGCAGAGCGGCGAGCAGGTGCCCTTCTCCGCGTTCGCGCAGGCGGCGGAGACGCTCGCGCCGCTGGCCATCAACCACCAGGGCCAGTTCCCGGCAGTGACCATCTCCTTCAACCTGGCGAAGGGCTCCGCGCTGGGAGAAGCGGTGGACGCGATCAACGCGCTCCGGGCCGAGCTGGGCCTGCCGCCCGGCGTCCGCTCCGAGTTCGCCGGGACCGCCCAGGCCTTCCGGGAGTCGCTCGCCAGCGAGCCCGCGCTGATCGTGGCCGCGCTCTTGACCGTCTACATCGTGCTGGGAGTGCTCTACGAGAGCTACATCCATCCGGTCACCATCCTGTCGACGCTGCCGTCCGCGGGCGTGGGAGCTCTGCTCGCCCTGATGATCTGCCGGACCGAGTTCAGCGTCATCGCGCTCATCGGGATCATCCTGCTCATCGGCATCGTGAAGAAGAACGCGATCATGATGATCGACTTCGCGCTGGAGGCCGAGCGCGATCAGGGCCTCTCGCCCATCGAGGCCATCACCCAGGCGTGCCTGCTGCGGTTCCGGCCGATCATGATGACGACCATGGCGGCGCTCCTGGGCGGCCTGCCCCTCGCCCTGGGGCAGGGCACCGGCTCGGAGCTGCGCCGTCCGCTCGGCATCAGCATCGTGGGCGGCCTGCTCGTCTCGCAGGTGCTCACGCTGTACACCACGCCGGTCATCTACCTCTACATGGGCCGTCTCGGGCGCCTGCTGCGCGGGCGGAAGAGGGCGGAACCCGAGCCGCAGCTCTCGCCATGAACGTCTCCGCGCCGTTCATCCAGCGGCCGGTCGCCACCTCGCTGCTCGCGGCGGCGGTCCTGCTCGCCGGCGCGGCCGCGTACACGCAGCTCCCGGTGGCGCCCCTCCCGCGCGTCGACTTCCCCACCATCTCGGTGAACGCGGCGCTGCCGGGAGCGAGCCCGGAGACGATGGCTTCCACGGTGGCCGCGCCGCTGGAGCGCCGGTTCGGGCGCATCGCCGGGCTGCGCGAGGTCACGTCCGTCAGCTACCTCGGCTCCACCAGCATCACCCTGCAGTTCGAGCTGGACCGCGACGTGGACGCCGCCGCGCGCGACGTGCAGGCCGCCATCAACGCGGCCGGCGGCGATCTACCGGCGAACCTTCCCACCCGCCCGAACTACCGCAAGGTGAACCCCGCCGACGCGCCCATCCTCATCCTCTCGCTGACCTCGGCCACCGTCCCGCTCGGGCAGGTGTTCGACCAGGCGAACACGGTGCTGGCGCAGAAGATCTCCCAGGTGCCCGGGGTGGGGCAGGTCTTCGTCGGCGGCGGCCAGCAGCCCGCGGTCCGGGTGCAGGCCGACCCGCAGGCGCTCGCGGGGCTGTCGCTGTCGCTGGAAGACGTGCGCACGGCGCTGGTCAATTCCACCGTGAACCAGGCCAAGGGCGCAGTGAGCGGCTCGGCGCAGATGCGCACGCTGGCCGCCAACGACCAGCTGCTCAAGGCGAAGGACTTCGCGCCGCTGGTGATCGCCTACCGGAACGGGGCGCCGGTGCGACTCGTAGACGTCGCGCGGGTGATCGACAGCGTGGAGAACGAGCGCGTCGCCGCCTGGGCCGACTCGCAGCGCGCCGTGCTGATCATCATCCGCCGGCAGCCCGGGGCGAACATCATCGACGTCATCGAGCGGGTGAAGGCGTTGCTCCCGCAGCTCTCGGGCTCCATCTCGCCGGCCATCGACGTCCAGGTCGCCCAGGACCGCAGCCAGACCATCCGGGCCTCGGTGGCCGACGTGCAGTTCACCCTGGTGATCAGCGTGTGCCTGGTGGTGCTGGTGGTCTTCGCCTTCCTCCGCAGCGTCCGGGCGACCATCGTCCCCAGCGTGGCGGTGCCGCTCTCGCTCGTGGGCACCTTCGGCGCCATGTACCTGCTCTCGTATAGCCTGGACAACCTCTCGCTGATGGCGCTGACCATCGCGACAGGCTTCGTGGTGGACGACGCCATCGTCGTCACCGAGAACATCGCCCGGTACGTCGAGCAGGGGATGCCGCCGCGCGAGGCTGCGCTCAAGGGGGCCAAGCAGATCGGCTTCACCATCATCTCCATCACCTTCTCGCTGCTCGCGGTGTTCATCCCCATCCTCCTGATGGGCGGCATCGTCGGACGCCTCTTCCGCGAGTTCGCGGTGACGCTTTCGGTGGCCATCGCGATCAGCGCCGTCGTGTCGCTCACCCTGACGCCGTCGATGGCCTCGCGGCTCCTCCAGCTGCGGCAGGGCGACGAGCAGGGACGTATCGCGCGCGCGGCGCAGCGCGCCTTCGAGCGCCTGCTGCGAGGCTACGACCGTTCCTTGCAATGGGTCCTCGACCACCACCGGCTCATGCTCGCGGTCACCCTGGTGACCCTCGGCCTCTCGGTCTGGCTGTACGCGGTGATCCCCAAGGGCCTCTTCCCGCAGCAGGACACCGGCGCGCTGTCCGGCTTCTCGGAGGCGCCGCAGGACGTCTCCTTCGCGACCATGAAGCAGCGGCAGGAGGCAGTGAACGCCGTCGTCCTCTCGGACCGGGCCGTGGACCACATGGTGTCCTTCATCGGGGGGAACGGCCCGCTGAACAACGGCTTCATGTTCGTGCAGCTGAAGCCGCCCGGGCAGCGCAAGCGGAGCGCGGACCAGGTCATCGCGGATTTGCGTCCCAAGCTCGCGCGCGTGGAGGGAGTCAACCTTTATCTACAATCGGTGCAGGACGTGCGCATCGGCGGCCGCGCCTCGCGCACGCAATACCAGTACACGTTGCAGGACCTGAACCTGGAGGAGCTGCTCCAGTGGTCGCCGCGCGTCCTCGAGAAGCTGCGCACGCTGCCCCAGCTGCGCGACGTGAACACCGATCAGCAGACCGCGGGGCTGCAGCTCTTCGTGGAGATCGATCGGGATACCGCTTCGCGGATGGGCATCTCGCCCTCGGTGGTCGACTCCACGTTGTATGACGCGTTCGGCCAGCGGCAGGTGACCACCCTGTACACCCAGGTGAACCAGTACCGCGTGGTGCTGGAGGTGAAGCCGGAGCTGGCCGCCTACCCCGACTCGCTGCACGGGATCTACGTGCGCGGCCAGGACCCGCAGCCCGTGCCGCTCACCGCGTTCGCGCGCTTCGAGCCCCGCGCCACCTCGCTGTCGGTGAACCACCAGGGCCAGTTCCCGGCGGTGACCTTGTCGTTCAACCTGGCCCCGGACGTAGCGCTCGGGCAGGCGGTGAGCGCGATCCACCGCGCCGAGCAGGAGATCCGGATGCCGCCCGGGCTGCAGGCGAGCTTCCAGGGCACGGCGCAGGCATTCCAGGACTCGCTGGCGAGCGAGCCGCTCCTGGTGCTCACCGCGCTGCTCGCCGTCTACATCGTGCTGGGGGTGCTGTACGAGAGCCTCATCCACCCGGTGACCATCCTCTCCACGCTGCCCTCCGCGGGAGTCGGGGCGCTGCTCGCGTTGATGCTCTTCAAGACGGAGCTGAGCATCATCGCGCTCATCGGGATCATCCTGCTCATCGGCATCGTGAAGAAGAACGCGATCATGATGATCGACTTCGCCATCGAGGCCGAGCGCGACCAGGGGCTCGGAACGCGCGACGCGATCTACCAGGCGTGCCTGTTGCGCTTCCGCCCCATCCTCATGACCACCCTGGCCGCGATGCTCGGCGGACTGCCGCTCGCGCTCGGGCATGGCGTGGGCAGCGAGCTGCGGCGGCCGCTCGGCATCGCCATCGTCGGCGGGCTGCTCGTCTCGCAGCTCCTGACGCTCTTCACCACGCCGGTCGTGTACCTGGCCCTGGATCGCCTCGCGCACCGGCGGCGGCAGAAGGCCGGGGTCGCGCCCGCCGTCCCGGCGTAGCCGCGCTCGACCAGGCCCAGGGCATCCGATCGCCAGCCGCACGGGCGCTCTCACGCCCGGTGCCCGTTGCCCGCGCCGGCGAGTCGTCCAGTAGCCGACAGGTGAGCGTACCGACACACCGAGGCGAAAACCGTTGCGGCGGGTAGGGGTGATTCTGTATTCGGTCCCATTCCGATGGTACGAGGAATCACGCGCAGCGGAGGCCCGGTGACCGACTCGACAGCGTTGCTTGCGCCGTTCGGCGACGCCCAGCTCGCGATCGACGGCATCCGCGACTACGCCATCTTTCTCCTGGACCGCGAAGGCAAGGTGATCTCCTGGAACGAGGGCGCGCGGGCGATCAAGGGCTACTCGGCAGCGGAGATCGTGGGCCAGAGCTCCGCCCGATTCTACACCCGCGAGGACATGCTGGCTGGCAGGCACGCGCAGCTGCTCGCCCGCGCCGCCCAGGAGGGCCGCGTCGAGGACGAGGGGTGGCGCGTCCGCAAGGACGGCGTGCGCTTCTGGGCCGACGTGGTGATCACCGCGGTCCGCGGGGCAGACGGCGCGCTGCACGGGTTCGTGAAGATCACGCGCGATCTCACCGAGCGCAAGCGGGCGGAGGAAGCGCTCCGGCAAAGCGAAGAGCGGATGCGGCTGATGATCGACAGCGTGGAGGAATATGCGATCTTCATGCTGGATCCCGGCGGGCGGGTCGCCAGCTGGAACTCGGGCGCCGAGCGCCTGAAGGGGTATACCGTCCGCGAGATCGTCGGCGAGAGCTTCGCCAGGTTCTATCCCGAGCAGGAGGTCCGCGCCGGCAAGCCGGCAAAGGAGCTGGAGATCGCCGAGCGGGAGGGGCGCTTCGAGGAGGAGGGCTGGCGGGTGCGGAAGGACGGGTCCCGCTTCTGGGCTAGCGTGGTCCTGAGCGCGGTCCGGGACGAGCGCGGGACCTTGGTCGGCTTCACCAAGGTCACGCGCGACATGTCCGACCGCAAGCGGGCCGAGGAGGCGATGATCGAGCGGGCGCGGCAGCAGGGCGCGGTGGCGCAACTCGGCGTCTTCGCCGTGGAGCAGCCGGACTTCGAGGCCGTCATCCGGCGCGCGATCGACACCGTGCGAGACACGCTCGGGACCGAGCTGGTCCACGTGCACGAGCTGACGCACGAGGGGAGCTCGCTGATGCTCCGGGCCGGCTGCGGCATCGATCCCGGCGGGGTCGGACGCCTGGCGATGGTGGTCGACCCGGAATCGCCGCTGCTCGGCCCGGAGCCCGAGCACCTCGACCCGCAGCGGTTCCGGCTGGACGGCTTCCTCGACGAGCGAGCCTTTCCGAGCGGGATCACGGCCATCATCGGCCCGCCCGCCCGCCTGCGCCGGGCCTACGGCTTGCTCGGGGCCCACAGCGCCGGCCCGCGCGCGTTCACCAGCAACGACGTGAACTTCCTCCGGTCCGTCGCCAACGTCATCGCCGCGGCCATCGAGCGCCGCCAGATGGAAGAGCAGGTCCGGTTGGCCGAACGAAGGACGCAGGAGGAACGCGTCCGCACCGCACAGGTCCAGGAGGCGCTCCGCGAGCGGGACGAGTTCATCTCGGTAGCCGCGCACGAGCTGCGCACGCCGCTCACCGCGCTGCAGCTGAAGCTCCAGGGCCTCGAGCGCGGGCTGAACGCGGGAGCGCCGGACAAGAGCGCGCTGACCAACGTCGGCGGCCGGGTGCACGGCGCGCTCCGGCAGACGGAGCGGCTCACGCTGCTCGTCGAGCGGCTCCTCGACGTGTCACGCATCGCCGGCGGACGGCTGGAGCTGGCTCCGGAGCGTTTCGACCTGGCGGAGCTGGTGCGCCAGGTGGCGGAGGACTTCCGCGACCCCGCCGCCGAAGCCGGCACGGAGCTGCGCCTCCACGGCCCGGAGCGGCTGGAAGGTTGCTGGGACCGGCTGCGCATGGAGCAAGTGCTGGTCAACCTGCTCTCCAACGCGGTGAAGTACGGCGCGGGCCGGCCCGTCTCGGTGCGGCTCGAGTCGGCCGGCGAACGGATCCGGATCTCGGTGGCGGACGAGGGCATCGGCATCGCCGCGGAGGACCTGGGACGCATCTTCACCCGGTTCGAGCGCGCCGCGCCGGTGCGCAACTACGGAGGCCTGGGGCTGGGGCTGTACATCAGCAGGCACATCGTGGACGCGCACGGCGGACACATCGAGGTCTCCAGCCAGCCCGGGCAAGGATCCACCTTCGTCATCGACCTGCCCGTGGTCGCTGCGCTGGCCATTCCTCCGGGACAGCACCCGAGGCAGGCGAGGGCATGAGCGAGGCGGGCTGTAACCGGACGGTCCTGGTGGTGGAAGACGATCCCGACGTTCGCGAGGCGATCGCCGAGGTGCTGGCCGACAGCCGATACGTGACCCTGCACGCCGCCAACGGCGCCGAGGCCTTGCAGCGGCTGCGCGCCGCCTCGGTCAGGCCTTGCCTGATCCTGCTGGACATGATGATGCCCACCATGGACGGCTGGCAGTTCCGCATCGAGCAGCAGCGCGACCCGGCGGTGAAGGACATCCCGGTCGTGGTCCTGAGCGCGCACGCGGACCGCGGCGAGACGGCGGCGAAGATGGCGGCCGCCGAATACCTCAGCAAGCCGGTAGCGCTCGAGAGATTGCTCCACGTGGTGGAACGGTTCTGCGCGATCAGCGAGGAATAGTCGCCGCCGATCGGGCGGCGCCACGCCTTCAAGGCGCGGACTTCGTGGGATGCGCTCGAGCGGAGGAGGCGGGATGAAACCGACGTCAACTCTCGGGGCTCACCTCCGGCGCTCGGCGAGGCGCGCCGCGGCGATGCTGCTGCTCGGCGTCTGCTGGTCGTGCGCGCACACCTCGATCCGCCAGGTCGGAGACTGCGACCGGGTCCCCGCGGAGCAGCGCATCGCCTGCGCGGCGTGCACGCTGAAGAACGAGGCCAAGGGCTGGATCGGAGATTACGAGTACAGGCCCGACAACGACCCCGACGCTCGGTGCGTGCGGGTGAACTGACGCCGGGGCAGCCCTAACGCGGCGCCACGCCGAGCTCCGCGTACAGCTCGGCCGGCCGGTACAGGACGCCGTCCTTCATCACCAGCGCGGTGTTCCGCACGGCCGAGATCTCCCGCGCGGGGTCGCCGTCGACGAGGACCAGGTCGGCGAGCTTGCCCGGCTCGATCGACCCCAGCTCGGAGTCCATGCGCATGATGCGCGCCGCGCCGTGCGTGGCGAGCTGCAGCACCTGGGGCGGTGGGATCCCCGCCTGCGCGTCCAGCTCCAGCTCGCGGTGGAGCGAGAAGCCGGCGAGCGCATCGGTGCCGGCCTCGATCGGCACTCCGGCCGCCCAGAGCTCGCGCACGAGCGCCAGCGCCTTGTCCCAGGACTTCCGGTAGCGCTCGTCCATGCCGGGCGGCACGGGCATGCTGCCCGCCAGGAACCCGCGCCGCACCTGCACCGGCAGCCGATCGGCCACCTTCGCCATCCCGACTGCCATCGTGCCGGGGCGGTCGAGGAACAGGGACTCGAACGCGCCCAGCGTCAGGTCCAGCGCCGTGCGGCGCTCCACCAGCAGCGCGATGAACGCGCGCACCTCCGGCGAGGAGAGGTCGAGGTCGGCCGCCCGCCGCGCCGGCTCCAGGAAGCGCGCGGGCGTGCGCGTCTCCCTCACGTCCGGCATGAAGTTCAGCAGGAGGAAATTGATGTGCTGGATCTCGTCGTAGCCCAGCTTGACGCACTCGGTCGCGGTGAGGTTCGCGGGGATGTGGCCGCTCACCCGCAAGCCCTTGGCGTGCGCCTCCTCCGCGATGGGTCCGACCAGCTCGGGCTTGATGGAGCTGTAGAGCTTGATCTGGACGTAGCCCAGGCCGGCGTACTTGTCGACCCAGGCGCGCCCTTCTTCCGGGGTGGAGACGAGCACCTTGGTCGGTCCCTGGTACGGTCCAGGGCCGTCCATGAAACCGGCCATCACGATTCGGGTCCCCAGCTCGGTCCCGTCCTCGATGCGCTTCTTGCGGGCGCGCAGGTCGTCGATGTCATTGGCGAGATCGCGCACGGTGGTCACGCCGGCGGCCAGGTTCAGCAGGCCGTCGTTTCCGCCCACGTGCGCGTGCATGTCCCAGAGGCCGGGCAGGAGCGTCTTGCCGCGCGCGTCGATCACCTCGGCGCCCGCTGGAGGCTCGCTCGCCGGGCCCACCGACCGGATGCGGTTCCCTTCCACGGTGACGTCCTGGTGGGCCACCATCCTCGCTGCCCGCGCGTCGAACACGTTGGCGTCGTGGAAGACGACCGCGCCGCGCGGCCGGTGCGCGAGCCGCCGCGCCTGCTCGCGCGCCCGCTGCTGCTCCGCTTCCTGCTGGGCCTTCACCAGCGCGGGCATCGCGCCTTCCCAGCCCTCGCGGACGATGGCCTGCCAGACGCCCCCGGCGGCGAACAGCTCGCGCTTCTGGTCGAGCCAGAGATAGCTGGGCGAGAAGTCGACGCCGGTGATCGCGTACAGGGTCAGCCGCCGCGCTTTTCCTCCGCTCCGGACCGTGTGGTCCAGCACCCGTTCGATCCGCGCCTCGCCGTCGGGGAGGAGGGCCAGCTTTCCGCCGTTCCGGAGCAGGGCTCGCGCGAGCAGCGCGCCGTCCGCCGGCGGCCCGAACATCGAGACGTAGAATGCCGGTCCGGCGGGCTGCCGGGTGCCCTGCTCGGCCTTGCTCTTCCACGAGGCGACGCCGTCCGCGAGCGAGAACCGTTCGCTGACCGCGTCCTTCATGTAGTCGTTGCCGTCGGTCTCCTCGGAGACGGGCAACCCGTCGCGCAGGGTCAGCGTGGTGTACGTCTTCGGGCCGCGGCCGCGGTCGTTGTACTGGAAGAACGCGCGCAGCTTTCCTCCAGGAGATCCCCACAGCGCCTGCTGGCCCGCGGGGGCGCCCATGATCAGCACCGTGTACCGGGTGGCGTTGGCCGGGACGTCGGAAGGAAGCGCGGGCAGGTTCGACGGAGCGGCGAGGAGCAGGGAGAGGATGGACGCGATCAAGATGGATCACCTCGGGCGGTCACTGCGGAAGCTGCAGGCGGCTGCGGAACTCCGCACCGCGCGACATGCTAAGCCGATCTGGCTGCGCCAGGTGAGCGCGGTCATCTCCCCGAGGTCCAGGCCGCGGGCCAGAGCGCGGGCCGCAGCTCCGAGCCGAAGCGCTTGCGGTAACGGGCCTTCAGCTCCTCGAGGGCGGCGGTTTCCCCCAGGCTCTCGTCCACCGCGGCCAGGCTGACCCAGGGATCGTACGTCGCATCGTCCAGCTCGAGCGCGCGCGTCAGGTGGGCCTGCGCGTCGCGGAAGCGACGCTCCGTCCCCGCGATGAGCCCGAGGAAGTACCGGGGAAAGAACGCTTCCGGCGCGGCGCGCGCGGCGGACTCGCAGACGGCTTTCGCCGCGGCGAACGCGCGGGCGCGGCCGTGCAAGAGGCAGTGGACCACCTCTGCGCCGGGCGTCCCGGGGAACTTCGCCGCGAGGCCCTTCGCGGCCGCCCGCGCGCGGTCGATCCGTCCGTACCGGACGTCGCTCTGCGCATCCAGAACGGCCTGGACGTAGTCGTGCTCGCGCTCGGGAGCGACCGGCGCGTCGCGCGGCAACGCGGCCACCCGCCGCAAGCGCGAGCACTCCGCGGCGATCTCCTTCGCGCCAGGCTGGCCGCGAGCGCGGGCAGCGGTCCTCTCGGCGGCCGAGCAGATCTCGGCGCGTCCAAAGCCCTGGGCGAGCGCGAGCCAGAGCTCGGGCGGCGCCGTCGACTCGCGCAGCGCGGACTCCGCGCGCCCCAGCGCGATCACCGCACCGGCCCGGTCCTGGCGGTCGAGCAGCACGCCCGCGAGCACCAGCCGGATCTCGATGGGCACGTCCGGGAGGCGCGCGGCGCCCTGGCAGGCAGCGAGCGTGCCGGCGGATCTGGGTTCGCGCGCCTGCCCCAGCGAGCAGGAGAAGGCCTGCACCCGGGCATCTTGCGGGTATCGCCGCGCGAGGGGCGCGAGAAGCGCCGCCGCGCCGGCCAGGTCGCGGGCCCGCGCCTTGCGCGCGGCGTCTTCCAGCCGCTGCGCATCGGCGGCAGACACTCCTCCGGCCCCGGCGGCCGCGGGCGGAGGCTGGGCGGGCGGTTCCGCGGACCGGGCCGTCTCCCGAGGCGCGCCGCCCTCCGGCCCCGCAGCGAAGTGGCCGCTTCCGAAGAACCGTTCGCCATATCTCAGGGCTTCCGCCCGCGTCGCCTCGTCCCAGACGGTGGCCGAGGTACGGACCTCGTCACGGTACGCGGCCGCCCATCTGGAAAGCCCCGCTTCGTCGCGCGAGCCTCGTTGCTCCAGCGCGATCTGCAGCAGGCGGACGATTCCCGGGGAGAAGCCCGATTGCGAGGGCTCGTACAGCGGCGAGAGGAGCGATCCGGGCGTGTGCTCGTGGAACGCCCCCAGCGTATGGGCCCACTCGTGGAGCAGCACGGCCGTTTCCTTGTGGAGCCGGCGCTCGCGGAGCAGGGCTTCGCGCTCCTCCGGCGGCAGCTGGTCCAGCAAGGACTCCAGGGCGCGCGTCTCCTCCAGCGAGAACATCCCGCGCAGCACGAGGTGCCGGCCGAACACCGCGCCCATCCCCAGCTGCTCGTGGGCGGCGGAAGCGAACGCCAGGGCAGGCGCGAAGCCGATCACCCAATCGACGTCCGCGCCCCGGTCCGCGGCGGCCAGATCGCTCAGCGCCTTGTCGAGCCCCTCGAACCGGTCCGCGCGCTTCCAGGTGCGGATCGATTCCACCTCCAGCCGGACGCCGAGCTCCGCCTCGACGGCGCCGTTGGCGCGGTCGATCTGCGCCCGGATCCGATCGCTCCAGCGCGGCGTCTGGGCCTGGTACTCGGGGTCGGCGTACACGCGCACGCGCAGGGAGCGAACCGGACCGGCCGCCCGGGACTGGGCGCCGATCGGCGCGGGGCGCAGGCTTTGCGCGTAATCGCGCTGCCGGTCGCGGGGCGATTTCCAGCATGCCGCGGCGATCGCCGCACAGGCGAGCAAGCGCTTTCCCCCCGGGGCAGCCACGCCCCAATCAAACCAGAGGCGCCCCCGGATCTCCAAGGGGCATGCTACCGTCCACCGCGTGGCGCTGTTCTCCCGCCGGCTGCCGCACGTGATCACGCGCGCCGACCTGGCGCGCGCGCTCGCGCCCACCTACGCCAAGGCGGCCCAGGTGGATGCCGAAGAGGCGGAGGACCGGTTGCTGCGCGCCTTCGCCAACCAGCGCGTCCTCGACGAGGTGTACGGCGGGCTGTCCGCGGCGCTGGCGGAAGCGAAGGGTGCGCGGACGACCGACGATGAGCTGGTCGACAAGCTTTCGACCGGGGTCCAGGCGCGCCGCGGCCGGGTACGCGCGGCCGAGCTGACTCCCGGGGTCTCGGCGGTCCTGGTCCTCGTCAACGTGGAGCTGGGAGAGGCGCCGGAGACGATGCGCCAGACGCTGCAGGGCGGGAAGGGGAAGGCGTTGCTCCAGGAAGGGCTGAAGGCGCTCGGCGCACATCTGTTGAAGGAGCTGATCCGCTAGAGAGCGAATCGGACGCACTGGGAGAGCGCAGTGCCGCCCCATCGGCGGCGATCTGGAACAGGAGGACCGACATGACCGGGCGCTTCCGCAACCTCGCTTTCGATCGCGAAGGACCGATCGCCTGGATCACCATGGATCGGCCCGAGCGGCGCAACGCGCTGTCGCTCGAGCACCTGGGCGAGCTGCTCGAATGCCTCCGTGCCATCGGCGGGGATCGCGAGCTGCGGGTCGCCGTGGTGCGCGCCAGCGGCCCGGCGTTCAGCGCCGGCCACGACCTGAGCGAGATGATCGGCCGCGACGAGGCGTTCTACCGGAACCTCTTCGCCGCTTGCGCGGAGGTGATGGAGACCATCCAGGGTATCCCCCAGCCCGTGATCGCCGAGGTGCAGGGGATCGCGACCGCGGCCGGATGCCAGTTGGTCGCCTCCTGCGATCTGGCCGTCGCGGCGGCGGAGGCGCGCTTCGCCACGCCCGGAGTGAAGATCGGCCTGTTCTGCACCACGCCGATGGTCGCGCTCACCCGCGCCATCGGTCCCAAGAAGGCGATGGAGATGCTGCTCACCGGCGAACCGATCACCGCGGCCGAGGCGCTCGCCGCGGGGCTCCTGAATCGAGTGGTCCCGGCCTCCGAGCTGCGCGCGGCGACGCGCGCCCTGGCGGAACGGATCGTCGCCTCCAGCCCGTTCGTGGTCGGCCTGGGCAAGAAGGCGTTCTACCGGCAGCTGTCGATGGCCCAGGCGGACGCCTACGCGTACGCCTCGGGGGTGATGTGCGCGAACGCCGCCGCGGAGGACGCGCAGGAAGGCATGAGCGCATTTCTGGAGAAGCGCGCTCCCTGCTGGCGCGGCCGGTGAGCTCCACTCGCCTCTTTCCTTCGGGGAGATCCGCCATGCGAACCGCCGCCGTGCTCGTCGCGCTCGCCGCGGCCGCCACCCACGCGCAGGCGAAGGCGCCTGGCGGCCTGGAGGGCCTCGACTCGCTCTACCCCGAGCTCGACGCGCTGTACCTCGACGTGCACCGGAACCCCGAGCTGTCCGGGCAGGAGGAGAAGACCGCCGCCAAGCTCGCCGATCGCCTGCGGCGCCTGGGTTACCAGGTGACCACGGGAGTGGGCGGCACGGGCGTGGTCGGCGTGCTGCGGAACGGCCCCGGCCCGACCGTGCTGCTGCGCACCGAGCTGGACGGGCTGCCGGTCGAGGAGAAGACGGGCCTGCCGTACGCGAGCAAGGCCACGGCGACGGATCCCGCCGGCAAGACGGTGCCCGTCATGCACGCCTGCGGGCACGACGTCCACATGGCTTCCTGGACGGGGGCCGCGGCGCTCCTTTCGCGCGCCAAGGACCGCTGGCGCGGCACGGTGGTGATGGTGGGGCAACCCGCCGAGGAGACCGTCGCGGGCGCGAAGGCGATGCTCGCCGACCGCTTCCTGGAGAGGTTCCCCAAGCCGGACTTCTCCGTGGCCGTCCACGACAGCTCCGACCTGCCCGCTGGAAAGGTCGCCTGGATCCCCGGCTACGCGCTCGCCAACGTCGACTCGGTGGACGTAACCGTCTTCGGGCGCGGAGGGCACGGCGCCAAGCCCGACACCACGGTCGATCCCGTCGTCATCGCCGCGCGCACCGTGCTGTCGCTGCAGACGCTCGTCTCGCGGGAGAAGGATCCGCTCGAGCCCGCCGTGGTGACCGTCGGCTCCATCCACGGCGGCAACAAGCACAACATCATCCCCGACGACGTCCATCTGCAGATCACGGTTCGCTCGTACTCGCCGCAGGTCCGCAAGCAGCTCCTCGACGGGATCGCCCGCATCGCCAAGGCCGAAGCGGCCGCCGCGAGCGCGCCGCGCGAACCGGAGATCCGCACCAGCGAAGGCGCCAGCGCCACTTTCAACGATCCGGCCCTGACCAGGCGGCTCGGCGCGATGCTCGCCCGCGAGCTGGGCCAGGAAAACGTCGTCGAGGGGAAGCCGGAGATGGTGGCCGAGGATTTCGGCGAGTTCGGGAAGGCGGCGGGCGTGCCGTCCGTGCTCTTGCGGGTAGGCGCCGTCGAGCCGAAGAAATACGCCGCCGCCCGGGCCTCGGGCACGCCGCTCCCTTCGCTGCACTCGGCCACCTTCGCGCCCGATCGCGAGCCGACCATCCGCACCGGCGCCGCGGTGCTCGCGCTCTCCGCGCTGGAGCTGCTCGGCAAGCGGTGAGGTGTGGGCCACGGTGGGATCCGCGCCGACGGCGCCGTGAAGAACGCCACCGCCGGAGACCGCGGCGAGCGGCTTCTTACATGGAACGCCTTGTGGCTCACCCGAGGAGCGCTGCTAGACCCTTCCTCTCGGGAGGTCGTCCCTGGCCAGTCCGCAGCCAGTCTCGCTGCTCCGCCGTCCCGCCGTGTTGCTGGTGGACGACGCTCGCGTGGTGCTCCGCGTAGTCGAGAGGGCGCTCACCTCCGCCGGCTACGACCTCTCCGTGGCGGAGACCGCCGAGCGCGCGGTACGCCTCCTCGAAGAGCAGGAATTCGCCTGCGCCCTGATCGACCGCAACCTGAACCTGGCGGAGAGCGACGGGCTCGACCTCATCAAGCAGATCCGTGAGCGGCAGCCGCGCTGCGCCTGCGTGCTGATGACCGCGTACCCTTCGGTGGGCTCCGCCGTCGAAGCGCTGCGCATGGGCGTGGTGGACTACATCCAGAAGCCCTCGCCCGACTTCGACGTGATCGCCGAGCGGGTCGAGAGCGCGGTCCGGCTGCACCGCGGCCGCGAAGGCGGCCACGCGCCCCGTTCCGGCGGGCGCCCCGCCGAGGAGAAGCGGAACCAGGTGCTGGTGCGCGGCGCGGACGAGCTCGTTGCCACCCTCCGCGCGCTGCAGAGCAAGACGAAGCCCGCCGCCCGCGCCGCAGTGAATCGCGCGCTGGCAAACGCGGAAGCCCAGGCCGCTCTCCTCCGCGGCAGCTGACCCACCTGCACCTACAGAGTCGACGCGCGGGCGGATGAATTCTCGCCGCGCGCGGTGTTGGGGCAAGGACAGCCGGCCGCGCGCTCGTTCGAGCGGAGGTCGGGTGGGTCCGGGCACTTCCATCCGCCCACACGGGCGAGGCGACAATGCGACGAGGCATTTACCTCTTCATCGGGGCGGCTGTCTGCGCGGCGGCGTGTGGCAGCGGCGCTCCTCCTTCACAGCAGAGCGCTCCTCCTCCACAGCAGAACGATCCTCCTCCACAGCAGTGCCCGGAGGTGGCCAGCGGGAGCGCAGTCGCCGCGGTCCGAGCGAGCGGAGGCGCTCCGGCCCTGGCCCTCGACGGGAACCAGGCCACCTCCTGGAGCTGCACGAGCGCGTGCTGGATCGATCTCGACCTGGGCACGGTCCAGCGGATCGACGCGGTGGCCGTCGCCTGGGCAGGGGTCCCGGCTACCCGCTATCAGGTGTCGGTGTCGGAGGATGGAGTCAGCTATGCGCTCTCCAGCGCCGGTGTGGGTGCGAGCTGCGAGCGCCAGCCGCTGACGGCCGCGCAGGGCCGGTTCGTGCGGCTCGCGATCGACGCCGACGCCGCTCAGCCCGGCGTGGCGGTGGCCGAGCTGCGCGTCGACGCGAGCGAGATACCGACCGCGCCCGCTCCGCCCCCCTCGACGCCACCCGGTCCCCCGGCGCCTCCTCCGGGCCCGGCCGTCGACGCGTTCGGCGTCACGACGCTCTACGCGTCGCTCTCGGGCGGCGAGTCCTGGTCGATGCCGGCCGACCCGCGCGCCGACTCGCGCTTCAATCCGCAGAATCCCATCACGCCGAATGGCGACGGATCGTGGAAGATGAAGAGCGCGCAGGTGCGCATGGAGGTATTCACCTCCACCGGGTACCAGAAGCCGGCCAGCTACGACCGCCTGAAGCTCGCAGCGCAGGGCTACATGCTGGCGCCGAACGACTGGCGGAACGTGGAGATCACCGGCTTCGTGCGCGTCAATTCCGCCTCGCTGCCGACCGACAATTTCGCCTGGTACGCGCGGGGAGGCCACCACAGCGGGCCCATCCCGTGCGAGGGCTCCGCGTACAAGGGCGGCCTTCACTACGACGGGCGGGTGCGGTTCGAGAAGGAATCGTGGCACGTGAGCTACCGGAACGCGGCGTACCTGCAGGCGACCAACTCCATCATCGGCCGCTGGGTCGGCTTCAAGACCGTGTTGCGGAACCTGACGGTCGCGGGGAAGGCGGCGGTGAAGATGGAGCTGTGGCTGAACGACAGCGCCGACCGCGTCACCTGGTCGAAGGTCTACGACATGACGGACGATGGATCTTTTGGAGGCGACGCCAGCTCCTGCGGCGCCAGCGCGGCCGGCATGCCCATCACCTGGGGCGGCCCGATCGCCACCTTCCGGTGGGACAGCGCCGAGGACGTCGACTTCCGCTGGCTGAGCGTCCGCGAGATCCAGCCGTAATCGGGATGGGCAGGCTGGCACTTGCCCTTGGTCCGTACCCGACGCAGCTTCCAACCGCGCTCGGGAAGGGGAGGCGGCGTCGTTCGGAACCCGACAGGTGTCCGGTCGGGGACGCGGCGAGCCGGAAGTGTGATGGAGCTCTTGCCAGTCCAGCTTCTGTGTCTGCTCGTCCTGATGAATCGGTACGTCCTGGGGCCCTTCCTGCGCCGCGTGCGCGGAGAGGCCGTCGATCGCAAGGACCCCTCGCTCGAGCCCACCGTCGCCATCATCGTCCCCCTCTACAACGAGGGCGAGGGCATCTACCGCACCGTCCTCAGCCTGGCGCAGCAGGAGTATCCCCGGGAAAAGCTCGAGGTGGTGGTGGTGGACGACTGTTCCACCGACGACAGCTACGCCTGGGCAGCGCGGGCGGCGCAGGTCGACCACCGGATCACCGTGCTGCGCAATCCCGAGAATCTGGGCAAGCGCAAGGCCATCAACCGGGCGGTCCTCGCGACCAGCGCCGAGGTCGTCGTGTCGGTGGACTCCGACGTGATCGCCGACCCGCGCGCGGTGCGCGAGCTGATGGCGCGGTTCGTCAGCCCCGAGATTGCCGCGGTGGGCGGGCGCACCTTCGTCCAGGGCCAGGACCGCAACTGGCTCACCCGCATGGTGGCGGTGAAGTTCTTCTTCTCGCAGGAGTGGCTCAAGGACCTCGAGCGCGTCTTCTGCACCGTGATGTGCCTGACCGGTTGCCTCACCGCGTACCGCCGCAAGGTCCTGCTCGAGCTCCACGACGTGCTCGAGGATCGCAACATCGCCGGCGTCGCCATCAGGTACGGCGAGGACCGTTTCCTCACCCGGCAGATCGTCAAGGCGGGGTACAAGACCGTCCTCACCCTCGACGCCTTCTGCTACACCGCCGCGCCCGAGACGCTGAGCGGATACTTCGCCCAGCAGCTGCGCTGGCGGCGCTCGAACCTGGTCGACTTCATGGGCGGGCTGACGCACGCCTGGCGGCTGCACCCGGTGGTGTGCCTGCACTACCTGTCGGTGCTCGCGCTGATCGTCGCTTATCCGGTGGTGATCCTGCACAACCTGGTCACCGGCTTCTTCTGGGACGTGATCAC